>CACLQJ010000001.1 GCA_902609065.1 uncultured Pelagibacteraceae bacterium
TTATATAATTATAGATTTTGGTACAGCTACTACATTCGATGTAATAAAGTCTAATAACTATATAGGAGGCGTTATAGCGCCGGGTGTTCAAATATCCTTAAATAACTTATCTAACAAAGCTTCATTAATACCCAACATTAGATTGAAAAAAATTAATAAAATCTTAGGTAAAAATACTAATAATTCGGTAATATCTGGCTTTTACTGGGGTTATATCGGACTTATTAACAAAATAATTTTTTTAATTAAAAAAGAAACTAAAATAAATTTTAAAATAATACTTACAGGTGGGTTGGCTCATATATTTAAAAATTCTTTTGATTATAAGATCAATTTAAATAAAGATATTACTCTAAATGGTATAATTAAAGTAGTTAAGTTATTGAATTAGATGAAACATGAACTTTTATACTGTCCATTAGGTGGCGCTGGTGAAATTGGCATGAACATGAATTTATTTGGATATGGTCTAGAAGGTGATCATAAATGGATAATGGTAGACGTGGGTGTTACTTTTGCAGACGACTCAATTCCAGGTGTAGATTTAATATATCCGGATCCTGGATATGTAGAGGATAAAAAAGACAACTTTTTAGGAATTATTTTAACACATGCTCATGAAGACCACATAGGTGCGATAACTTATGTTTGGCCAAAATTTAAATGCAAAATTTATGCCACACCGTTTACAGCTCTACTAGTTACTGAAAAATTTAGAGAAAAAAAGATTGACATCACATCTTATTTGCAAATTGTACAGATGGGCTCTACCATTAATCTTAAACCGTTTAATATTGAGTTTGTTACAATGACACATTCTATTGTAGAACCCAATGGACTTAGAATAGAAACGCCAGTTGGAAGTATTTTACATACAGGTGATTGGAAGTGTGATTCAAATCCTTTAGTTGGGGATAACATGAATTCGAAAAGATTAATCGAAATTGGAAAAGAGGGTGTGCTCACAATGATATGTGATTCTACAAATGTTTTAAGTGTTGGTCGATCGGGCTCAGAAAAAGATGTGAGAGACAGCATGTTAAATATAATAGAAAAACAAAAAAAAAGAGTAATAGTTACATCTTTCGCATCTAATGTTGCTAGAATGAAAACAGTTTTCTACTGTGCAGAAAAAACTGGAAGAAATATTTCTCTTGTAGGAAGATCTATGCACAGAATCTATAAAGCTGCAAAAAAATGTGGATATTTAAGTGATGTAATAGAACCAATTGATCCGCGTGATACTAAAAATATTTCTAGCGAAAAAATAATCTATTTATGCACAGGAAGTCAAGGCGAGCCGATGGGAGCTATGAATAGAATATCAAATTACATACATCCAGATGTATTTGTTGAAGCTGGCGATACTGTAATTTTTTCATCAAAAATAATTCCTGGAAATGAGAAAAAACTTTATAAACTTCATAACCAATTAGTTAGAGAGGGCATAAATGTTATTTCAGAGGAGACAGATTTTGTACATGTATCGGGTCATCCGAATAGAGATGATTTAAAAGATATGTATGAATGGATAAAGCCAAAATCTGTTATACCAGTTCATGGAGAACAAAGACATATGTTAGAGCATATTAATTTTGCAAAAAAGCTAAAAGTTCCCTATCCCATTAAGGTAGAAAACGGAGATATTGTTAGAATATTTCCAGGAGATTCTCCAGAAGTTTTCGACAAAGCGCCTTATGGGAAAATCTTTTTGGATGGAAATATCGGAGTAGAAGAGGACTCGAAATCTATTAAAGAGAGAAGAAATATTTCACAAAATGGACACTTAGATATTACCGTTATTATAACAACACAAGGTAATATTCATAATATACCAATTGTTAATTTTATGGGAATTCCAATTATTAATAATGACGAATTTAGATTTTCAATTCAAGAGGAAATTGATAAAATATCCAAATCATTTTCATTAAATAATAAAAAACAAGATGAAAATTTTAAAGAAGCTTTAAAAGTGGCTTGTAGAAAATTTACTAAGGAAAAGACTGGCAAAAGACCAATAACCAATATAAATCTAGTAAGAATTTAATAGAATGTATTTTTCAAAATCATTAATACCAATTCTTAAAAATAACCCATCAGAGGCAAAAATTAAATCTCATCAATTAATGTTAAGAACTGGAATGATTAAACAGTCTTCAGCTGGAATTTACTCATGGTTGCCATTAGGATTTAAAGTTATGAAGAAAATTGAACAAATAATTAGACAAGAACAGGATAGTATTGGAGCACAAGAGATGTTAATGCCCACCATTCAATCTAGTGAAATTTGGAAAGAGAGTGGAAGATATGATGATTATGGTGATGAGATGTTAAGAATTAAAGATAGACAAAATAGAGAATTGTTATTTGGACCCACAAATGAGGAATTAATAACAGAAATATTTAGATCTTGTATCAAGTCATACAAATCACTTCCTCAACTTATGTACCATATCCAATGGAAATTTAGAGATGAATTAAGACCAAGATTTGGTGTTATGAGGTGTAGAGAATTTTACATGAAAGATGCATATTCTTTTGATTTAACTGATGAGGAAGCTCAATATTCATATAATAAATTCTTTTTATCTTATTTAAAAACTTTTAAAAGATTAGACCTTTCAGCTATTCCTATGGCAGCTGACACAGGTCCTATAGGAGGAAATTTATCACATGAGTTTGTAATAATTGCAAATACAGGAGAAAGCAAAGTATATACAGATAAAAGAATATTTGACGTTAACCATGATAAAGTAGCTTTGGATAAAAAATCATTAATAGATTTACGCAAAGAATACGACAAATATTATGCTGTAACAGATGATAAATTTAATCAAAATGAATTTGATAGCAATGTAACTTACGAAAATAAATTAGAGACTAAAGGAATTGAAGTCGGTCATATATTTTATTTTGGTGATAAATATTCAAAATCAATGAGTGCCTCTGTAGATTTTAATGGATCAAAAGAATTTGTAAAAATGGGTTCTTACGGTGTAGGCGTTTCTAGATTGGTTGGTGCTATAATTGAAGCAAAATATGATGAGAAAAATGAAATTATGAAATGGCCATTGGCTATTTCTCCATATCATTGTGCAATATTACCACAGATAAGTAAAAATGATAAAACAAATTTAGAAAAAGCATTAAATATTTATGAATATTTAAAAAATAATAATATTGACTCTATTATAGATGATACTGATGAGAGTATATCGTCTAAAATGAAAAAATTTAATTTAATTGGTATACCATTTCAAATAGTTATTGGAAAAAAATCTGAGGATGATCATATTGAGCTTAAAGAAATCGGTAAAGATGTGACTAAAATCAAAATGGAAGAAATTTATAAAATCATAAACAACAAATTGCAAAATTGATCTCTGAACTAGAAAAAAAAATTACGCTAAGATATCTAAGAACCAACAAAAAAGAAGGTTTTATTAATATTATATCTACTTTTTCTTTTGCAGGAATAAGTTTAGGTGTTGCTGTATTGATCATAGTGATGTCGGTTATGAATGGCTTTAGAACTGAGCTTATTAATAAGATAATAGGATTTAATGCACACGCAGTGGTGAAACCATACGATAAAGAAATAAAAACTGAAAAATTTAAAAATAATAAAGTTAAAAACATATCTGAAAATGTTATGATTACCAATAGTGCAGAGGGATTGATTATAAATAAAGATTATACAAAGGGGATACTTTTAAGATCTTACACAAAAAAGGATTTTAGCAAACTATCATTAGTTAAAAATGAAAAATTTCAAGGTAACAAAAAACTTAATATAAAACATATTTCTATAGGTAAAGAACTAAGTTACCTATTAAATGCAAAAATAGGGGATAAAGTGGTTATTATGTCACCTTTTGGCATAAATACAATAATAGGGTCATTGCCAAAACAGGAAGCATACATAGTAGACTCTATTTTTGAAAGTGGCCTACTTGAGTTTGATCAAAATGTTGCTTTTTTAAATATTAATGATTTAGAAGAGCTGTTTAATTTAGACAATGAAACTAGATATTTTGAAATATTTCTTAAACAACCCAGAAATATTGAAATAGCAAAAGAAATTTTAAAAAATTCATTTACTGATGAATTTGTTTACACATGGGATGATTTAAATAAATCGTTATTTTCGGCGCTAAAAGTTGAGAGAAACGTTATGTTTATAATTTTAACTTTAATTATAATTGTTGCAGCTTTTAATATTATCTCAGGACTTACTATTTTGGTTAAAAATAAAACTAAAGAAATAGCAATACTCAAATCCATTGGAGTACAAAATAAATCAATAAAAAAAATTTTCTTTTTGGTTGGTTTAATAATTGGAACATCTGCTACGATATTTGGAATAATTTTAGGAATTTTATTCTCAGTATATATTGAGGAGATTAGAATATTATTATCAAATGTTTTTAATATCACATTATTCCCTGAAGAAATTTATTTTTTAAGCAAAATGCCATCAGAAATTAATTTTAAATCAATATCCATAATTGGCTTTGTATCAATTGTAATTACTATAATAGTTTCATTATACCCTGCAAATAAAGCAGCGAATCTAGATCCAATTAAATCTCTTAAATATGAATAAATATTCAATTAAATTAAAAAATATATCAAAAATATTTGAAAAAAATAAAATTAAAGTCCTTAATAATATTAATTTTACGTTTAAGAGAGGAAATTCTTATTCAATAATAGGTCCATCGGGCTCTGGTAAATCAACTTTATTAAACATTTTATCATTAATTGATAGACCTACATCAGGTGAATTATTTTTAAATAATACAAAAGTAGATTTTAATAATATAAAAAGTAATGATTCCTTAAGAGCGAACAAAATAGGTATTATTTATCAGGAAAATAATTTGTTACCCGATTTTAACGCATTAGAGAATGTTTATTTGTCCAGGTTAGCAATTAATAATAATTTGAAAGTTGCTCAAAATGATGCAAATAAAATATTACGTAATTTACATTTAGCAAAAAGAATTAACCATTATCCATCAGAATTATCTGGTGGTGAGGCGCAGAGAGTAGCAATTTCCAGAGCAATAATAAATTCACCAGAAATTCTGTTAGCTGATGAACCATCTGGAAGTTTAGATCTTAAAAATTCAAAAGAAATATTTAATTTACTTTTTAAACTAAAAAATAAAAATAGAGTAATAATTTTTGCAACCCACAATTTATATTTTGCTAAAATGGCTGATTATAAATTGCAAATTCAAGATGGTAAGATAAAAACTTATAATGCAAGAATTTGAATATCCAAAACAATTTACCCATTTTAAAATTCATACACAGTATTCTATATGTGAAGGTGCAGTAAAAATTGATGACCTTTATAATATATGTAAAAAAAATAAGATATTAAGTATAGGTGTATCGGATACATCTAATTTATGTGGAGCATTAGAGTTTTCTGAAAAAATCGCAAAGAGCGGAACCCAACCAATTATTGGCACTCAAATAATTTTTAAAATCGAAAAAGAGGAAGGTTTGCTCACTTTGATTTCAAAAAACCAACTGGGTTATAGCAGAATAATAGAACTATCATCAAAATCATATATTGATAATGAAAGTTTATCAAAACCACACTGTAAGTTTAATGAGTTATTATTAAAAACCGAAGGTTTAATTGTAATGACAGGCTCAATAAATGGATTGATCGGTAGTCTTTTTAATAAAGGTAAATTTGAGTTGATAGAGAAAATTTATAAAGATCTTAAAGAAAATTTTAATGATAATTTTTATATTGAAATTCAAAGGCATTCCGATAAAGACGAAAAAATATTTGAAAAATTTAATTTAGCATTATCATTAAAACTTAATATTCCAATTATAGCTTCACATGAAGTATTTTATATTGAAAGATCGATGCATGATGCGCATGAAGCATTAATATGTATCGGTAATAAATCTTATCTAAATGATAAAAAAAGATTTTCATATACAAATGAACATTATTTAAAATCTCATGATGAAATGAAAAATCTGTTTAGTGACTTACCTGAGGCTTTAGAAAATAATTACAATTTACCTCTAAGATGTAATTTTAGACCAACACCCTCAGAACCAATTTTGCCTAATATTAGTTCAGAAAAAGATGGCAGTGCGGATAATAAATTGCAACGATTATCGCATGAAGGACTTTATGAAAAATTTAAAAAAGTTTATTGTAGAGATAAACAAAAACCTGAAGAACACAGGCTGTTTAGTCAATATAAAAATAGATTAGATCATGAACTAAATATTATTATTAAAATGAAGTACTCAAGTTATTTTTTAATTGTGTCTGATTATATAATTTGGGCTAAAGGTAATGATATTCCTGTTGGACCCGGAAGAGGATCAGGAGCTGGATCTTTGGTAGCTTGGTGCTTATTAATAACAGATGTCGATCCTATAAAATATAATCTTATATTTGAAAGATTTTTAAATCCTTCTCGAATTTCTATGCCTGATTTTGACATTGATTTTTGTGAGGAAAAAAGAGATTTACTTTTTGAGTACTTAAACAAAAAATATAAGGACAGTGTTGCGCATATTATTACCTTCGGTAAGTTAAAAGCAAGGATGGTAATCAGAGATGTAGGAAGAGTAATTGGGTTGTCATATGGATTTGTTGATAGTATTGCAAAATTAATTCCATTTGATCCATCTAGACCCAGGAGTCTAACCGAATGTATAAACTCAGAACCTAGATTACAGAAACTAATTAAAGATGATACTAGAGTCAAAAATTTAATAGATATGTCACTTAAATTAGAAGGTTTATATAGAAATGTTGCAACACATGCAGCGGGAGTTGTAATCGCAGATAAAAAATTAACCAAATCAGTTCCTTTGTATAAAGATATGTCTTCGAATTTATTACTTCCATCAACACAATTTGATATGTATTCGGCTGAAAATGCCGGTCTCATAAAATTTGATCTACTAGGTTTAAAAACACTTACAGTAATTAATAAAACACACAAATTAATAAAAAAAATAAACAAAGATTTTTCTATTGAAAATATAAATTACGAGGACAGTTTAGTTTTTGAAACGTTATCTAAAGGAAACACTGTTGGATTATTTCAGTTAGAAAGTTCGGGAATGAAAGATGCGCTAATAAATATGAAACCAACTCATCTAGAGGATATTATAGCTTTAGTAGCGCTTTATAGACCCGGACCTATGAGCAATATTCCCGTATATAACGATTGCAAAAATGGCTTAAGGGAGCCTGATTATATACATCCAATGTTAGAAGATATTTTAAAACCAACTTATGGAGTAATTATTTACCAAGAGCAAGTTATGCAAATAGCACAAAAGTTATCTGGTTTTACCGCAGCTGAAGCAGATATTTTAAGAAAGGCGATTGGGAAAAAGAAGAGAGCTGAGGTAGAAAAACAAAAAATTGGTTTTATCGAGGGTGCTATTAAAAATGGAATTAGAAAAGATATAGCAGCTGGCATATTCTTAAAAATTGAACCGTTTGCAGAATATGGTTTTAATAAAAGTCACGCAGCAGCCTACGCTATAATTGCATATCAAACCGCATTTTTAAAAACTCATTATCCAAATGAATTTTTCTCAGCATCTATGACAATGGATATTTCAAATCAAAAAAAACTAAGCGAATTTTACGAAGAAATAAAAAGACTCAAACTTAATATTATCAGGCCTAACATAAATAAATGTTTTGCAGATTTTAGAGCAGACGATAAAAACTTTTATTATGCTTTGGGTTCAATTAAAAATGTTGGATATGATGCTATATCAAATATAGTATTAGAAAGGGAAACAAATGGAAAATTTAAATCTTTAAATGATTTTATCAATAGAGTAAATCCCAAAGATATTAATAAATTACAATTAGAGGGCTTGGTAAAAGGTGGTGCTTTTGACGAAATAAATAAAAATCGAGCATCTTTATACGATTCAATACCTAATTTAATTCTTAAATCAAAAAATATTTACGATAATAAGCTAACCAATCAAATTAATTTATTTGATGACGATGATAACATGAAAGATTACTATATTAACAAAAAGGATGACTGGAAATTCGAGGATAGATTATCAAAAGAATTTGAGGCAGTTGGTTTTTTTATTTCTGACCATCCTCTTAATCAATTTAAGAATATATATGGGGAGTATAAGATACAAAATTTTGAAAATTTTAATAAAAGTGATAATTTAAGGGAGTCTAAAATTGCAGCCACAGTTCTTAAAATTCAAGAGAGAAAAACCAACAAGGGCAACCCATACGCAGTTATAAAATTTTCTGATCTTTCCTGTGTTTTCGAGCTTTTTGTATTTTCTGATATTTTAGAAAAAAATAGAGAAGTTTTAACTGAAGGTTCTTCAGTATTATTAACTGTATTCAAAACTATCAGTGATGATGATAAAAAAACAAAAAAATATAATGTATTTAAAATTGTTTCGTTAAAATCTTTATACGAAATACCTTTAGAAAATGTTAAATTTTTTCTAAAAGACCTAAGTCAGCTTGATAAACTATCCGAACAAATTAAAGACCCTGGCAACACTGAAATAACGATTAAATTTAATCATAATGGCAAATATATGGTTTTCGATTTAGAAAATAAAAGAGATATTAATAGACACACATTAGAAGAGTTAAAAAAACACGATATATCACTCGAAATTAATTAAAAAAAAGGTTGTCACAAACTAATTTTATTAGTAATTAACTTATTTAAATACGCACACAGTTAATGGTTTTATACCCCCGGTCCTATATTTAAAGGAAGTAATTGTGGAGGCATAACCGGAAAGAAATATGAAGATACCACAAATATCAATTCAACAATTGTTAGAGGCAGGTGTTCATTTAGGTCATAAAACATTAAGATGGAATCCTAAAATGAAAAAATACATTTTTGGAAAAAAAGACTCTATCCATATAATTGACCTTACACAAACACTCGAATTAGCTCAAATTGCACTTGAAAAAGTTTATCAAACCATAAGTGGAAATGGTAAAATATTATTTATATCTACAAAAAAACAAGCCTCTGATGCAATTGCTGAACTAGGGAAAAGCACAGGTCAGTATTATGTAAATTATAGATGGTTAGGTGGCATGCTTACGAATTGGGGCACAATATCGAACTCTATAAAAAAATTACAAAAAATTACGAAAGATTTATCTTCCGAGAATAGAGGTTTTACTAAAAAAGAATTATTAAAAATGAGTGCACAAAGGGATAAACTAGAAAGATCATTAGGCGGTATTTCAGAGATGAAAAAAACTCCTGATTTAGTTTTTATTATAGATACTAATTATGAATCTTTAGCAATAAAAGAGTCTATCAAACTCGGAATTCCGATAATAGCCGTGTTAGATACAAACTCTAATCCTGATGGTATTGATTTTCCAATCCCTGGGAATGATGATGCTAGAAGATCAATAGATTTGTATTGCAACTTAATAAAATCAACAATAATCGAGGCCAATAAAAATATCAAGCAAAATGTAAACGAAGAAATTACTGATTCCAAAAAAATTGATGTAAACAAAAATAAAATAGATACTCAAAAAAATAAGTCATTAAATTAAATATGAGCGATGTCCACAAAGTAAAAGAATTACGTAAAGTCACTGGCGCTGGATTTAAAGATTGTAATAATGCATTAAAAGAGTCAAATGGCGATATAGAAAAATCAATAGAAATTTTAAGAGTTAAGGGTATTTCCAAAGCTTCAAAAAAGATGAACAGAGAAGCTAATGAGGGTTTAGTTTGTATTAATGAAAATAAAGAAAAAATCTCAATAATAGAATTAAATTGCGAGACAGATTTTGTGGCTAAGAATGAAGACTTCTTAAAATTTGCCGAAGAAGTTGGACAAATTAACAATAATGTATCTTCAAACTTAGATAAATTAAATAATGAAAAAATGAAAAATGGAAAAATAGTCAGCGAAAACCTAGTTGAGATAATATCAAAAATAGGTGAGAAAATTACTATAGGTAGGTTAAAAACATTTTCAAATAAAAATCAAAAAAACTTTTTTTATTTACATTCAATAGTTAAAGACAATATAGCAAAATTAGGTGTGATAGTGTCAATTGAAAATGATAATTATAACGAAATAATTGATAAATTTGGAAAAAATTTATCAATGCACATTGCAGCTTCTAACCCATTAGCTCTTACAGAAAATGAAATTGACAAAGAAATATTGAATAAGGAAAAAAGTTTAATCGATGAAGAATTAAAAAACTCTGGAAAACCTAATAATATTATGGAAAAAATAAGTCTAGGTAAACTGCAGAAATATAAGCAAGATAATAGTTTAATGTCACAAATTTGGGTAATGGATACGAAAAAGACGGTTTCAGATGTAATTAAAGATTTAAATTTACCTGGACTTAAAGTTAAAGATTTCATCAGACTAAAAATAGGTGACTAATGTTCAATAAAACAGAGTATCAAAACAAAATGAATAAAACGTTTGATAAGTTTACAAAAGATTTAAGTACATTGAGCACCGGAAGAGCAAACGCTAATATGTTAGACTTAATAAAAGTAGAGGTCTATGGCCAAAAAATGCCTATAAATCAACTTGGAAGTATTACAACGCCAGAACCAAGAGTGATAAATATTCAAGTTTGGGACAATACAAATGTAAGTTTAATAGACTCAGCAATAAAAAAGTCAGACTTAGGATTAAACCCACAAATTGATGGTCATTTAATTAGAATACCTATTCCAAGTTTAAGTGAGGAAAGAAGAAATGAAATAAAAAAAATGATTAAGTCTATGGGTGAACAATGTAAAATATCAATAAGAAATATTAGACGTGAAGCAAATGATGAATTAAAAAAACTACTTAAATCAAAAGAGATTGCAGAGGATATTGAAAAGAGGGAAGAAAAAAATATTCAAAATATCACTGATGAAAGTATTAAAAAGGTAGATGATAAAGTAAATTTAAAAGAAAAAGAAATCATGACCATATGAATCCAATTAAACATGTAGCCATCATTATGGATGGAAATGGACGTTGGGGACTTAAACAAAAGAAATCAAGAAATTATGGTCATAAGGCTGGTTTAAAAACTGTCGAAAAAATAATAAAGATTTCAATAAAACAAAAAATTCCTTACCTAACATTATTTGCATTTTCCACGGAAAATTGGAAAAGACCCCAAACAGAAATTAAATTTCTTTTAAATCTTTTGGAAAATTTTTTAAAAAACAAACTTGACGAATTAATAAAGCAAAATATAAAATTAAAAATAATTGGTAATAAAAAAAAATTTCCTGTTAAAATAAAAAGAATTATCAATCATTCAGAAAATAAAACTAAAGGAAACAAATCTTTGCAAATTAACCTTGCACTTAACTACGGGTCAAAAAGTGAGATAGTTGATTCAATTAAAACATTGATTAAAAAAAAACAAATAATTAATGAAAAAAAAATCTCTTTAAATTTGTATACCACGAACTTACCTGATCCCGATATTTTAATAAGAACTGGTAATACAAAAAGATTGAGTAATTTTTTGCTATGGCAATTAGCTTATTCTGAGATTTTTTTTGAAAAAAAGTTATGGCCTGATTTCAATGAAATAGATTACTTAAAAATTTTAAATAAATTTAAGAATATAAAAAGAAATTTTGGAAATATATGATTTTAAATGAATTTAAAAACAGACTAATTAGTTCATTAATTTTTACACCAGTGGTAATTTATTTTGTTTATTTAGGGTCGTATTATTTCATGTTATTTTTGTATATTTGCTTCGCTATTGCTGTCTATGAGTGGGTGGCTATCGCTAAATCTAGAAAATATGTAGTACCAGGATTTATTTTCTTGATGTTGTCGTTTGTTTCAGCATATCAAATACGTTATGTGAGTTTTATGGAGTTTGAAGGTTTTACAATCTTTTTAACAATATTGTTTATTTGTATCTTGACTGATCTGGGAGGTTATATTTTTGGAAAAATATTGAAAGGTCCAAAGCTAACAAGCGTTAGTCCAAAAAAAACAATTTCAGGCTTAATAGGTAGTTTCTTGTTACCAATATTTACTAGTTATATTCTATATAAAAATAACTTATTAATTTTTAAAAATTACTTTGTAAACACTGAATTTTTATTATTTATTATTTTTGTAAGTTGTCTATCTTTAATATCGCAATTAGGAGATTTAGGAATTTCATATTTTAAAAGGCAATCTGGTATAAAAAACTCAGGAAAAATTATTCCAGGACACGGTGGTATTTTGGATAGGATAGATGGGATGATTTTTGTTTTTTTAATTACATATATAATTTGTTTTATTTAATTATGAAAAAAAAAATTGCAATACTTGGATCAACAGGTTCGATCGGAAAAATAACCTTAGATATAGTGAATGAAAATAAAAAGAATTTTGATGTTCAATTATTAACTACAAATAAAAATATCAAAGAAATTGTAAAACAATCTAAAACTTTTAAAGTTAAGCATTTAATTGTCACAAGCAAACCACATTATGAAATATTAAAAAAAAAATTAAATAAGAATATAAAAATTTACAATAATTTTTTAGAACTAGATAAAATATTTAAATCCAAAATAGATTATGTGATGTCATCTATTACGGGTATCGCAGGACTTGAGCCAACACTTAATTTAATTAAATATTCAAAGTCAATTGGAATAGCAAATAAAGAATCTATTATATGTGCATGGAATTTAATTAAAAAAGAGTTAAAATTACATAGAACGAAATTCATACCTATCGACTCTGAACATTTCTCAATTTATTCTTTGAACAATGGTTTTAATATATCTTCTATTGAAAAAATATACATAACTGCATCAGGAGGACCATTTTTAAATTATACTAAAAAAAAAATAATAAATATAAATCCTTCATTAGCCATAAAGCATCCTACTTGGAAAATGGGAAAAAAAATTTCAATAGACTCAGCAACTTTAATAAATAAAGTATTTGAAGTTATAGAGGCTCAAAGAATCTTTAATTTAAAAAAAAAGTTTTTTAAAATTTTGATACATCCAAAATCTTATTTGCACTCTATAATTAAATATACAAACGGTACTACTAAATTATTGATACATGACACTACAATGAAAATTCCAATTTTTAATTATATTTGCAAAGATATCCATAGAAGATTTGAAACAAAAAAAATAAATCTAGAAGTTTTAAATAATTTAGAATTGAAAGAGCCTGATTTAAATCAATTCCCTATACTGAAAATATTAAACAAAATACCAAATAATCTATCTTTATTTGAAACAGTTGTTATATCTGCTAATGATGAATTAGTTGATAATTTTTTAAAAGGGCACATCAAGTACAACAAAATAAATAAATTACTATTTAAAATTATTAACCTTAAAGAGTTTAAAAAATATAAATACCAAAAACCTAAAAATTCTAAGCAAATTATTAAATTAAATAAATATGTAAGATTGAAAACGCTTAACCATTGTATAGAATAGAATCTTATGAGAATATTATTAAAATTTTTATTACTATTTTTAATTTGTCTTAATGCTAATTCAGAAATTATTAAAGAAATTAAAATTGATGGTAATAATAGAATTTCTAAATCTAACATTATTTTATTCGGAAAGATTAAAGCCAACGAGGACTATGATGGTATAAAAATTAATAAAATATTAAAAAATTTATACGAAACAGAATTTTTTGAAAATATTACAATAAGTATTAATGATAACATTTTATTTATAAAAATTAAGGAGAATCCAATTATACAAACCATTGAAATATCTGGTGTAAAAAATAAATCCGTATTGAAACTATTAAATGATAATTTAAGTTTAAAAGAAAAAAATCCATTTGTTGAAAATAAAGTTAGAAGAGACGAATCAAAATTAAAAAATATTTTAAAGTTAAACGGTTACTATTTTTCAGAAATTGAATCGAAAATAAAAAAAAATAGTAATAGTACAATAGATCTTAAATACGAGATAAATTTAGGTGAAAAAGCATATATATCAAAAATTAAATTTATTGGTGAAAAAAAAATAAAAGATAGAAAACTTAAAAATATAATAATTTCTGAGGAAAGCAAATTTTGGAAGTTTATTTCTAATAAAAAATATTTAGATTCGAACAGAATAAGATTGGATGAGAATTTACTTAAAAACTATTATAAAAATAATGGTTATTACAACGTGGAAATAAATTCTTCCAATGCTCAATTGATTGACACTAATCAATTTGAATTAATTTTTAATATTAATGCTGGTGAAAGATATAAGTTTAAAAATATACGTTTAGATATCCCAACATCATTTGAAAAAGAAAATTTTTCTGAAATAAATGAAACAATTAATAAATTAAAGGGTAAATTTTATTCAATCAATAGGATTAATAAAATTTTGAAAGAAATTGACAAAATTGTTATACAAAAACAATTTGAATTTTTAAATGCCACTTATACTGAAACATTATCAAAAGATAGTATAGATTTAAAAATAAAACTAGTCGAAAGTAGGAAAGAGTATATTGAAAAAATAAATATCTTAGGTAATTATATCACTGATGAAAGTGTTATCAGAAATGAAATAGTTTCAGATGAGGGTGACTCTTACAACGAAATTCTATTTAAAAAATCTATAAATAATATTAAATCAAGAAACATTTTTAAAACTGTTAAAACAAACGTAAAAAGTGGTTCTTCTGATCAATTAAAAATCATTGATGTGATAGTTGATGAAAAACCTACAGGTGAAATTTCGGCTGGTGCTGGCACAGGAACAAGCGGATCAAGCATATCATTCGCCATTGCTGAAAATAATTATCTAGGAAAAGGATCAAAAGTAAATGTAAGTGCTACATTAAGTGATGACTCACTTCAGGGTAAGTTTAAAATTTCAGAACCTAATTTTAGAAATACTGACAAGACTTTAAATACGACAATAGAAAGTAGCAGAAATGACCTTATGAATAAATTTGGTTACAAAACTAATGAAACAGGATTTTCATTTGGAACAAGTTTCGAGCAATATCAAGATATTTTCTTTTCACCTGAATTATCAATGTATTATGAAAGTTTGACAACCTCTTCCCTCGCTTCTAGTGCAAAAAAAAAGCAGGAAGGTGATTATCTGGATACCAATTTTTCTTATTCACTTAATTTAAATAAATTAAATCAAAATTTTCAACCAACGGATGGTTATAGAAGCACATTCAGTCAAACATTACCAATAATAGCTGACGATCAAAGTATTTCAAATGCATATGAATACGCAAATTACACTAAATTCCAAAATGAAACTGTTTTTTCATTTATATTTTTTGCTAAGGCTATTAATAATTTTGATGATGATGTTAGAATTAGTAAAAGAATATTTATCCCCTCTCGAAAATTACGTGGATTTGTTGCTGGCAAGATAGGACCAAAGGATAATGAAGATTATATTGGTGGTAACTATGGTACAGCTGTGAACATAGCTGCAACGCTTCCAAATTTTATGAAGGATCTGGAAAATATTGATTTCAGTCTATTTATAGATACTGCTAATATATGGGGTGTTGATTATAATAGTTCGTTAGATAGCAATAAAGTAAGATCTTCAACAGGTCTAGCTATAGATTGGTTTACTCCTATTGGACCTCTAAGTTTCTCCTTTGCTTCACCAATTACAAAATCCTCAACAGATAAAACGGAAACATTTAGATTCAAAATTGGTACAACCTTTTAATGTCTTTTTTTCTAAAAATAATTTTTTTTATTTTTATTGTTAGTAACTCTTTTGCTAACCAAATTACAAACAAAATCGTTTATATTAATATGGATGTTTTGATTAAAGAGTCTATGGCTGGAATATCATTAAATAGACAAATTTCAAATTTTAATAAAAAACTAAAAGAAAATGTTCAAATTTTAGAAGATGAAATTAAATCAGAGGATGAAAATATAAATTCAAAAAAAAACATATTAAATGATGAAGAATTAAAAAATAAAATATCTATTTTAAATAAGAAAATAGCAAAATATCAAAACACTGTAAAACAAAATCAAGAGGAATTAAATCAAAAAAAAAATGAAGGAACTAATATTATTTTAAAAAACTTAAAACCAATACTTTATGAATATTCTAAAAAAAATTCTATTTCTATGATTCTGCAAAAACAAAATGTGATAATTGGAAGAAAAGAGTTGGATATTACCAAAGATATAATAAAAATTCTTAATGAAAAGATTAAAAAGATTGATATTAATTAATGACTGCTAAATTGAGTAAAAATCAAATTAGAGAATTGCTTCCTCATAGGGAGCCTATGTTATTAATAGATGAATTGATTAATATTAAAAAACTTTTTTCGGCTACAGCACTAATGTATGTCAAAAAAAACAGTTTTTTTGTTCAAGGCCATTTTCCCAATCAACCTGTAATGCCAGGTGTTTTCATCGTTGAAGCATTTGGACAAGCAGCAGCTGCACTTACAGCAGCTGGCATAGATAAATCAGAGTATGATAATAAATTAGTTTTTTTAATGAGTGTTGAAAAAGCTAGATTCAGAAATCCTGTGATACCTGATTGTACTTTGGAACTCAATATAGAAGCTATAAGATCGCATGGCAGGGTGTGGAAATACAAAGGTGAAGCTTTTGTAGAGGGTACAAAAATGGCTGATGCAATATGGTCAGCTACTATTGTAGACAGGAAATAATCAGCAATAAATCTTGATAAGCTTTTAAAATAAGTTTTGATATTAAATTTAAAAAAAATGATTAATCCTTTTTTTGAAAATACAGGTCCCCATAATATCAACTACTTATTAAAATCAATAAATTTAATTACTCAAAAATTCTTAGATGATGAAATAACAGATATAAAAGATCTTAACTCATCCCAAAAAGGAGAATTAACCTTTTTTCATTCCATTAAATATAAGGATTTTGCTAAATTAACCAAAGCTTCTTACTGTTTAACAAAAGATAATCTTAAATCAATTTTACCTAGTAGTTGTAAGCCAATAATTTCAGATCAAGTTCTTCTACATACCGCTCAAATAACTAAAATTTTTTATCCAGAATCTGTTACGGACGATTATGATAATTCAGCTCAAGATATTCAATTAACAAAATACAAAGATAAGGTTGAACATGGTAAAAATGTATTAATTGGTAAAAATGTAAAAATTGGTCAGAATTGTAGGATAGGACATAATACTATAATAGAAAAAAATGTATCTATAGGTGATAATTGCATCATAGGTTCAAACGTAATAATTAGAAATTCTTTGATCAAAAATCATGTACATATTTTGGATGGATGCGTGATAGGTAAAAAAGGTTTTGGTTTTTTTCCTAACAAAAGCTCTAATATTAGGTACCCACAAGTGGGAATAGTAATTATAAACGACCATGTAGAAATAGGCTGTGGATCGACTATTGATAGAGGATCTTTATCAAATACAATAATAGGAACAAATACATACTTAGATAATCAAATTCATGTAGGTCATAATGTTAAGATAGGTGAAAATTGTGTCATCGCGGGACAGGTTGGTTTTGCTGGTAGTACAACTGTTGGCAATAATGTTATGATTGGTGGTCAGGCAGGAATATCTGGCCATCTTAAAATTGGTGATTATGTTCAAATCGGAGGTGGCAGCGGTATAATTAAAAATATTCCAAGTAATTCTAAAGTAATGGGTTATCCCGCTAAAGATTTAAAAAATTTTATTAAAGATAACAAATGATAGATAAAACTTCGATTGTAGATAAAAAAGCAAAAATTCATTCAAGTGTAAAAATTGGACCATTCACTGTTATAGGGCCAGATGTAGAAATAAATGAAAATGTTATAATCCATTCACATGTGAACATTTCTGGTAAAACCAAAATAGGGAAAGGTAATGTTTTCTTTCCGTTTAGTTCTGTTGGTAATGATCCACAAGATTTAAAATATAATGGTGAAAAAACATCATTAGAAATTGGTGATAACAACAAATTTAGGGAATATGTTACCGTTAATCCTGGTACTATTGGTGGAGGAGGTTTAACAAAAATAGGTAACAATTGTCTTTTTATGATTTCATCACATATAGCACATGACTGTAATGTTGGAGATAACGTAATTATAGCAAACAACGTGCCCCTTGGAGGTCATGTAACTATTGAAAATAACGTAGTTATAGGTGGCAACTCTGCAGTTCAACAATTTACAAGAATAGGTCAAATGGCAATGATTGGAGGAATGACGGGCGTTTTACACGATGTAATTCCATATGGTCTATCCGTTGGTAATAGAAATTATCTTCAAGGATTGAATTTAATTGGTCTTAGAAGAGCCAATTTTGAAAATAAAAATATTTTAGGACTTTCTGAGGCTTATAGAGAAATATTTGCTACGAAAAATCTTACAGAAAATTTAAATAAACTTAATGGAGCATTTAAGGAAAATCCATTAGTAAAAAACGTAATAGAATTCATAAATAAAGATAAAAAAAGATCTATTTGTACACCTTTTTCAAAGGAGTAGTATGATTGGTTTGATATTTGGAGAAACAAGTTTCCCACTTAAAATACTTAATAAAATCAAGAGAAAAAAAGAAAAATATTTAATTATAGATTTAACCAGATCTAAAAAATTTAGAAAAGACAAAAAATCGTATCCTGTTTCAATAGGACAATTTGGAAAGATAATTAACATTCTTAAAACTAATAATTGTAATAAAATTTTATTTGCCGGTAAAGTGTCAAAACCCAATTTTTCTAAACTAAAATTAGATTTAAAAGGAATGTATTTTATACCAAGAATATTTAAAGCATCAAAACTTGGTGATGCAGCAATATTGAAAGAAATAATCAAAATTTTAAAAGAGAAAAAAATTAAAACAGTTAACTCTCTCTTTTTTAATCCTGAATTGACTTTAAAAAAGGGTAATTACACTAAAATAGAACCAAATAGTGAAGATAAAAAAGATATTAAAAAGGCTATTCGAACATTAGCTAAATTAGGAAAATATAATTTTAGTCAAGGGACTGTTGTCAGGAGTAATAAAGTAATATCTATAGAAAAAAAAGGTGGAACAGAAAAAATGCTTATAGAGTGTAAATCTAAAAATAATAAGAAGGGCGGTGTTTTAGTAAAATTTCCTAAAAAAAAACAAGACTTGAGAATAGATTTACCAACAGTTGGATTAAAAACTTTTAAATTAAGTAAGACAGCCGGTCTTAAAGGAATAGTATTAAAAAACAAACAACATATATTCTTAGAAAAAAATGCATGTATTAACTTCGCTAATAAAAATAAAATGTTTATTAATATAAAATGAAGAAAATTTTTATTCTAACTGGGGAACCATCAGGAGATAAATTAGCTTCAGAGGTTATTAAGCAAATAAAAATAAAAGAAAATAAAATAGAATACTTGTGCCTTGGAGGTGAAAATCTTAAATCACTCAATATAGAGACTATATCTAATCTTAAAGATATAACATATATCGGGATAACAAGTGTGTTACTTAACGTATTTAAAATAAAAAAAATCATAAATGAAACTGTTAAAAAAATAGTTGAGTTTAAGCCAGATATCCTATTTTCTGTAGATAGTCCGGATTTCTCCCTTAGAGTTGCTGAAAAGGTCAAAAAAAAAAATCCAAATATTGCAACAATTCATTATGTATCACCTCAAATTTGGGTATGGAGAAAAGATAGAATAAAAAAATATAAAAATTTTATAGATCATATGTTGCTTCTTTTTAAATTTGAAAAAAAATATTATGATGATGAAAATATGAATAGTACTTTTGTTGGACATCCATTACTAGAGTTAAAGTCAAATAAAGTAGATATATCGAAAATATTACCAAAAGATAAAAAAATTATATCTTTATTTCCTGGGAGTAGAATTTCAGAAATTAACTTATTATTACCAATATTGCTGAATTTTATGGAATTAATGAACCAAAAATATAATAATTTTTACTTTGTTATTCATTCTACAGAAGCAATGCGTAATATAATATTAGATAAACTTTCAGATTTCAAAGATGACAATTACCAAATAGTATCAAATTCAAATATTAAGGAGAATATAATCAAAAATTCTTTTTTTGCGGTGTCGAAATCCGGCACTGTATCTTTAGAAATAAGTAAATATGAAGTACCCTCAATAATTATTTACAAGATGAACCCAATTAATTTCTTTTTTATCAAAGGAATGGTTAATACAAAATATGCTAATATTATAAATATCATAAATCAAAAAGAAATTATTCCAGAATTATTACAAAGTGAATGTAATTCAAAAGAAATATTTAATTCAGTCAATTATTTTATTCAAAAACCAGATATGATAAAAAAACAAAAAGAATTAGTGAAAAAAACTATAAAATTAATGCAAGATGATGAATTGTCATCTTTAAATGCTGCTAATATTGTTCTTAATTATATAAACAATTAATCTATATCCTTTTTGAAGCTAATTTTATAATAATTATATTTTATTAAACTTTTTAGTTTTTATTCAATCTATCAATTACTTCATCTTTTCCAAGAGATGTTAATATGTCATAAATACCTGGTCCAAATCTTGATCCAGTTAACTTTATTCTCAAAGGTTGGCCAACCCCTTTAAAATTTGTGTTATTTGATTTAATTAAATCTAGTAGGATTGGTTCTAACTTTGTTCTATTAAAGTTATCTAATTTTGAAATCTCTTTTAAAAAATTTGCAATTATTTTTTTAGCATTTTCATCAATTAGTTTTAAATCTTCTTGGTTAAAATTAACTACGTCATTAATGATATATTTCGAATTATTGTAAATATCCTCTAAAGTTTTTGCCTTATTCTTTAGGAAACTGAGGGATGATTTGATTTTTATCTTTTTTTCATTAGGTATTTTTTTTTTATAACTTTCACAATAGTTACTTAACTGATCATAAAGGTCATTTTCATCTATACTTTTAATATAATGCTCGTTCATTGATAAAATCCTACTTATATCTAGTTTTGAGGGTGATTTACCAATACCTTCTAAGTTAAAGTATTTGATACTTTCATCTTTTGTAAAAATTTCTTTATCTTTATAAGACCATCCTAGTCTTAAAAGGTAATTTCTTAAAGCTTGAGGCATTATTCCTATTTTTGAATAATCATCTAATGTTGATGCTTTATCTCTTTTGGATAATTTTTTTCCTTCTGTTGTATGAATTAATGGTATATGCGCGAAAGATGGCAATTTCCAATTCATAGCTATGTAAATTTGCATTTGTTTAAAAGTATTTATTTTATGATCATCTCCTCTTATTATATGTGTTACATTCATTTGATGATCATCAACGCATGCAGACAAGTTATAGGTCGGTGAACCATCATTTCTCAATATAACAAAATCTTCAATTGTACTATTTTCTATCTCAACATTTCCTTGCACTAAATCCTTTAAAACACTATTTCCATAGATTTTACTTTTAAATCTAATAACTGGATTTATATCTTTAGGCGCTTCTGTTTCTGGTTTATCTCTCCATTTTCTATCATATATATATGGAATTTTCTTTTGTTTTGCTCTAAGTTTTTGTTGTTCAATTTCCTCTGTAGAGCAATAGCATTTATATGCAAAACCTTTTTCCAACAATATGTTCGCAACTTTAATGTGATCTTCTATTTTTTTTGATTGGATATATTCACTACCATCATTTTCCACCCCAATCCACTTAAGAGATTTTGTTATTTGTTCTTTGTACTCATCTTTTGATCTTTCTTTATCTGTATCTTCAATCCTTAAATAAAAAGATCCATTATTATTTTTTGCATATAACCAATTAAATAATGCAGTCCTAATCCCACCTATATGCAACGGACCTGTTGGGGAAGGAGCAAATCTAGTTGCTACTTTTGACATTTTAAATGTTTAAACTATTTTAGTGAAAGTTTCTATATAAAGATACGAGCACACCTTGTATTTTAACTCTGTCAGGACCAAATATTTTAGTCTCATAATTCGTATTAGCACTCTCTAGTGCTATAGTTTTTCCTTTTCTTCTTAATCTCTTGAGCATTGCTTCGTGATCGTCAATTAATGCTACTATGATTTTACCATTTTCTGCTGTGTCTGTTTTTTTTATAATTACTGTATCACCGTCGTTTATACCTGCCTCGATCATCGAATCTCCAGTCACTTTTAGTCCAAAAAATTCACCATTTTTTTTAATACTATCTGGCAAAGGGATTCTAGTCACCTCGTTTTGAATTGCCTCTATTGGCGTCCCAGCCGCAATATTTCCGAGAACTGGTACTTCATTGTCATTTAATTTATTGTTTTCGTCCAAACCCCCTTTTATAACACTGGGCGAAAAAGTGTTATAAATATCGTTAGCTGAAGCAGTTTCAGGAAGTTTTATTACTTCTAAAGCTCTAGCCTTATGGGCTAATCTTTTAATAAATCCTCTTTCCTCTAATGCGCTAATCAACCTATGAATTCCTGATTTTGATTTTAAATTTAAGGATTCTTTCATTTCTTCATATGAGGGAGAAACTCCAGAACCTCTTAATTTCTTATTTATAAATAATAATAAATTTTTTTGTTTTTTTGTTAGCATAAGAACAAATGTCGTACATATAGTGTTCTATAAAAGTTCTCATACTTAAACAACAGTAAAAAAACAAGTAAAATTAGGCCTAATTCTATTATATTACAGAAAAAATCGAATTATCATCTAAGTTTTTCAAAAGTGATTCACCAATTAAAAAAGTTTTAATAGATGTTCTATCTGCAAGTTGCAATAGCTCATCTTTAGATTTTATTCCGCTTTCAGAAATTAGAGGTCCTGGATGATTGACTAATACATCGTGGATATCATAAGTTGTATTTAAGTCTGTTTCAAGGGTTTTAAGATTTCTGTTATTAATACCAATTAACGCCTCTTTAAATTTTAAAGCTTGTCTAGCTTCCTCTACCGTGTGTACTTCTACAATAACTGACATATTAAATTTAGACGCCTCTTCATATAAATCATTAGCCATTTTGTCCGATACGCCAGCTAGTATAATTAGGATTGCATCAGCACCATAACTTTTAGCCAATGGTATCTGAAACTTATCTACAAAAAAGTCTTTACATAGAACAGGTAAATTGATTTTCTGTTTAATTTTACTCATATGGACTAAATTGCCAAGAAAGAAATCCTCCTCTGTTAAAACAGATAAGCATGTAGCTTTATTACCCTCATATACACTAGCAATTTTAATTGGATCGTAATCTTTTATAATTATTCCAGCTGAGGGACTGGCCTTCTTAATTTCTGCAATAATAGAGAATTTCTTATTTTTGAGATTAATCTCAATTTTTTGTTTAAAATTTAAAAATTTAATAGTGCTTTTTGTAATTTCATCTAAAGAGTTTAAATCAATTGTTTTTTTAAGATTTATAATTTTTTCTTCTTTTTTTTTTATTATTTTTTTTAGTATGTTGTTAGGCATTTTGTATTTTTTCTAAATGTTTTATTGTTTTTCCTGACAAAATTTGCTCTCTTGCTTTATCATATGCATTTTTAAAATTATCAAATGTTTCATTAACAATTAATCCTGCTGCTGCATTTAGACAGACAGCTTTTGAAAAATCGTTGTCATCACCTTTAAATATATTAACTATTTTATTAGCATTAAATTTAGAGTCGTTACCAATAATATTTTCTAATTTTTCAGCGTTTACATTTAATTGTATTGGGTCAATTACAATTTCTGTTATTTTATTATCTTTTAACTGTATAACATTAGTTTTTGCATAAGGCGAAATTTCATCTAGACCATCCTCGCTACAAACAATCCATGCAAAATGAATATTTAAATTTCTTAATGCATTGGCAAATATTTCTAGTAATTTTTTATTAAAAACACCCACTACCTGTTTTCTTACTAATGCGGGACTACTTAAAGGACCAATCATGTTAAAAATAGTTCTTTTACCAATTCTTTTTCTTGTTGGACCAACATATTTCATTGCGTTGTGATAGTTTGGTGCAAACATAAAACCAAAATTATTTTTATTTATTTGATTTTCAATTTCTCCTGGTCCAGAATTTATTTTAATTTTTAAAGCCTCCAATACATCTCCCGATCCACACTTTGATGAAACAGCCTTATTTCCATGTTTAGCAACTTTGACACCCATACTCGATAGTAATAAAGCTGAAGCTGTAGATATATTAAGTGTATTCATTCCATCACCACCAGTTCCGCAAGTATCAATACAGTCGCTAACATTAACTCTCTTAGATTTTTCTCTTAAAATATAGACACCACCTGCTATTTCCTCTGATGTTTCGCCTTTATTAGACAATGAGATTAAAAAATCAAATATTTCTTGATCCTGAGCTTTGCCACTCATTAAAAAATTAAACGCACTTTTGCTTTCATCAAACGATAAATTTTCATTTTTTTTTATTTTTTCTATAATTTGTTTCATTACTTATAAGTTATAAAGTTTTTTAAAATTTTTATACCCAATTTTGTCTTAATACTCTCTGGATGAAATTGTACGCCATGAATATTATAAATTTTATGCTGGATCCCCATAATTAAACCATCTTTTGTTTCTGCTGTAATCATTAGGTCTTTTGATAAACTTTTCTTGTCTATAATTAAACTATGATATCTGGTTGCTTCAAATTTAGGTGGTAGATTTTTTAATATCCCTTTTTTTTTAGAGAATATAATACTAGTTTTTCCATGCATTGGTTTCTTAGCTTGTATAATTTTTGAACCAAAAACTTGACCAATAATTTGGTGTCCCAAACATACACCCAATATAGGAATTTCTTTATATAATTTTTTTACAATATTTAAACAATTACCTGATTGATTTGGATTACCAGGACCAGGTGAAATAACAATCCTATCATATTTTTTTTTTAATACTTCACCAGATTTAATTTTATCGTTTCTAAATACATCTACTTTTACTTTAAACACAGATAAATAATGAAATAAGTTAAATGTAAAACTATCATAATTATCTATCAACAAAATTTTCATTTAACTTATTGCATTTAACAAAGCTTTAGCCTTATTGACAGTTTCGAAATATTCGTTTTTAGGTTTACTATCTGCAACTATCCCTGCACCTGCTTGTACATAAAATTTATTATCCTTTGTAATTGCTGTTCTAAGAGCTATACACGTATCAAAATTTCCATTTGCTGAAAAATAACCTATACCTCCAGAATAAACTTTACGTCTTGTCTTTTCTAACTCGTCAATAATTTCCATTGCCCGTATTTTCGGGGCACCTGATACTGTGCCAGCAGGAAAACCAGACATAAGTGTTTCAAAACGGGTAAATCTATCGCTAAACTGACCAGTGACATTTGATACTATGTGCATTACATGTGAATATTTTTCAATTATAAACTTCTCGTTTACTTTTACACTACCAATTTTTGAAACTTTTCCAGCATCATTTCTACCCAAGTCTAATAGCATTAGGTGTTCTGAAATTTCTTTTTGATCGTTTAATAAATCTTTCTTATAAAATAAATCTTGCTTTTTAGTATTACCTCTTGGCCTTGTTCCAGCAATTGGCCTTATTGTAATTTTTTTATCTCTAAGTCTAACTAAAATTTCTGGACTTGCCCCAATTATTTGGAAATCTTTAAAATTAAAAAAATACATAAAAGGAGAAGGATTTGTAACTCTCAATTTTTTATAAATATCGATAGGTTCTTTTGTTAATTTAGTCTCAAATCTTTGACTCAGTACAACTTGAAAAATATCACCAATTTTAATGTATTTTTTTGCTTTTTTTACATTCTCAATAAATTTTTTTTTTGAAATATTTGATTTTACCGTATTTTTATAAACATGGTAATTTTTATTTCGAAGAAGATTATAATTAGAAAGAAAAATATTGTGCTCTAATATATTTAAAATTTCTCTATACTTATTTTTATAATTTTTTATTATTTCATCTGAATAGCAATTATAAATATAATAAATTTTTTTTTTTAAATTATCGTGAATTATTAAAGTCTTTGGTCTAAAAATTCTTGCATCAGGCAGTTTTAAATCATCTTTACATTTATTCGGGATATTTTCTATATACCTTATAGTGTCGTATGAAAAATATCCAGCTAATATAGAGCATACATCTGGCAATTCTTTTGGAATAGGAAATTTAAACTTCTCTATAATTCGTTCTAGATTTTTTCTTGGCTTACCCTTTATAGATATCTTTTTATTATTTTTATAAATATAACTTTTTTCATTATTAAATTCCCAAATTTTATCAGGGTTTTTTCCAAAAATTGTATATCTACCTTTTATTTTACCTTTTTCAACAGACTCGAAAACGAAACTATTTTTTTCGTTTAAAAAATTATTGATCAAATTAAAAATTTCTTTTTCACCATTAGTTTTAAAAGTTAAATATAAAACTTGATTTTGTTTAAATTTATGTTTTTTTTTAAAATCTTTAAAGTTAATATTTAACATTATTTAAAATAATTTTTTAATCTATCTAATGTGTTTTGATTTACTTTAACTTTATACTTGGAATTTAAAATATCATCATATGAATTTGAAATATTATTTTTTAATTTAAAATTTGATCTGGAAGTATATATTTTGCCTTCCTCAGAAATATCATTAAAGTTTTTAAAATTAAAATTTTCAACTTTAGTTAGGTAAACATTTTTATCATTGTCAACAATTAATAAAAAATCGTTTTTAGGTATTGTGTAAAGTAAACTTAAAGAGTCAACATTAAAAAAGGAATTATCATTTTTTGATTTTATTGTAAGTTTTTCTATTTTATTCTTATCGTTAGAAATTTTAAGAAAATCAGCATCGTTAAACTCACTTTTCTCAATTTTTTTTAATATTTCTTTATTATAATTAAACTTATTTTTAGATTTTATTTTATTTAAAAGCTCTTCTGCAAATAATTTGTCTTCTTTAGAAGGTAGTATTTTTTCAATTCTCTTAATTTCATAAATTAAAAAGTAATCCTCTTTGTCCAAGAGATCAATTTTTTGTTCATTTCTGTATGAATAAATTTCCTCTAAATTTTCATTTCCATCATTTCTAGCATAATAATTTTTCATTTCCTTTAAATTTATCTTATATTTATTTGATAAACTTTTAAGGTCAAATCCCTCAGCAATATCATTCTCAATATTGTCTATAATTTTAAAAAAATCAGAGTTAAATTCATTTGAATCTACTAATTGTGTTGGCTCTAATTTTGCATAAAGCACGTCAATGTAATCTTTTTCAAGATCTTTTCTATTTTCCAATATAAATTTATCTATTTCTGTTTCAGTAAATTCTTTTTTATAAATATTCTCAAGATTAAGATAGCTTACTTCAATTTCTTTTGTTTCTTCCATAAAAAAGTTTTCAATTAAAAATTTTGGGCTTTTTACTCCACCACTCACATATTTAAAAAGATTATTCTGTAAATTTGCATCCTTTAATTTTTTTTCATATGTAACTGCTGAAACATTATTTTCTAATAAAAATTTTTCGTACTTTATTCTTGAAAATTTTCCACTTTCGTCTAGAAATTTTTTGTCATTAGTTATGTTGTTAAATAAAAATTTGTCTGAAGCTATTAAACCTAATTCATTTATCTCCAAACTTAATAGAGTTGTTGAAATAATTTGACTTAAAATTTCTTGTAAAATATTTTTATCAAGATTTTCTTTTAGCATTTCTGGTGTAAGTCTTGTTTCATTTACATACTCTATAAAGTCTTGTGTTGATATATTTTCATTATTAATTTTTGCTACGCTATTAGTATTTCCTCCACTAAATACGCTGCCCATACCCCAAAAAACGAAAGGAATTATAATAATCGCTATTAATAATCCAGCAAATTTGCTTTTAGAAAAATTTCTCAGTTTACCTAGCATAATAAAATGTTAATTGTTGATTATAAAAAACAAATCTATAAATTAAAAATAGATTAATGACAAATAATAATATTTATTTTGTTGCAAATTGGAAAATGTATGGGAATTTAAGGTCGTTAAAATCATTAAATAAAGTAATAAATATTGCAAAATCAAATTTACTAAAAAAAGCTAAAATTATTTATTGCCCCCCATATACACTTATTGACCAGTTTGTAAAAAAAACAAAAAATACAAAAATTGATATAGGTGCCCAGGACTGTCATTTTAAAAATGGATCTGGTCCATATACTGGTAGAATAAGCGCAAACCAATTGAAATCGATAGGTACCAAGTATGTCATTTTGGGCCACTCTGAAAAAAGATCAGAAGGTGATACAGATCAAATAATTAATAAAAAAATTTTAATTGCTAATCAAGAAAAACTAAAAATAATTTTATGTGTCGGTGAAACCTATAAAGAAAATAAAAATAAAGTTGTACTTAATGTATTAAAAAAACAACTTAATTCTAGTCTAAAAAATTTAAAAAAATTTAATAACATCATTTTAGCTTACGAACCAATATGGTCTATAGGTACTGGGCTTATTCCCTTAAACTCAGAAATTACCAAAAATGTAAATTTTATAAAAAATATAATTAAAAAAAAATACAAAATACAAAATATTAAAGTATTATATGGCGGATCAGTAAATCAAAATAATATTAATATATTGAAAAAAATAAATAATATCGATGGTTTTTTAATAGGTGGTGCATCCCAAAATTATAATAAACTTATTGATATAGTAAAAAAAACCACTATTTAGTTGTAATGGAAAATATTTTATTAGTAATAAATATCATCTTAGCAGTCATATTAGTTATACTAGTTTTGCTTCAAAAGTCAGAAGGTGGGGCCTTAGGAATAGGTGTTTCACAGGATAACTTTATGTTTGCTAGATCCGCTGGTAATTTCATGACTAAGGCAACCGCATTTATAGCAACATTATTTATTATTTGCAGCTTATCATTAACGATTCTTTCAAGAGGTGATGCCCCAGAAATTAATTCTGTACTTGATAAAATAGAGGAAAATACTGAAGATACACCTAAATTACCTGAATAAATTATTCTTTGTGTTTTTTTTAATTTAGGTCTATAAGATAATTCCATGGCGCGATACATATTCGTTACAGGCGGCGTGGTCTCTTCTTTAGGTAAAGGTTTATCATCTGCTTCCCTAGCATTTTTACTTAAATCCCTAGGATTTAATGTAAGATTAAGAAAAATGGATCCATATCTAAACGTAGACCCAGGCACTATGAGCCCTTTTCAACATGGAGAAGTTTTTGTTACAGATGATGGCGCTGAGACAGATTTAGATTTAGGCCACTATGAAAGATTTACAAATATTTCTGCAAAGAAATCAGACAATATTACAACTGGAAGAATATACAGTGACATTATAAAAAAAGAGAGAAAAGGTGAGTATTTAGGCAAAACAGTTCAGGTCATTCCACATGTTACTAATAGAATAAAAGAGTTTATTAAAAAAGATATTATAAATGAAGACTTTGTAATTTGTGAGATAGGAGGAACTGTTGGAGATATTGAGAGCTTACCTTTCTTAGAGGCTATAAGACAATTCTCTAACGAGGATGGTTTTCAAAAGAGCTTATTTATTCACCTAACTTTAGTACCTTTTTTAAAATCATCAGATGAAATTAAAACAAAGCCAACACAGCATTCTGTAAAAGAACTTAGAAGCTTAGGCATTCAGCCAGATATAATTATATGTAGATCTGAAATGCCAATACCCCCAGATCAAAGAAAAAAAATATCTTTATTTTGCAATGTAAGATTTGAAAATGTTATTGAAACCGTAGATGTTAAAACAATTTACGAGGCTCCAAAAAGCTTTTATTTAGAAAAATTAGATAAACAGGTGCTTAAATTTTTCAAATTAAAACCAAGAAAAAAAATAAATTTGAAGCCATGGAATAAGATTACAAATACTATACTAAGAAGTAAAAAAGTAGTGAATATTGCTTTAATAGGGAAGTATGTGAATTTAAAAGATGCTTATAAATCGCTTGATGAAGCTCTTATCCACGGCGGTATAAAAAATAATGTTAAAGTTAATTTGTTACGTCTCGACTCAGAAAAATTAAATAGTAAGGAAATTAATAAAAATTTAAAAAAAGCTTCAGGAATTCTTATACCTGGTGGATTTGGTAAACGTGGAACAGATGGAAAAATTTTGTCAATTAAATTAGCTCGAGAAAAGGGAATACCCTTTTTAGGAATATGTTTTGGTATGCAATTAGCTGTAATTGAGTTTGCCAGAAATGTTTTAAAAATTAAAAAAGCTGGTTCAAGTGAATTTGATAAAGGATGTGAGCCTGTTGTAGGACTTATGGAAGAATGGGACAAAAATGGTTCGATTATAAAAGGTACAAATTTGGACCTAGGAGGAACTATGAGATTAGGTGCATTTAGTGCAAAATTAAGACATAATTCACTTATAAGAAGTATTTATAGAAAATCTTCAATTTCAGAAAGACATCGACACCGTTATGAAGTTGATTTTAAATTAAAAGAAAAATTTGAAAAAAAAGGTATGATTTTTTCAGGAGTATCACCAGATAATAAATTAACTGAAATAATAGAATTAAAAGGCCATCATTGGTTTATTGGTGTTCAATTTCATCCAGAGTTTAAATCTAGACCTTTGTATCCTCATCCATTATTCTCATCGTTTATTAACGCATCAAAAAAATACAAATGAAACAAACAATTGTTAAATGTGATAATTTTGAAATTGGTAATAACAAAAAAATTATCCTAATTTCAGGTCCTTGCCAAATGGAGAGTGAGAGCCATGCAATTGAAATGGCATGTAAAATTAAAGAAATTACAAATAAACTTAATATAAATTTAGTTTTTAAAACATCTTTTGATAAAGCAAATAGGACAAGTCTTGATGGAAAAAGAGGACTAGGTTTGGAAAAATCATTAAAAGTTTTTGATAAAATTAGAAAGGAAATTAAGTTGCCAACTTTAACTGACGTACACAACGTTGATCAATGTTCAGCAGTATCTGATGTGATTGATATAATTCAAATACCAGCCTTTTTATGCAGGCAAACTGACCTGTTAGTAGCAGCTGCAAAAACAGGTAAAATTATAAATGTAAAAAAAGGTCAGTTTCTTGCTCCTTGGGATATGATCAATGTTACCAAAAAAATTGTTGATAGCGGAAATCATAAAATTCTTTTAACAGAAAGAGGTGCAAGTTTCGGCTATAATACATTAATTTCAGATATGAGATCTATTCCCATAATGGCTCAGCAAGGTTTTCCAGTGGTATTTGATGCAACACATTCTGTGCAACAACCAGGTGGAAAAGGTGATAGTAGTGGTGGACAAAGAGAATTTATAGAATATCTAAGCAGAGCTGCAACAGCGGTTGGAATTGCAGCCTTATTTATAGAAGCGCATGACGATCCAGAGACGGCGCCTTCTGATGGTCCGAATATGTTACGGATCGACAAATTAGAAAATTTGTTAAGTAAAATAATAAAAATTGATAATTTTATAAAATCTTATGAGTAAAATTAAAAAGGTAGTCGCAAGACAAGTTTTTGATAGCAGGGGTAACCCGACAATAGAGGTTGAGATATTTTCTAAAAGAACTAGTGCATATGCTATTTGTCCATCCGGTGCCTCTACAGGCAGTTATGAGGCCTATGAAAAAAGAGATAAAAATAATAAAAAATATTTAGGTAAAAGCGTTTTTAATGCTGTTAACATAGTAAATAAAATAATTTCAAAAAAACTTAAAAATCAAAATTTACATGATCAAGAAACAATTGATAATATTTTAATAAGACTTGATGGGACTAAACAAAAAAAAAATTTAGGTGCAAACACAATTTTAGCTGTATCAATGGCTGTTAAGAAATTATCTGCAAAAGTAAAAGGGGTTCCTTTATACAAGACATTTTTGTTGAATAAAAATTTCAAATTACCTTATCCTTTAATGAATATTATAAATGGAGGTGCACACGCAAATAACAATCTTCAAATTCAAGAATTTATGATTAGACCGGATAAAGCCAAAAATTTTAGCGAAGGATTACAAATGTGTTTTTTAGTAATTAACAAGCTCAGAAAGATCATTAAAGATCTTGGGCATTCAACATCAGTTGGAGACGAAGGAGGATTTGCACCTATGATAAACGATAATGAAACAGCGTTACAATTAATAGTCAAATCAATAAATAATTCAGGCTTTAAAAATGGTAAAGATATCTCAATTTGTCTTGATGTTGCGGCTAATGAATTATTTAAAAAAAATAAATATTGCATTCACTCTAAAAAGTTTATTTCCGTTAATGAAACAGTTAAGAAGTATATTAAAATGATCAAGAAATATAAGATTAAGTCTATTGAAGACCCATTCGCAGAAAATGATTGGAAAGCATGGAGTCTTTTAATGAGAGAAAATAAAAATAAAATACAAATAGTGGGAGACGATTTATACGTAACTAATTTGGAAAGATTAAAAATAGGATTTTTAAATATTTCGTCTAATGCGATTTTAATTAAATTAAATCAAATAGGCACAGTAACAGAAACAATTGAGGTAATAAAATTTGCAAAACTTATTGGATTTAAAACGATTATTTCTCATAGATCTGGCGAAAGTGAGGACACATTTATTGCTGATATGGCAGTTGGTACTGGTTCTGAACAAATAAAAACAGGCTCACTTGCTAGATCTGAACGAGTAGCAAAATATAATCAATTATTAAGAATTGAGGAAAATATCAAAGTTAAACAAAATATGGCTAAAATATAATGCTAACAATTATAAAAAAAAATCTATTCAATTTGTGTGCTTCTTTAATATTTATATATTTTTTGTTTAGTCTTTTAAGTGGAGAAAGAGGACTTATATCTTTATACGAAAAAGATAAAATTCTAAAAGAATTAAATATTGAAAATAGTGAAATTGTAAAAAAAATTGAAAACTTACAAGTAAAAAATTCGCTTTTAAAGGATAACGTAGATATTGATTTTGTAGAAATTTTGATTAGAGACAAATTTGTATTTGGCAAAGAAGGAGAGACGATCTATATAATTAATAATAATGAAAACAAAAATTAGACATCCTGAGAAAGTAAATAAACCGATTAATCCAATCAAAAGAAAACCTGATTGGATTAGATCTAAGTTATCAAATAGTAAGGAATTTTTTTTAACAAAAACTATTGTTAACCAAAATAATTTAGTAACTGTTTGTCAGGAAGCTAATTGTCCAAATATCACAGAATGCTGGAGTAAAAGACACGCAACTTTTATGATCATGGGTGATACATGTACAAGAGCTTGTGCGTTTTGCGATGTAAAAACAGGAAAGCCTCAAAAATTAGATCCATTAGAACCTTATAAAATTTCTAATGCTGTTAGTAAATTAGACTTAAAACATGTTGTGATAACATCAGTTGATAGAGATGATTTAGATGATGGTGGTTCAAACCATTTTTATGAAGTAATAAATGCAACTCGAAAAAAAAATCCAAAAACATCAATAGAAGTCCTAACACCAGATTTTTTGAGAAAAGGGGATGCTTATAAAAAAATTTTAGAAGCAGACTTAGATGTATTCAATCACAATATCGAAACAGTGCCTCGTCTTTACTTAAAAGTACGACCAGGTGCAAGATATTTTGGATCCTTAGAGCTTTTAAAAAATATAAAAAAAATTAACAAAAAAGTTTTTACTAAATCTGGTTTAATGGTCGGGCTTGGAGAAGATAAAGATGAATTAATCCAAGTAATGGATGACTTGAGATCTGCTGATGTAGATTTTATAACTATAGGCCAGTATTTACAACCTTCAATAAAGCATCACCCGCTAAGTAGATATTATCATCCAGATGAATTTAAAGATTTGGAAAATATTGCAAAATCAAAGGGATTTTTACTTGTTTCATCATCACCACTTACAAGATCTTCTTATCATGCAGACGAAGATTTTGTTAAACTGCAACAAAATAGATTAAAAAATAATTAATGCCTAAAGCCTCTGTAACAAGGCAGATAAATGGTGAAAAACAAAAATTAATTGATTTTGTTTTAGATATTGAAAAATATCCCGAGTTCATCCCTTTTTGTATAGACTCAAAAGTTTATGAAAAAAAAGAAATGAATGAAGAAATAGCAATTATAGCAGATCTAACTATTGGCAGAAAACCTTTTGTGGATACTTATAAAAGCGATGTTCGTTATAATAAAAAAAATGACTCAATACATGTAACTAATATTGGCGGACCTTTAAAACATCTTGAAAATAACTGGAAATTTGTACAAAAAAAAAATTATACAGAAGTCCAATTCGATGTTGACTTTGAAATTAAAAATAAATTTTTAAATATAATTATGGAAAAATCTTTCCAATTTGGTTTAAATAAAATAGCAGATGCCTTTCAAAAAAAAGCTGAAAGTCTCTAACAAAATTTTAATAAAAAATTTTAAATCAGAGATTTTATAATTTCTATAGTTTTTTTAATCGTAGTCATTTGAATAGCTTTTCTAGTTCTTTGTTTAAATATATTTTTCGAAATCAGTAATTTATTATTCTTTTTAATACCAATATAAACTAGCCCCACAGGTTTTAACTTAGTTCCACCATTTGGACCAGCAATTCCTGTAATTGAAACATTTATTTGAGCTTTAGAAATTTTTGCTAAATTTTTTACCATAGCCTCACAGCACTCCGGGCTAACAGCACCGTATTTTTGAATAATATTCTTATTGACCTTTAAAACATTTATTTTTGCTTGATTTGAATAGGTAACAAGACCAAGACCAAAAACTTTTGATGCCCCACTTATAGATGTAATTTTTGAAGAAAGCATACCTCCAGTGCATGATTCTGCAAAAGATATTTTTAGTTTTTTTTTATTTAATGTTTTAACAATATTTACAGCAAGTTTTTTCATGATAGAAATACCATATATAATACAAGAAATGCTACCACATATAATCCTGCACAAACATCGTCCATAATAACTCCAAAACTGTTTTTAAAGTTCTTATCATAATAACTAACGGGATATGGTTTTGTAATGTCAAAAATTCTAAATAAAATAAACATTATAAAGTAAAATGTTAAAATATCATTTGTATCTCTTGTACTTACGTGAGCGACTTCGTAAAGACTTATAGGTATTGATTGACCAATAAATTCGTCAATTACAACTTCTTTTGGATCTTTCTCAGGTAAATCTTTAATAAATATACTTACTGAATAAAATGAAATAAAAAAAATTATTATTAAACCAATTAAAATAAAATTTGGGTCAATCTTAAATACATGAAAAAGAATAAAAAGAATAAATATAGTTACCAAAGATGCTATGCTGCCTGGGATTTTACTTATATTCCCAATACCAAATAAAGTTACAAATAAATAATTTAAATTTTTAATCATATTTTAAAACAGACGTTAATACCTCGCATGCAATTGCTTTTTCTTTTCCAATGACACCTAATTTTTCAGTTGTTTTTCCTTTAATGTTAATTTGGCTCTTAGATATTTTGCAAAGTTGCGAAATAGATTTAGTTAATTTAAGCCTATATAAAAAAATTTTTGGTGTTTGGGTAATTATGTTTATATCAATATTATTTATAACATAATTTTTGTTTGTAATTTCTTTTATTACCTTTTCTAAAAGTATTGTAGATCTAATATTTTTATACTTTTTACTTTTATCAGAAAACTTTTTTCCTATATCACCTAATTTACACGCTCCAAGTATTGAATCTGTAATTGCGTGTAATACAGGATCGCCGTCTGAGTGTCCTAATGTACCTAGTTTTGATTTAATTTGAATACCACCTAAATATAATTTTCTGTTAGGAACTAATCTATGAACATCAAAACCTAATCCATAAAAATTTTTACAATTTAAATATAAATCTGAAGAATGTGTTATTTTTTTATTCTGTTTTTCACCTCTAACAAAATTTACCTTAACTTTGTTTTTTATAAATAATGAACATTCATCTGAAATTGATTCTTTATTTAATAATGTTAATTTATATAACTTATTAAATTTAAAACATTGTGGAGTTTGAGTTTCATATACTTTATTTCTATCTAAATTAATTAAATTATTCATATACCTCAGTTTAATTGAATTTGTTGGACTAAGATATGGAATAACACAATTATTATTCATTAATTTTCTATATAATTTATGTAGAAATATTTCAGAGAAATTAGGTCTTGCTGCGTCATGTATAAATACATTTTTAGGTTTATATTTTCTGATAAACTTTAAAGCCTTCATTGATGATATAAACCTTTCATTTCCACCAAAAACAACTTTCAAATTTTCATTACTTAAATTACTGACATATTTTTTATGTTTTCTGTTAACGACTAATATTATTTTTTTAAATAGCTTAGATTTTTTTGCCTTATTTATTGAATGTTCAAACATCCTCAATCCTTTATATTTAACGAATTGTTTAGGTATATTAGAATTAAACCTTTTACTTTCGCCTGCAGCTAAAATTATAAAATAATTATTCATTTTTTTTTTTTTTAAATTTTATATACTTGGAATTTATGCAAGCATTTATAAAAAGAAACCTATTTTTGATTACTATATTTTTTGTAACATTATTACTTGGTTTTATTACATTTTTGACGTTTATAGAAAAAAATTTCTTTAATATTAGCGATGAAAGTTTAAAATATTTATTGATAGTTGATATAGTACTTTTATTAACATTTTTCTCTATTATTTTTTTTGAAACAAAAAATTCTTTAAAACAAAATATTAATGTTAGAGGTTCAATTGCCAATAGAAAATACATAATATTTTTTTCGTTATTTACTCTAATACCTTCAGTATTAATTTCTGTATTTTCTTTATTTTTGTTTTCTTTTGCTTTAGAAAAATATTTTGACAATAAAATAACAACAGCCGTTAACAATTCCTACGAGATATCAAAAAGATATGTAGATGAAAAAAGAAATGAAATTGAATCTGACGTTATCATAGTTGCATATGACATAAATAGAAATCTAAATTACATTAAAAGTAAAAAAAACTTTCAAACATTTATAAACAATCAAAGACTAATTCGAGGACTAGATCAAATTCATATCATCGATAAAGATAAAAATGTTTTATTATCATCATCTGATACAGGGTATACTCCAGTTGAAGATGAGGCACTCAGATTAGTTTTAAATGAAGATAGACCTTTAAAAATTATTAATGCGTTTGACAATAAGTCTGCTGCTATAGTTAAACTTCCAAAATATTATAATAATTTTTTATACGTAGTAAAATTTCTTGATGAGGATATATCTAAATATTTACGCGAGTCAGAGGAGGCTGTTAATTTTTATTACACAGTGGAAGATCAAAATACTGGTATAAAATTTTCTTTTGTTTTAATTTATATCATAATTGTCGCATTACTTTTATTTTTGTCCATAACAATCGCGATTAGATTTTCTTCAAGATTCTTTATTTCAATAAATAATTTAATAACTGCATCAAATGAAATTGGGCAAGGAAATCTAGATATAAAAGTTCCTGAAATGAAAGCAGATAAAGAGATAGAAAGGTTAAATAATAATTTTAATGAAATGATTAATAAATTAAAAAACCAACAAGAAAAACTATTAAATTCAGAAAGGCATGAAGCTTGGAGTACAGTAGCTAGAAAATTAGCCCATGAAATTAAAAACCCATTGACACCAATTCAACTAACAATTGATAATTTAAGATCTAAATACTTACAAAACTTTTCTGAAAACGATAAAGAAAAGTTTAAAACCAATTTAAATATAATCTTAAATCAAATCAAACAAATTGAAAATCTTGTTAATGAGTTTTCAGATTTTGCAAGAATGCCAAAGCCGTTATTGAAAGATAATAACTTAATATCAATTATCAAAAATAATATTAAATTATTAGAAAAGTTAAATCCTAGTATTAAAATTATACTTAATAATAGCGAAACTGATATTATTTTTCAATGTGACTTAGAACAAATCAATCGAGCAATATTTAATTTAATTAAAAATTCTATAGAAAGCATAAATGAAAAGCGTCTTAAAAACGTTGATTTTGAAGGAATAATAAATATAGAAATAATTAAAAGAAGAGCTTATATAGAGATAATTATTGAGGATAATGGTTTAGGATTTGTTAAAGAAAACAACAAAGAGCTTATAAAACCGTACTATACAACAAAAAAAAATGGATCAGGATTAGGTTTATCTATAGTTAATAAAATAATAACAGATCATAATGGATCAATAAACTTATCAAACTATAATAAAGGCGCGAGAGTAAATATTAGATTTTAAATGGATACAGAAATATTAATAATAGATGATAACTCGGAGATAAGAACAATATTAAAGGAGATACTCTCAGATACAGGCTATAAAACAAGATTAGCAGCCAATTATAACCAAGCATTATCAGAAATTGATAAAAAACTTCCTGATGTAGCGATTATAGATGTAAAACTAGATAAAAGCGACAATGACGGAATAGAATTATTAAATCATATTAAAACTAAGAATAAAGACATACCAGTTATTATAATATCTGGACATGCAAATATTGAAATGGCAATTAAGTCCTTAAAGTCAGGTGCTTTTGAATTCATTCAGAAACCATTTGATAAGAATAGACTGGTTAATTTTGTAAAAAGAGCTACAGAAAATATAAAACTTAAAAATGAGAATAAAAGTTTAAAATCAAAACTGTTTCATTCATTTGATTTAATAGGAAGAAGTCAAAATATCTCATCAATTAAAGATCAAATAAACAAATTGGCACTATCTGATAGTAGAATTTTTATAACTGGACCTACTGGGTCGGGTAAGGAATTGATTGCTAGAAAAGTCCATAGTAAATCAAATAGATCTGATAATCCTTTTGTAATACTTAATGGTGCGTTATTGGATGTTAAAAAATACGAACAAGAACTCTTTGGAGAAGAGCTAAGCGATGGATCAATATCTTACGGAGCGTTAGAAAAAGCCTCAGGAGGTTTTCTATTAATTGACGAAGTTACAGAGATCCCATTAGAAACGCAATCTAAAATTTTAAGAGTTGTAATAGATCAAAAATTTAAAAGAATAAATGGCAATCATGATATTAAGGTAGATGTAAGAATTGTATGCTCAACTAGTAAAGATATTAAAAAGGAAATTTTGCATGGAAATTTTAGGGAAGATCTTTATCATAGGCTTAATGTCTTTAATATTAACATCGATCCATTGAGTAAAAGAGTTGAAGATATACCACTTCTAATTGACTATTTTATTAACGAAATATGTAAAAATTACAATAGAAAGCAATTTAGTATAGCTAATAGTAATTATTTGTTAAGTTACGATTGGCCAGGGAATGTTAGAGAGTTAAGAAATTTAATTGAAAGAATAGCTATTTTGGAAACAGGTAACGACAGTGAAAAAATTCTAGAAATTATTAAAGAATCTTTATCTAAGTCTACTGAAGAAATTTTTTCAATTACTGAAAATTTATCAGTTCCATTAAGAGAGGCCAGGGAAAATTTTGAAAAAGAATATTTAACCACTCAAATAAAAAAATTCGGTGGCAATATATCAAAAACAGCTAAATTTGTTGGCATGGAAAGATCAGCACTCCATAGAAAATTAAAGCTATTGGGAGTTAAAGACTTAAACTAAATGAATATCATCATATGTGGTGCCGGTAGAGTTGGGTACACTATTTCAAAATTACTAACTAAACAAAATCACTCGGTAACAGTGATAGATCAGTCAAGCGAGGACATACAAAAAATTAATGAAAACTTAGACGTTAAAGCGATAGTTGGAAAAGCTACCTCACCAGTTATCCTTGAGAAAGCCGATACCAAAGATGCCGATATGATCATAGCTGTAACAAGAAATGATGAAATTAACATGCTTATATGTCAAATAGCATCAACATTATTTAAAGTACCAAAGAAAATAGCAAGAATTAGATCTCAAGAATATCTTAATCCAAAATTTTCATCTTTATTTAGTAAAGAAAACTTACCCATTGATTTTATAATTTCTCCAGAACTAGAAATAGCGAAATCAATTCAAAGAAAGTTAGAAGCACCAGGTGCTTTGGACAATATTCCCTTTGCTGGAAATAAGATTAGACTTCTTGAAATTCTTATTGAGAAAAACTGTCCATTAATTAATACAAAATTAAATGAAATCACAAAAAAATATCCAAATTTAAATGCAAATATACTAGGAGTTGTTAGAAATCAAAAATTTTTAATTTTAAAAAAAAATGATGTAATGCAGATTAATGATAAAGCTTATGTTATAATAAACTCATCTCAATTAAGTGAAACACTCAATGCTTTTGGTCATAATGAAAAGATTTCTACAAAAATATTAATAATTGGTGGTGGTAACATTGGGTTTAATTTGGCGAAAAATCTTGAAAATTCCGTAGAGGATATAAGATTGAAAATTATAGAAAAGGACAAAGATAGAGCAGAAATAATAGCTAATGAATTAAATAACTCAATAGTTATTAATGGCAATGGTCTTGACGAGGACATTTTAGAGGAAGCTAATTTATCTGACGTTGAGACTGTAATTGCATTAACCAATGATGATGAAGATAACCTTATGTCTAGTGTGATGGTAGAAAAATATTCTCAAAATAAAAGAACAATGGCATTAATTAATAAACCAAATTATTCTTTGCTCCAATCATCATTAAAAATCGATGATTTAATTGATCCAAGAATGGATACAGTGTCTACAATATTAAAACATGTGCATAAAGGAACTATTGAAACTGCATATACAATACTTAATGGTGAATATGAGGTAATAGAAGCAGATATAATTGAAACTTCCGAACTCATTAATAAAGATCTTAAAAACGCTAACTTACCTGATGAGATAAGAATAGGTGCAATTCTCAGAAAAGATAAAATTTTAATTCCAAGATCAAATTCAAAATTTGAAAAGGGAGATACGGTTGTTTTTTTAACTAAGAGTGATCAAATACCTTTAGTTGAAAATATGTTTAGAATTAGTTCTATATAATTAAATGAATAAATACAGTTTAGTTTTTGTGGCTAGTTTTTCATTTATTATATGTTTTTTTTCTTTATTAAATATCATTTATTCTTATTATTTTAATTTATACTTAAATCTTAATAGTTATTTTCCATCTTTAATAGTTTCATTATTGATAGGAATTTTCTTATTATTTGTTAAAACAACTGATAATAAATTATCAATTTACAATAAAATAATAACCGTTATCACCGGTTATGTAATATTTCCTTTATTAATTTCATTACCTTACTATTATAGTATTTATAATATCTCATTTATTGATGGTTACTTTGAAGCTATATCAGGATTTACTTCAACTGGATTTTCTATATTCGAAAATATTAAGCATTTAGATGAAAGTTTAATTTTATGGAGATCTACATCACAGTGGATAGGCGGTTTATACTTTTTATTTTCAATAATAATCTTAATAGATATTTTTGATGAAAATTTGAAAAAATCATTGACAAATTTTTTCTCATTTAATTCTTCAGAAATCCTTAAACAATCGATAAAAATATTTATAATTTATTTTTCATTAACAGTTTTAATTTATATTGTTTTAAAAATAATCAATTTTAGAGATTTCGATGCGTTTAACTTTGCTATGACTATTATCTCGTCTGGTGGATTTAAACCAGTAAATGAAATTGATTATATTTTAAATAGTAGCTTTAAGATAGTTACATTTTCATTTCTACTTTTAATCTCTTTTTTTAGTATTTTTCTAATTTACAACTTATTATTTCTTAAAAATAGATATTTAAATTTTTTTACCGAAGATTATTATTTGTTAATTTATTTAATCGCTGTAACAATTTTAATCTTTATCTTTTTTAATAAAAATAATTTTCCTTATTTATTTTTAGGCATTACAACAAGTGTCTCTAATATTGGAATATATTTCTCAGAGTGTAAATTTAATTTATCATTTATTTTTTTAATTTTCGTGATAATTGGGGGTTCACTTTTATCAACTAGTTCCGGTGTAAGATTTTTTAAAATACTTATACTTTTTAAATTCTCCATAAACGAACTACTTTCGTATACAAAGCCTAAGCAGGTATTTTTAAATAAAGTGTTATTTAATGAGTCAAAGCTAAACTATAAAAGTATAAATAAGTATTTTCTAACAATTTTAATCTTTTTTCTCTCTCTAATTATAATTACATCATTGTTATCTATCTCAGGTATGTTTTTCGAGGATGCTTTTAAACTTGGAATTTTGACAATAATGAATACTGTTAACTCAAGTATATTTAATTTAAGCAACTTTGAATTTTCAGAGCAAAATAATTTTTTTAAATTAACATTAACTTTATTTATGATAATCGGTAGAGTTGAATTAATAACCTTAATAATTTTAGTAAAAAAATATCTTTTCAAAAATTAGAAACATAATATAACTCTATTAAGCGCCCTTAGCTCAGTTGGATAGAGCAACGGTTTTCTAAACCGTGGGTCGGAGGTTCGAATCCTTCAGGGCGCGCCATTTATGTTAAATTATCAAGATAGGTGCGAATAATTTCTTATTGATGACACCCTAAGTTTCTGCTTTACTAATTGTTATTCAAAATTATTTTTTGAATATTTGTTAACAAATAAACGAACAAGAAGAGGAATAAATAATGTTCAAATTAATTAAACAATTTACTTCTTTTGTAGCAATGGTTGCAGTGTTATTCGCTTTTACTACTGAAACAATGGCTGCCAAGAAGTCTAAAACATTAAAAAACACACAAAAAAAAGGTTTTGTGAGATGTGGTGTTTCACAAGGTTTGCCTGGTTTCTCAAATGCTGATGCATCTGGTAACTGGACTGGTGTTGACGTTGATGTATGTCGAGCTGTTGCAGCTGCTGTATTAGGTGATGCAAATAAAGTTAAGTTTACACCATTAAGTGCTAAAGAGAGATTTACTGCACTTACATCAGGTGAAATAGATATACTATCAAGAAACACTACTTGGACTTTATCAAGAGATGCTGACATAGGACTAACATTTGTAGGAGTAAACTTTTACGATGGTCAAGGTTTTATGGTTAGAAAAAACTCTGGAATAACTTCAACAAGCCAGTTTAAAGATGGTATTTCTGCATGTACAAACTTAGGTACAACTACAGAACTTAATATGAGAGATTTCTTTAATTCAAAAGGAATATCTTATACGCCTGTAACATTTGAAAAGGCTGACGAAGTCGTAGCTGCTTATGATGCAGGAAGATGTGATACATACACTACAGATAAATCTGGATTAGCCGCTCAAAGAATTAAGCTAAGCTCACCGAATGATCATGTGGTATTACCTGAGACTATTTCTAAAGAACCCCTAGGACCTGTTGTAAGACAAGGAGACGCTGTGTGGGAAGATATTGTTAGATGGTCTTTAAATACAATGATTGAAGCTGAGGAGTACGGAATAACTTCAGCAAATGCTGATTCTATGAAAACTTCTGAAAATCCAGCTATTAAAAGATTAGTTGGAGCAGAGGGAGAAATGGGAGCAGCTTTTGGTTTAGATAATGAATGGAACTTAAGAATTATCAAACAGGTTGGAAATTATGGTGAAAGCTATAAAAGAAATATAGCCGATACTGGAATTCTACCTGACAGAGGTCCAAACGAATTATGGACTAAAGGTGGTATTTTATACGTTCCACCTTCAAGGTAATTATTTAAGTATAAATTTCTAAAAAAGGGCTAGATTTATCTAGCCCTTTTTTTTATTGTCCTTATATATGAAATATAAAATTCTTGCTTATATATTCTTCATTGTAGGTACTTCAGATTTACTAATTAAATTATTTTATGGGAACATATTTAGCGATTTAACAGAAGATTATTACGAAATAGCAAATCCTATACTTGTATTTACGCCTGTTTTATTCTTTTCACTTGGGGGTATATTTTTAAAAGAATCAAAAGTAAGCTTATCAGTAGAAAATTTCGGTACTTCAAGATTAAAGTATTACACGCCTCAATTAATTTGTTTAGTATTTGTGGTTTTAATATTTCTTTTTTTCACCTTCAATGCCCAAATGAACATGGAAAATAGAGGTATTGACTTTGGCTTCGGTTTTTTAAATCAAGAGGCATCTTTTGATATACAGTTTAGCTTAGTCGAATATGATGGATTAGATCCTTATTGGTGGGCTTACGTTGCTGCATTGTTAAATACATTATTAGTTGCAGTTCTTGGAATTATATTTTGTACTATTTTAGGAATAATTGTGGGTATAGCTAGATTATCTCCAAATTTTTTAATTAAAAATGCGGCAGCCTGGTATATAGAATTTTTTAGAAATATACCTTTGTTACTGCAAATTTTCTTTTGGTATTATGCTGCTTTGAGAGCATTACCTCTGCCACAAGACGCAAGTCCTTTATTTGGTGTAACTTACTTAACGATTAAAGGTTATTATATGCCAGCTTTTGTATGGAATAATTTGAATATATTCATTTATTTAGTTTTAGCGGCTATTATCAGTATTGTTTTTATTAGATATTATGCAATTAAATTAAGGGATAAAGAGGGAAAACAGTTACCAGTCTTTTATATCTCAGCATTTTTATTAATTATTTTACCGGGCTTATCGTTTATAATAGGCGGAGTTTCATTAAATTTTGAAATTCCAGTTTTAAAACAATTGTCTGCAACATCATTTATTTACGATGGAGGAATATCAGTTCCCCCAGAATTAATTGCATTAACTTTGGCTTTATCTCTTTACACAGCGACTTTTATCGCAGAATGTGTTAGAGCAGGAATACAAGGTATTAGCAAAGGACAAAAAGAGGCTGCAAGTTCTCTAGGTTTAACTACAAATCAAGTCTTAAAACTTGTTATAATGCCTCAAGCTCTTAGAATTATAATACCTCCAACTACCAATCAATATTTAAATTTAACAAAAAATTCATCTTTAGCTGCAGCAATAGCATATCCAGATCTTGTGCTTGTTTTTGCAGGAACTGCATTAATGCAAACTGGTAGAGCTATAGAAATAGTTTCTATAACAATGTTAACTTATTTATCAATTAGTTTAGCAATAGCTGCACTAATGAACTGGTATAACAAATTAATTGAGATTAAGGAAAAATAATGAGTAGGTTTTCTTTTTTAAAAAGCGATAGAAGTAATATTAATTCGTTATTATTTACAGGTATAATTCTTGTCACAATAGGTATTTTAGACGTATCTTTAAATACTTTTTTTAAATTAAATTTATTTTCATTTTTACCAGGTATAACAAGTTTTTTATTTCCATTCATTATAGCAATGTTTGGATTTCATTTAATAAGAATTGAATTTACAGGTAGCAAAACCATTGATATATTAAATAAAAATATTAATACATCAACATTTAACGCAGCGTTAACATTATTAATTTTATTTGTAGTGATTAAAGCGATTCCTCCTTCATTAAGCTGGATGATTTTAGATGCAAATATTTCAGGAGATACAAAAGAAGCGTGTACTGGTACAGGCGCGTGCTGGACGTATATTAAAGTGTGGTTTAGAAGATTTATGTATGGAATGTATCCAAATGAGCAACACTGGAGAATTAATACAGCATTTTTATTAGTAATAGGTTTAGGTACTTTTGGTTTTTTCGCTACTGAAAAAATGAAAAAGTTTTTAGCACTTTATTATGTTTTTATTTATCCTGTCATGGCTTTTATGATAATTTATTATTTAATATCAGGTGGTTACTTTGGTCTAGAGTGGATTGAAACAGGTGCATGGGGAGGACTATCTTTAACTTTTATTGTTTCTTTTTTTTGTTTAATATTTTGTTTTCCATTAGGTATGATTTTAGCCTTAGGAAGAAGATCTTCACTACCAGCTATTAGATATGTGTCAATTGGGTATATCGAATTTTGGAGAGGCGTACCTTTAATTACTGTTTTGTTTATGTCTTCAGTTATGTTTCCGATGTTTTTGCCTGAGGATTTCTTTATGGATAAGTTAGTTAGAGTTATAATTGCTATAACTTTATTTGAAGGTGCTTACTGTGCAGAAGTAATTAGGGGTGGCTTACAATCTCTTCCTAGAGGTCAATATGATGCTGCAAAATCTTTAGGCATGGGTTATTGGAAAATGCATGTTTTTGTAATATTACCCCAAGCTCTAAAACTAGTTATACCAGGAATATGTAATACTTTCTTAGCACTTGTTAAGGATACTCCGTTAATATTTGTAGTGGGTTTAGCAGAACTTGCTGGTATGCTTGCATTAGCAAAAACAAATCCTGAATGGCTTGGATATGCAATGGAAGGCTATATATTTGCTGCTATAATTTTTTGGATAATTTGTTATGCTATGAGTAAATACAGTTATAATTTAGAAGAAAAATATAAAACAGAAAGATAATTAAGTGTCCGAAGTAATCATCAAAATAAACAATATGAATAAGTGGTTCGGAGATTTTCAAGTATTAAAAGACATTAATTTAGAGGTAGAAAAAAATAAAAAAATTGTTGTTTGCGGTCCTTCAGGTTCTGGTAAATCAACATTAATTAGATGCATAAATAGATTAGAAGAACATCAAAAAGGAAATATTATTGTTGATGGTACAGAATTAAATGAAAATACTAAAAATATAGAACAAATTAGAGCTGAAGTTGGTATGGTTTTTCAACAATTTAATTTGTTTCCCCACTTATCTATTTTAGATAATTGTACACTAGCACCTATTTGGGTAAAGAAAATGCCAAAAAAACAGGCCCAAGAACTTGCTATGCAACAGCTTGATAAAGTACAAATTGTTGATCAAGCACAAAAGTTTCCTGGACAACTTTCAGGCGGACAACAACAAAGATGTGCAATTGCAAGAGCACTATGTATGGAGCCAAAAATAATGCTTTTTGATGAACCAACTTCAGCTTTAGACCCGGAGATGATTAAAGAAGTTCTTGATGCAATGGTAAATTTAGCTAAAGGTGGCATGACAATGATCGTTGTAACTCATGAAATGGGTTTTGCTAAAGAGGTTGCTGACGAAGTTATATTTATGGATGAGGGTATGATTGTAGAAAAAGCAGATACTAAAGAGTTTTTCGCTAACCCAAAGTCAGACAGAACAAAGCTTTTTTTAAGCCAAATCCTGTAAATATTTCATTGACAGCTTTCAAAAAAGTCCAAAATTCCAATTTTTTTAAAAAAAATTCTTCTTGAAATACCTTTGGGAATTTAATTAAATCTTTCTAAATCTATAATTAAGAGGGGTCTTAATGGAAGAAAACTTTAACAAACATCTAGGTAATAAACTTAAGCTAAGGAGATTGGCATTAGGTTTGACACAAACAAAAGTGGCAAAAGCAATAAACGTTACATTTCAACAAATACAAAAATATGAAAAAGGAACTAATGGAGTAAGCTCAATAAGACTTCTTCAACTATCAAATTATTTAAAAGTCCCAATAAACTATTTCTTTGAGGATTTTTCCGAGTATTTAATTAATATTGAAAGATCTAAAGAAGGACATATGAATGTGAATTATAATTTTTTAACTAAACTTTATTCCGAATTGAATCAAGATCAGAAACTAAAATTTAATAAATCACTTCAGTCGTTCGGAAACGTTATTACAAAAGTTATTTAATTGGCTCCTCGGGCAGGACTCGAACCTGCGACCAATTGATTAACAGTCAACTGCTCTACCAACTGAGCTACCGAGGAATGTAAAAATAAAAATTTACTTTTTTTTAATTTTAAAACAACCTTTATTTTTGGAGGCAACGCCCGGAATCGAACCGGGATACAAGGATTTGCAATCCTCTGCGTAACCATTCCGCCACGTTGCCGATAGATATAAACGGTTAGCTTAATAAGCTTATATAACTGTTTTAAAATTAGTCCATTAATTTTGACCCTAAATTAGAACTTTGTTTATTTATCAGATTAATTTATAAAATAGCTAATCCATGAGCGGAAATAATTATAATCATTCAGATGTTGAAGATAAAATATATAAGTATTGGGAAAAGAATAGACTATTTCAACCCAAAAAAAATAAGAAAAAATTTTCAATTGTAATACCGCCACCGAATGTTACAGGAAACTTACACATGGGGCATGCATTAAATAATTCAATTCAAGACCTTCTAATAAGATTTCATAGAATGAATAACTATGAAACCTTATGGCAGCCAGGCACTGATCATGCCGGAATTGCAACTCAAGCATTAGTGGAAAAAAAAATAGAAAGTGAAGGGAAAAATAAACATGATCTGGGTCGTGAAAAATTCATTAATCGTGTTTGGGAATGGAAAAATCAATATGGCGATATTATTATTAATCAATTAAAGAAACTAGGTTGTTCGTGTGATTGGTCGAGAAACGCATTCACAATGGATGAAAATTTATCAAAATCTGTTATTAAAGTATTTGTTGATCTTTACAAAAAAGGACTAATTTTTAAATCTAAAAAATTAGTTAATTGGGATACTGTTCTTAAAACAGCAATATCTGATCTAGAGGTTGATCAAAGAGAAGTAAATTCGAAGTTGTATTATATCAAATATCCAATCGAGAATACTGAAAACTTTATTACTATAGCTACAACAAGACCTGAAACAATGTTAGGTGATACAGCTGTAGCAGTAAATCCCAAAGACAAAAGATACAAAAATTTAGTTTCAAAAAATGTAATTTTACCAATTGTAGAGAAAAAAATAAAAATTATTTCAGATGATTATGCTGACCCCGAACAAGGTACCGGAGCTGTTAAAATAACCCCAGCTCATGACTTTAATGATTATGATGTAGGAATTAGAAACAAGCTAAAAATAATTAATATCTTTACTGAGGATGGGAAAATAAACAAAAATGCACCAAGTGAATATATTGGATTAGATAGGTTCGAAGCTCGAAAAAAAATATTAAACGAATTAAAAAACAAAAATTTATTTGTTAAAGATGAAGATATAAAAAATAAAGTTCCATATGGAGATAGGTCAAATTCTATAATAGAACCTTTTTTGACAGAACAATGGTTTGCTGATGCAAAAAAATTGTCAAACAAAGCAAAAAAAATAGTAAAGTCAAAGAAGACTAACTTTTTTCCAAACAATTGGTCTAAAACATATTTTCAATGGATGGATAATATTGAACCTTGGTGTGTATCTAGACAGCTATGGTGGGGTCATCAAATACCTGCTTGGTATGGACCAGATAAAAAAATATTTGTAGCAGAAAATGAAAATGACGCAAAAAAATTAGCTAAGAAATATTACAAAAAAGACGTGACAATTAATAGAGATCCTGATGTTTTAGATACTTGGTTTTCATCTGGGCTTTGGCCTTTTGCAACACTTGGTTGGCCAAAGAAAAATGATTATTTAAATAAATTTTATCCTACTACCGTTTTGGTTACAGGTTTTGATATAATATTTTTTTGGGTTGCAAGAATGATGATGCTTGGAATGGAATTTCTAAATAAAGAACCGTTTAAAGATATATACGTCCACGCTTTAGTGAGAGATGAAAAAGGACAAAAAATGTCTAAATCAAAAGGTAATGTAATTGATCCTTTAGAATTAATTAATAAGTATAGTGCAGATGCCTTAAGATTTACTCTTCTTTCTATGGCTTCACCAGGTAGAGATGTTAAGTTATCTGAAGACAGAGTTAAAGGATACAGAAATCTTTTAAATAAATTGTGGAATGCAAATAATTTTTTAATACAAAATAAGTGTAACTTTTCTGAAAAAAAACCAAAAAAAATTAATTTAAATATTAATAATTGGATTTTTAATGAGTTAGTAAAAGTAAAAAAAGATGTAGAGGCAAAAATAAAAGAATATAGATTTGATGAAGCATCTAGACTTATTTATCAATTTGTATGGAATTCTTATTGTGATTGGTATTTAGAGCTTTCAAAAACTATACTTTACTCAAATGACAAGAAAAAAATTAAAGAAACACAGGATGTTTCTGGTTTCATTTTCACCCAAATATTAATTCTGATGCACCCGTTTATACCTTTTGTAACTGAGGAAATATGGCTGAAAAATAAGCTAGATAAATCAGGCAAAAACTACCTTATGTTTTCTAATTGGATTAATGAAAAACCTATAAAAAATAATGAAATAAAAAACGTTGAAAATATTATAAATTTTACCTCTTCACTTAGATCATTTAAGAACGAACTAAATATAAGTCCTGGCTCATTTGTTGATGTATCATTAAGCAGTATAAAGAATAAAAAGTCCAATTTTTATGAAAAAAACGAAAATACTTTAAAAAAAATAGCTAGAGTAAATAACTTTTTTAATAAAGATTTGGATAAACCTTCAGCAACAATGGTAATTGGTGGTGATATAATTAAGGTTTATTTTGAAGAAAATATAGATCTTAAAATTATTAAAGAAAATCTAATAAAAAAACAAAATAAATATAATTCAGAAATGGAAGGCATTAATAAAAGGTTACAAAATAAAAATTTTGTAGATAGGGCTCCCAAAACTGTTGTTGAACAAGAAAAAAATAACTATAATAATTTAAAAAATGATGTTAAGAAAATTTCATTAATAATTCAAAATCTATAATGTTAAAATTTAATAAAAAGAAATTACCTAGCAGACATACATCAGTAGGACCTGATAAAGCACCACAAAGATCGTTTTATTATGCAATGGATTTAACAGAAAAAGATGTCGCCAAACCTTTTGTGGGGGTAGTTTCAACATGGAATGAAGCAGCACCATGCAATATTGCTTTAATGCGGCAGGCACAATCAGTTAAAAAAGGAGTTAAAAGTAACGGTGGAACTCCAAGAGAATTTTGTACAATTACTGTAACTGATGGAATTGCGATGGGCCATGAAGGTATGAAATCATCATTAATTTCAAGAGACGTAATTGCAGATTCAACAGAATTAACAGTAAGAGGTCATTGTTATGATGCATTAGTTGGTGTTGCGGGATGTGATAAATCCTTACCAGGTCTAATGATGGCGATGGTTAGGTTAAATGTACCAAGCGTTTTTATTTATGGTGGATCTATTTTGCCTGGAAGATTTAATGGTAAGGATGTGACTGTAGTTGATGTATTTGAAGGTGTAGGAAAATATTCTTCAGGTAAAATGTCAGCACACGCATTAAGAAAACTTGAATTAAAAGCTTGTCCAAGTTCTGGAGCTTGTGGTGGACAATTTACAGCTAATACTATGGCATGTGTTTCAGAAGCAATTGGACTTGCATTACCTTATTCTGCTGGAACACCAGCTCCTTATGAGCAAAGAGATAAGTACGCAATGTTAAGTGGAAAATCTGTAATGAATTTACTTAAGAAAAATATCAGACCTAGAGATATAGTTACAAGAAAAGCATTAGAAAATGCAGCTACAATAGTTGCAGCAACAGGCGGTTCAACAAATGCAGCTTTACATTTACCAGCGATTGCTAATGAGGTTGGTATTAAATTTGATTTAATGGATGTTGCAAAAATTTTTAAAAAAACTCCTTATCTAGCTGATCTTAAACCAGGCGGAAGATATGTTGCAAAAGATATGTGGCAAGCAGGAGGGGTACCAATGTTATTAAAAACCTTAATGGATGGTGGATACATACATGGAGATTGTTTAACTGTGACTGGTAAAACAATGAGAGAAAATTTAAAAAAAGTTAAATTTAATTTAAAACAAAGAGTAATGAGAAAACATAATAATCCATTATCTCCAGATGGAGGTGTAGTTGGATTAAAAGGAAACTTAGCACCCGAAGGTGCAATTGTTAAAGTTGCTGGTCTTAAAAAATTACAATTTACAGGAAGAGCAAGATGTTTTGATACTGAAGAAGCTGCATATAAAGCTGTTCAAAAAAAACAATACAAAGATGGCGACATTATAATTATTAGATACGAAGGACCAAGAGGTGGACCAGGCATGAGAGAAATGCTTCAAACAACTGGAGCTATTTACGGGCAAGGAAAAGGTGAAAAAGTTGCACTTATAACTGACGGTAGGTTCTCTGGGGCTACAAGAGGCTTTTGCATCGGTCATGTAGGTCCTGAGGCCTCTATAGGCGGTCCAATAGCCCTTTTACGCAATGGTGATGTGATTGATATAGATGCTAAAAAAGGAACTATTAACGTAAGATTATCAAAAAAAGAATTAGCTAAAAGAAAGAAAAAATGGAAACCAAAGAAAATTAACTTTGGTAATGGAACTCTTTGGAAATATGCACAAACTGTTGGACCTGCATATCTAGGAGCACCAACACACCCAGGAGCAAAAAACGAAGTAAAAGTTTACGCTGATATTTAATGAAAATTAGACCAGTTATTTTGTGTGGTGGAGCAGGCACTCGACTGTGGGAAGATAAAAAACACCATCAACCAAAGCAGTTTATTGACTTTGGAGGATGGAACCTGATGGAAAAAACATTAGAAAGGATTAAAAATCCGATCTTTGATCATCCCATCATAAGCACTAATAACAAATATTTATCACAAGTTAGAAGATCTTTAAAAAATTCTAAAATAAAGAAATTTAAAATTGTGCTTGAACCAGCTAAAAAGAATACAGCTCCAGCAATACTTTCTTCTGCATTGATTAAAGATATTCCATTAAAACAATCTCTAATGTATTTTGCTGCAGATCATTTAATTGAAAAAACAAGTATTTTTAATAGATCAATTAAGAACAATGTTAAAAATCTAGACGATAAAAATATATTTATATTTGGGATTAAACCTATCAATCCATCAAGCGAATACGGTTACTTTTTAACAAAAAAGATTAAAAATATTAATAAAGTTTCAAAGTTTATTGAAAAACCTAATATTTTAAAAGCTAAACAGGTCATAGAGAAAAAAGGTTACTGGAATTCAGGAATGTTTTTTTTAAGGAAAGATTCGATAATTAATAATTTTAAAAAATATCAACCCGAAACTTATAAGAGCTGCTTACTATCAGTAAATAAATCAAAATATAAAAATAATACTTATTATTTAAACAAATCGGCATTTATTAACTCAGTTGAAAAATCTTTTGATTATGCAATCCTTGAAAAATCAAAAAACATTAATGCTATAAAATTGGATATTCCTTGGTCTGATCTAGGAAGTTGGAAAGAAATTTCAAAAATTTTTAATAAAAATAAATCAAAATATTTCAAAAAAAAGAATGTTTTTTATAGACCCTGGGGTAGTTATACCAACTTATTCAGAGGTAAAAATTTCTTAGTTAAAGAATTAAATGTAAAATCAAAAGGTATATTAAGTCTACAAAAACATCATCATCGATCTGAGCACTGGTTAATTACCCAAGGTAAACCTTTAATTACATTAAATAAGAAAAAATTATCAAAATCTGTAAATGAATCTATATATATTCCAAAGGGTGCCATTCACAGAATAGAAAATCCATTTAAAATTAACGTAAAAATTTTAGAAATTCAGAAAGGATCTATTCTAAAAGAAACTGATATTGTAAGATACCAAGACATATATGGAAGAGTAGGTTAAATCATGAATTTAATTTCGGGTTATATTTTTTTATTTCTAGCAATTATTTTAGGAATTGCTGCTAATGGTTTTTTAAAAACCACTAATGGCTTTACAAATATTTATCCAACTATTTTTTGTGTGATCTCAATTATTTTATGTCTATTTTGCTTATCTAAAGCAATGAATATAATTCCAGTAGGTTTTACTTATGCAACATATGGAGGAATAACAATTACAGCAGTAACGATATTTGGTATTTTAAAATATAATCAATTGCCTAATATTTATGGAACTATAGGTATAGTTTTAATAATTATAGGTGTGATACTAGTGAATTATCTTGGAAAAGTAAGTTCTTAAAAAAGTTTATGGCCGTGATAAATAATTAACACGACCACAAAAATATATTTAAAACCAATTGTTTGGTATTATTACATAATGTATTGCAAGTACTATACCTACTGAAACAGTTAAGCCGAATACCATTTTTAGGAAATCTTTTCCAATTAATGGAAAGACATAACCTAACTTATATTCTTTGTTCATGGTAGCTATAGCAAGTTCTCTTCCACATAATAAACCAACAAAAACCCATGTTGTAGACATAGGTAAATCGTTTAATTCTTTAAAGTAGAATAAGACACCAGCATATATTACGTTAATAATTGTTGCTGATCTTGCATATCTAGTTCCTGTTTTTTCAAGAACAACTTTTTGAATTGGTCCACCTTGAATGTAGAAAATATAGAATAATAGTGCTGTAAAGTAACCCATTACTATTAAAAGCAATGTTAAATCTAATTGTCTAGGTAGATACACAGCAATATTAGCCACGTCGTGAGATAACCAAACCCACCATAACCAACCAGAAGAAATCCAAACACTATTTCTCCAGAAGCCTACCCATTTTTCATCTACTTCATCAAATTTTTCATTAATGAATTTAGAAACAGCTATCCAGGCGACGTAAGCAACCATTGCTGCTAAACCATAGCCAACGACGCTTTTCATAAGCATTTTTTCGAGCACAACCGTTGAGGCAAATGCTGAAAGAACTAAGAAAGTAGTAGATACCGGTATTCCAATTCTTGTTAATAATAGTAAAATTGCAGGCGCTACTGCGTGATACCATTGAATTTCTTGATAAGGTATTCTATTTAATCTTCCATAAGAAATATCACCATCATACGAATACCAACCCCATGCTAACGCTATAATCATAACAGCTGATGCAGATCCTGCGAGAGTATACCATTTAAACCACTTCTTCTTTGAAGCTATAAATGTACCAAGTGTTTGAATTGAGTCGTTAGCGATTACGCTATACCCGGCAAAGGCAAACCCTATAACCGTGTAAATTAAAGTCATTTCCATTTTTTATCTCCTTTATATTATTGTTTTCGGTTCCTATCGATTCATGACTTAAGATCTATGTAATGTGAGAGTAAAAAAAATTCTACAAAAGAATAAATTAATTTCAGAATCTGGGGATGGATTCGTCAACTAATAAACTATTAAATATTGATGTCTACATTTAAATATTTTTTATTTCTCAATAAAGTTGTATTTATTTAATTAATTTCTTAATAAAATATACAGCAATAAGAGCTCCCAAAAATTCAGCTAAAATATATGTAGGCGTATTCAAATAATTAATTCCTGTAAAAGAATCAGTAAAAGTTCTAGCTATTGCAACAGCTGGATTTGCAAAAGATGTTGATGATGTGAACCAATAACCAGCCATAATATATGTTGCAACACTGGCAGCTATTGTTATTTTGCCATCTTTTTGAGTAGCAAAAATAATAAAAATTAAACCAAAAGTAGCAATTATTTCAGATAAGAAAATATTAAAACCATCTCTATTTTTTGTCGATAACTCAAGAATATCGTGTTCAAAAAAAACATTAGCCAACATAACACCTAGTAAACAACCAAGTATTTGGGCAGGAATATATATAATGAGAAGTTTTGCATTGATTTTTTTTCTTAAAAACATCGCTAAACTCACAAAAGGATTGAAATGTGCACCTGAAATATTTGCAAAAGCAGTTATTAAGACGAATAGGCCAGCACCAGTTGCGAGTGTATTAGCTGTTAATCTCAAAGCATTATCATTTGTGAGATTTTCAGCCATTATTCCAGACCCAACAATAACCATTACTAAAAAGCTACTTCCAATAAATTCACCTAAAAATATTTTGTTAGTATTTTTCATTTAGAATCCAATTTTTAATTCTTTTATCAATATTATTAAAAGTATCAGTAATTATCTTAAATTTTTTATCCTCACTAGCGTCATTTAGTTTTATTACTGGATCTTCAATATCCCAGTGTATGATTTGATTTTCCTTAGGCCAAATAGGACATACTTCATTATTTGCATTATTACATACAGTAATAACATGATCAATTTTGATTTCTCCATTAACAAAAACATTAAAATTTTTGGATGAGTAATTTTGAAGATTGAAACCTTTATTATTTAAAAAATGTTTTATATCTTTGTTAATTTCTCCAGAAGGATTACTACCAGCACTATAGGCTTTGAATTTATCATTATATTTATTATTAACTAAAGACTCAGCTATGATACTTCTTGCAGAGTTTCCTGTACAAACAAATAATATATTTTTCACTAAATAATAATCTTATAAATTCCTATTAAGAATAATGGTATTTGTAATCCAAAGTTAGTTAGTATTGCTTTATCTTTACTAATAAATCCAGCGATAGTCCATCCAACAACTCCTAATCCGTGAAAGTATATATTTAAAGGATATATATTTAGGTTTGTTAATAGAATACCAACTAAAACTAGAAATGTGCTTATCCATTTAAGATACTTCTTAATAAACATACGTTTTCCTTTCAGCTTGTTTTATTTTGATTTTAGATAATAACTTATCTACACTTTTTACATAATCCAAAGAACTCAAGATTGTATTTATTATACTTCATACCTGAATTGTCCTGAAAACCAGACAGATATTTAGATAATTTTGGGTTACTTATTTCAGTAACTTTTTCACAACCATCGCAGATAGAAAAGGCTGTTGCATTAGAAATTGTGCAATTAGAGTTTTTACAAGCTACAAAAGCATTTTTACTCTCAATTTTATGTACTTTACCTATTTCAACAAGTCTATCTAAAGCTCTATAGACTTGAGGTGGAGCTTTTAGACCTTTCTTTTGAACATTAAATAGAATTGAGTATGCTTTTAAGGGCTGATTTGCTTTTTCAATATAATCTAAAACTATTTTTTGATTTTTTGATAAATATTCTCTCTTTTGAGCCATAATTTCTTTTATCAATGAAAAGTTAGCTTTTCAATTGAGAACTCCTTTTAATTTTAATTAATGATAAAACAAACAATATTAAACCAGCAGTTATAATTGATGGACCTGAGGGTGTATTTATTTCTAATGAACTGAATAAACCTATTAATACAGACATTAAACCTGCAATAACTGAATAAATTACCATACCTTTTGGATTTGAAGATATATTTCTGGCAATTGCAGCAGGCAAAATAAGCATTCCAGTTATTAATAATAATCCAACCATTTTAATTGAAATCGCAATAATTGCTGCAAGTAAAAGAGTAAATATAACTTTCACTTTCTCTGGTTTCATTCCTTCTGCTTCTGCAAGTTCGTAATTAACCGTTGATGCAAAAAGTGGTTTATATATTAATTTTAAAACCAATAAAATTAATGCACCACCAAACCATACAATTATAATATCGTTTACATTCACAGCTAAAATATCTCCAAATAATAAACCCATTAAATCAAATCGAATTGTTGCTATTAATCCTATAACAACTAACCCAACTGCAAGAGAAGAGTGGGCAAGTAATCCTAATAAAGCATCAGTTGGTAAATTTGTTGTTTTCTCTAATTTAAGCAACATCAAAGCTACTAATGAGGAAATTATAAAAACAGACAATGCAATATTAATTTCCATAGTATATGCAATAGTAATTCCTAATAGAGCTGAATGAGCTAAAGTATCTCCAAAGAATGATAGTCTCCTCCACACAACAAAACAACCTAATGGTCCAGTAACAAGTGCCATGCCTATACCTACAAATAATGCTCTAATAAAAAAATCATCAAACATTTTTAATTTTCCTCAACAGATCCATCTACGCCGTGTTTATGGTCGTGTTTATGCTCGTAAATAGATAATATTTTTGAAACATCTTCACCAAATAATTCTTGATATTTTTTATTATTAGCAACAGAAATAGGTGTACCTGAACAGCAGACATGACCATTAAGGCATACTACATGGTCGGTTTTAGACATAACAACGTGTAAATTATGAGATATCAGTAAAATTCCACACTTCAAAGTTTCAGATATTTTTTTTATTAATTCATACAGTTCAATCTCTCCTGTGAAATCTACTCCCTGTACAGGTTCATCTAAAACTAATAAATCTGGTTTTTTTGCTAAAGCTCGTGCCATTAAAACTCTTTGAAATTCACCACCAGATAAACTTTTTAAATCATTATTCAATAGGTGTTTTGCACCTGTAATTTCTAAAGCCTCATTTATTTCCTGGTCTTGTAAATCCGAAGTCAAATTCATAAAGTCAAATACTCTTAAAGGCAAAGTCCAATCAATTGAGATTTTCTGAGGAACATAAGCTATTTTTTTTGTAAATTTTTCAACTTTTCCGCTAATGTTTTTATATAAACCCAAAGCCATTTTGGCAGTAGTTGTTTTTCCAGACCCATTTGGACCTATCAATGTAATTATTTTACCCTTTTCTATTTCAAGGGAAACATCTTTAACCAACCATTTATTGTTTATAAAAACCCCGGCCTTTTCCATTTTTACTAATAAATTATCTGAACTTTTCACTATTAAATCCTTGTATTATAACAATGTTATATTATAACATTGTTATATTATAACAAATTTATAAGGAGATATTATATGAAAAAAATTTCTAAATCATTACTATTCGGTCCATTAGCAGGCATATTATTAATTTTGACACCTTTAAAAGCTGACATTAACGTTGTCACATCTATAAAACCTTTGCACTCATTAACTAGTTATATTATGGAGGGTGTCGGAGAACCAGATCTAATAATAGATGGTGTTGCTTCACCACATAATTTTCAAATAAAGCCATCTCACGCAAAAATGCTGCAAAAGGCTGATTTGGTTATTTGGGTAGGTGAGGATTTGGAGAGTTTTTTACCTCCAGCTTTAAAAAGTATTCCACAAAATGCAGTCGTTTTTGAATTATTAGATCAAAGTGGATTAAAAAAATTAAAATTTAGAGAAAAAAATATTTTCGAAGGACACGATGATCACGATGAGCATGGACACGATGAACATGCAAAAAAAGAAGACGATCATGATGACCACGATGATGAAGAACACGCTAAAAAAGAAGATGATCACGATGATCACGGACATGATGAACATGGACACGCACATGGTGAGTATGACCCACACATTTGGCTAGATCCATCAAATGCTAAAGTAATAGTTAAAAAAATAACAAATCAACTTAGCAAAATAGATAAAGATAATAGTTCTGTATATAAAGCTAATTCAAAAAAACTACTTAAAGATTTGGATGTTCTTATTAAAGAGATAAAAAACGAAATTAATAAAGATGCTAGCTTTGTTGTATTTCATGATGCATATCAATATTTTGAAAAAAGATTTGGTATCAATGTTATAGGCGCTTTAACAGTTAATCCAGATGTAATGCCAGGTGCAGAACAGTTATCTGAAATTAGAGAAGTTATAGAGCATGAAAAAGCTAAATGTATTTTTTCTGAACCACAGTTTAACCCAAATATCATAAACTCAATAGCAAGTGATACAGGAGTTAAAACAGGAGTTTTAGATCCACTTGGAGCTAATATAGACAAAGGTAAAGAAATGTATTTTCAGCTTATAAAAGATATGTCTAGTTCATTAAAGGACTGTTCGTAACTAAATTTTAATACATAACAAGTTCTATAGGGGTATGGTCAGATGGTTTCTCTTTGCCCCTTGGATATTTATTAATTTTAACATCTTTAACATTCTTAATAAGTGAGTTCGACACTAAGAAATGATCTATTCTCATCCCATTATTTTTTTGCCACGCACCTCTCATATAATCCCAAAATGTATAACCTTCTGTATCTGGATAAAGATATCTATAAGCATCATTAAAGCCTAAGTTTAAAATTTCTCTAAATTTTTTTCTAATTTCTAATCTATATAGTGCGTCATCTTCAAAACCTTTATAGTTGTAAACATCTTCTGCTGCAGGAATAACATTAAAATCTCCACCAATAATAATATTTTGATTTTTTTTTAAACTTAGTTTAAGTAATTTAATAAAACTATCTAACCAATTCTTTTTATATGTATATTTATCAGTATCAACAGGATTACCGTTAGGTATATAAACATTAATTAAATGGATAATTTTTTTTTTGTAATTTAGTTCAGAGGAGATAATTCTTGATTGTTTATTTTTATCTTTAATAATGTCATTCTTAATATTCTTAACTTTTTCTTTTGATAATATTGCAACTCCATTATAACTTTTCTGTCCAAAAACATAACTCTCATAACCTAGAGATTTTATTTCATCATATGGATAAGTTTTGTCTTCAGTTTTGATTTCTTGAATTAAAACAATATCAGGGGAAAATTTTTTAAGATATTCTTTTATGTTTTCTAATCTTGCTCTTACAGAATTTACATTCCACGAGCTGACGATCATTAAAGTGAGAAAGAAACCCCACAACCACATGACGATTTGGTTTGTGGATTATTAATTTTAAAGGACTCACCAATAAGCTCCTCTACATAATCAATTTCTGAACCTTTGAGCATATCGGCTGATTGTTGATCAATTAGTATATTATTTTCAATTAAATCATCATCATTTGGTTTAAAATCATATGAAAAATCGTATTGAAATCCTGAGCAGCCACCACCTTTAATTGCGATTCTAAAAAAAGAGCCTTTATCTTTTTTAGAGAGTAAAAAGTTTATCTGTTTTATCGCTTTATCGGTAAATTTAATTTCTTTAATCATAATTTAACACTGCTATTACTAATATAGTTAATTATTTTAACTTTTAAAGTATGAAAAATTACACAAAACTTGGTTTATTTAAATGCAAAGGTCGTCTATTTGCTGAGCCAAAAAATAAATTCAGATCTGATTTTCAAAGAGATAGAGATAGAATTATACATAGTAGCGCTTTCAGGAGGCTAAAACATAAAACACAAGTTTTTGTTAATACAATAGGCGACCATTATAGAACTAGATTGACACATTCTCTTGAGGTAGCTCAAATAGCTAGATCAATTAGTAGATATCTTGGTCTAAATGATGATTTAGCAGAAACTTTATCTTTGGCACATGATCTCGGACATCCTCCATTTGGACATGCTGGTGAACATATATTAAATGAATGTATGCAAAAAAATGGAGGATTTGATCATAATATACAAACTTTGAGAATTGTTATGAGATTGGAGAATAAATATTTAAACTTTAATGGTTTAAATTTAACTATAGATACCTTAGACGGCTTGATTAAACATAATGGTCCTATTAAAAATG
>CACLQJ010000002.1 GCA_902609065.1 uncultured Pelagibacteraceae bacterium
ATTGTAAGGTCTGAGAGTAAAGCTTCTACCTCATTTCTTCAGAGGAAATTGCAAATCGGTTATAACAGAGCAGCTAGAATTATTGATACTATGGAGGAAAGAGGAGAGATTAGTAAAGCAAATCATGTTGGAAAAAGAGAGGTTTTGAAGTGAGAAAATTGATATTTTTAATTATTTTATTATCCTTTTTTTCTCAAGCCTATGCTTCTGTTAAAAATGACATTATAGAAAATTTTAGCAAGGTAGATAATCTAAACTTCAAATTTACCCAAACTATTAATGGGAAAAACGAAACTGGAAATTGTACAATAGTATTTCCAAAAAAAATTCATTGTAAATACAATTTTAGAAATAACAAAGTTTTGGTGTCGAATGGTAATTCATTAGTAATTAGGAGTGATAAGAATAATCAATATTATAGATACCCTCTTAAAGATACTGCTTTAAACTTACTTTTGGATAAAGAATTTATTTTGAAAAAAATGTCAAATTTAGATGTCAGGTTAATTGACGAAAAATTTTACTTATTTTCAATAAAAGAAAAAAATCAAATTCTAAATATTTTTTTTGACAAAAAAAATTTTAATTTAATTGGTTGGCAAACTGAAGATATTTATCAAAATTTAACTATTACATATATTTATGAGATGAAAACAAACCAAAAAGTCGATGAAAAAGTTTTTAAATTACCTAAAAATTATTAAGCAGAGATTTTAATAATATCTTTTTTAAAAATTTTCATGCCTCTGGATAAATAATTAGATATAGCATTTTTATGATCTAAAGAGCATGTGTGGACCCAAACCCTATTTATATCATTTTTAAAACAAGACTTTATTGCATAAGATAGTAAATATCCCCCATATTTTTTATTTCTAAATTCTTCTAAAATTCCGAAATAAGCAATCTCATAGTCATTTTTTTCTGGATTGAAAATTTGTTCAAAATAACCAGCTAGCTCCTTATCTTGCTTTAGTATGTATGTTTTTACGTTTTTGTCATTTAAATAGCTTTTCCAATTTTGCTCTGTCCATGACAATCTATCAATCCATCTATGTTTTCTTCCAATTTGTTTGTAAAAAAATTTGTTTAATTGAAAGTCAGGATTTATAACAACTTCAATTGAACAATCTGTAAATGGTTTATTAACATCATTTAACTCGCTCAAATTTTTAATCTCCAAGTATTGTCTAAATATCTCAATCATTCTAGTTAACCATTTTACCCACTTTTTCACCTCCAAATAAGTGAAAATGTAAATGCGGAACCTCCTGGCCACCATTTTCAGCGATATTGGCTAAAGCTCTGTAACCATCTCCATTTTCAAACGAGATCTCTAGCTTTTTGGCTGCTTCTGTTATGCCTTTCATTAATCCAATGATCTCTTCGTCAGAGGCATTATTATTAAAATCATCCAAGTTGACATATTTTCCTTTAGGTATAACTAATGCGTGAATTTTTTTTTGAGGATTTACGTCATAAAATGAGAGAACAAATTTATCCTCGTAAATTTTGTTACACGGAATTTCTCCTTTTAGAATTTTAGCAAAAATATTATTTTCGTCATAATTCGTCATAGAATTTCAATGTTTTCAATTATATTTACAATTTTTTTACCATTCAGAATAGCATTTACAACTGCACATTCATAGTAAGCATTTGAATTATCTTCTGCGTTTGTTTTAAGTTCCAAACATTTTTTCTCGTTTTCAACAAATAGGTGTTCTGCAAGTTGTGGTGGATCGCCCAGATACATCATCAATGCAATAACTTCTCCTTCTCTCTCAATTTGAGCAATTTCTTCAATTTGTACAATTTTTTTATCTACGCCGATTTGAAAATTTTTTATTGCGATAAAACCTTTATAAAAAACAAAGCCTAGAACTAAAAATAATAATATTTTTAATTTACTCATTAAATTAATTTAAAAGTAGATTTTAAGATCGATATTAAATTTTATCTAGTACTTTTTTAACGGTATCACCCATTACAGATGGATTTTTTGATATCGTAACTCCACATTCTTTTAGAATTTCAACTTTTTCAATAGCACTTTCACCATATGCAGACACAATTGCACCCGCGTGTCCCATTACTCTTCCTTTTGGCGCAGTTAATCCAGCTATATATGCAATTACTGGTTTTTTCATATTTTTTTTTGCAAATTCACCAGCTGCAACCTCTTGAGGCCCCCCGATTTCTCCAATCATTAAAATTGCGTCAGTTTCATTATCTTCCTCAAACTTTCCAATTATATCTTTGAACGAACTTCCATTTATAGGATCACCACCGATTCCAACACTAGTAGATATACCAATATTTAAATCTTTTAATTGTTGAGCAGCTTCATATCCCAAAGTTCCTGATCGACTAATTATTCCCACTCTTCCTTCTTTATAAATGTGTCCTGGCATAATTCCTAACATTGATTTACCAGGACTTATTATTCCTGCACAATTAGGACCGACTAAACTCATTTTTTCTGATTTTGAATATCTTCTCATATATCTTTTAATTTTGATCATATCGTGAGATGGTATTCCATCTACTATAGCTACACATGTTCTAATACCAGCATCAGCCGCCTCCATAGCAGAGTCTGCAGCAAAAGCAGGTGGAACAAATAAAATTGAAGCTGTAGCACTCGTGCTGTCAACTGCCTCTTTTACTGTGTTGAAAACCGGAAGATTTAAATGTTTTGCACCTCCCTTTCCAGGGGTCACTCCTCCGACAACATTTGATCCATATTTAATCATCTCCTCTGCATGAAATGTTCCCATTTTACCGGTAAAACCTTGAATTATAATCCTTGTTTTTTTTTCAATTATAACTGCCATAATTATTTCTTTAGAACTTTCACAGCTTTGTTAGCAGCGTCTTCAAGTGAATTTGCCTCAATGTATTTAATTTTACTTTCTCTTAAAATTTTTTCTCCTTTATCAACGTTTGTTCCTGCTAATCTGATTACAAGAGGTACATTTATCTCAATTTTATCTAAAGCTTGAACTATTCCTTCTGCTACCCAGTCACATCTATTGATGCCAGCAAATATATTGACTAATATAACCTTAACTTTATCGTCCATAGAAATTAATTTAAAAGCTTTAACTATTTTTTCTGGAGTAGCTCCTCCACCTACGTCTAAGAAATTTGCAGGTTCACCGCCTGCTAATTTAATCATATCCATTGATGCCATAGCTAAACCAGCACCATTAATTATATTACCTATATTTCCATCTAAACTTACATAATTTAGACCTCTATCTGACGCATAGACTTCACTTGGATTTTCTTGAGTTTTATCTCTTAGCTCTGATATTTGATTTCTTCTAAACAATGCGTTGTTGTCAAAACTCATTTTACAATCTAAAGCGAGTATTTGCCCTTGCCCAGAGACAACTAAAGGATTTATTTCAACCATGGTTGCATCTAACTCGCTAAATGCTCTGTAACAACCAATGATCGTATCTGCTGTTCGATTTATTAATTCTGGAGCAACTCCCAAACCAAAAGCTATTTCTCTAGCTTGAAATTTTTGCATACCGACTGCAACTTCAATTTTTGATCTTATAATGCTCTCAGGCTTTTCTTTTGATATTTCTTCAACACTCATCCCTCCTTCAGTGGAAGCTACGACCATTATACTTTCAGAACTTCTGTCAAAAACTAAACCTAAATAAAACTCCTTTTTAATATCTGTTGCTTCTTCAACATAAATTCTATTTACTATTTTTCCTTGGGGTCCAGTCTGATTTGTAACTAATTTTTTTCCTAAAAGCTTATCAGTTGCTTGAGCAACTTCTAAAGGAGAGTTGCATAAAATAATCCCCCCAGCCTTACCTCTTGCTCCTGAATGTATTTGTGCTTTAACAACCCATTTAGATCCACCAATTTCTCGAGCTTTATTTTCGGCATTTTCTGGACTATAAGCAATTCCACCTCTTGGAATAATAACTCCAAAATCAGCTAATAGTTTTTTTGCCTGGTATTCGTGGATGTCCATATTATTTATTTTGGATTAGTTTATCTATGTTAACTATATTTTCAGCCATACGAGCTGACGCAGCATCTATCATTCTTCCATCTAATTGAGCAGCACCTTTGCCTTCCTTAGCAGCTTTATCAAGCTCATCTATAATTCTTTTTGCTTTTTTCACTTCTGCCTCTGGAGGTGTGAAAACTTGGTTTGCTAATTTGATTTGAGAAGGATGAATTGCCCATTTTCCCTCTATTCCAATCACTGCAGCCCTTTTTGCAGAAAGAACATATCCATCAGGATCATTAAAATCTCCAAATGGTCCATCTATTGCTCTTAATCCATAAGCTCTACAAGTCATAACCATTTGGGATAAACCGTGATGCCATTGATCTCCGGGATAATCTGGATTTAGTCCCCCAATTACAACTGTCCTTGCTCTCAAACTTGCTGCATAATCTGCAACACCAAAATGAAGTGCCTCCAACCTTTCACTAGAAGTTGCAATTTCTTTTATATTCGACATTCCTAGTGCGGTTTCTATGAGACACTCTAAACCAATTTTATTTTTAATTTTTTTACTCTCCTCAATCTGTGTCAACAAACAATCAACCATATAAACATCGCTTGCAGTTCCTGCTTTAGGAATTAGTATTGTATCTACTTTGTCTCCAACTTGTTCTACAATGTCTATTACATCACGATACATATAGTGAGTATCTAATCCGTTTATTCTTACTGAAATTGTTTTTCCTTTTTCTCTCCAATTAATCTCTTTTAAAGCTTTAATCGTGTTTTCTCTTGCAGCTATTTTATCATTTGGTGAGACAGCATCTTCTAAGTCTAAAAAAACGTAATCAGAATCTGAATTGAGTGCTTTTTCAAACATTTTAGGAGCAGAGCCTGGCACCGCTAATTCACTTCTATGTAATCTTGATTTTGCGGGTTTATAATATTTATGACTCATAATTTAATTATAGATTTATTTAATCAGGCATCCGCAATAAACCTAATTTTTATAGATTTGTAACAAATAATATTAAATTAATGAAGTTATTTCTTACGTTTTTCTAATTCGGCCATAACATCTTCTATATTTATGTTGTTTGCCTCTAAATATACCACCAGATGGTATAAAACATCTGCTGCTTCGTGAACAGTATTAGTATTATTATCAACTGCTTCTATGAGTTCAGCAATCTCTTCTTTCACTTTCTCTAAACTTAAAGTTTTATCATGAAGCAGTTTTTTTGTATATGAACTCTCCTTAGAGCTTTTTTTTCTCTCCCTAATTAATTTTATCAATTCCTCTAAAGTTTTTAACATCAAATTCTTACTGGTACTCCTTTCATATTTAAATACTCTTTTGCTTCTATAACAGAATGAGTTCCATAATGAAATATTGAAGCTGCAAGAACAGCACTGGCGTTTCCTTCTTTTATACCCTCAACCATATGATCGAGGTTACCTACACCTCCTGAGGCTATCAAAGGAATATTAATACTCGATGATATTTTTTTCATCAATTCAATGTCATACCCAATTTGGGTACCATCTCTATCCATGGAAGTAACTAATAGTTCTCCTGCTCCACTATTTTCCATTTTTTTAGCAAACTCTAATGCATTTAATCCTGAATTATTTCTTCCACCATGAGTGTATACATCCCATTTGTCTCCATTTTTTTTAGCGTCGATAGCAACAACAATACATTGTGATCCAAATTTTTTTGAACTTTCTACTATTACACTTTCATTTTGTACTGCTGCGGTATTTATAGATACTTTATCTGCACCACAGTTTAGTAGTTTATTTATATCCTCAACACTTCTTACTCCTCCCCCAACTGTTAAGGGTACAAAGCATTTTTTTGAAGTTTCTTTTATAACTTCGTAGATTGTATCTCGATTTTCATTAGAGGCAGTAATATCTAAAAAACAAATTTCATCAGCACCACCATCACTATAAATTTTAGCTTGCTCAACGGGATCTCCAGCATCTTGCAAATCGACAAAATTTATTCCTTTTACAACTCTACCATTCTTGACATCTAAGCAAGGTATTATTCTATTTTTAAGCATCAATCTCCTTTGCTAAATCTTCTAATTTTATATCTCCATCATAAATTGCTTTGCCAACTATTATGCCCTCTATATTTTTATTGTTAAGCTCTTTTGCTTTTTTTACATCTTCTATTGAAGAAACACCCCCTGAAATTATTACAGGAAAATTTGAAGTATTAGCAATTTTTTCAGTCCCTTCAAAATTTGGACTTATTTTCATTCCATCTCTATTAATATCCGTATAAATTAATCTTGATACTCCACATTGGTTTACTTCTTTTAAAAAATCTAAAGTTTTTAAATTAGAATTTTTTTTCCACCCAGAGACGGCCAAATATCCATCTTTAGCATCTAAGCTTAAAGCAATTTTATTTAGAAATTTATTGCAGGCATTCTCTAAAAATTCCTTATCATTTATTGCAGCACTTCCTAGTATAACTTTTTCAACACCAGCATCGGTGTATTTTTGAATACTATCGAAGTTTCTTACACCACCACCCACTTCAATTTTAATATCAAATTTTTTAACTATATCTTCAATAATTTCTAAATTTACTATTTCACCAGTTAAAGCTCCATCTAAATCTATAATATGTAAATTTTTAAAACCGTGCTCTATATACTTTCCAGCTTGCTCAACTGGAGACATTTGATATTCGGTTTTGTTGTCAAAATTTCCTTTAACTAATCTTACACACTTTTTGTCTTTAATATCTATTGCAGGAAATATTTTCATAATTAAAAAAACACTTTAACAAAAAAGTACATAATAGCAAAAAAACCATAGATTAATGTGCTTGCTATAATAAAACTATTCCATCCCCTATCTCCTAAATTTTTTAAGTTTTAAAAATTTAGATATTTTATCATTAACTTTATTTAAAGAAAACCATACGAAGCCAGCTGCACCTGCTATCCCCGTAAAAATTAAAATTTTAATCAATATATTTTTCACTTTTAAATATTTATAAAGTTTTGGATAATTTTTAAGCCAATTTTATCACTCTTTTCTGGATGAAATTGTGTTCCAAATATATTTTCTTTCTCAACCGAACAAACTACTTTTGTTGAATAATCAGTAGTTGCTGAAATAACTTTATTATCAGAAGGTATAAACTCATAACTATGAACAAAGTACATATGAGAATTGTTTTCTATACTTTTAAAAATCTTACTATCTTTGACAATGTTAATTTGATTCCAGCCAATATGAGGAAGTTTATATTTTCCGTTCTGATTATCGATTTTTGACACTTTTCCCGATATCCAGCCTAAACCTTTTGTTTCTGTTTCCTCGTAACCAACATCAGCAAACATTTGTAAGCCCACACAAATGCCTAGTAATGGTTTTTTTTTATTAATTGCAAATTCATTCAGTTCATCCACTAGACCACTGATATTATTCAAAGCCTCAATACAACTTTTAAAAGACCCCTGTCCTGGCAAAACTACTTTATCACTTGAACCGATTTTTTTAATGTCAGATGTGACTTCAATATTTACTTTATCTTTTGCTACCTCTTTAAACGAATTGATAACAGAACTTATGTTGCCTGATTTGTAATCAACAATAGATAGTTTCATTAATTTTTTAATTTTATAAAGAACCTTTAGTAGATGGAATAGCTTTTTTATTTCTTGGATCTATTTCCATTGCAGATCTTAAAGATCTGGCAAGTCCTTTAAAACATGACTCAATAATGTGGTGACTATTATCGCCATAAATATTTTCAACGTGAAGGGTAATTCCCGCCGACTGTGAAAAGGCCTGAAACCACTCTTTGAATAGCTCAGTGTCCATTTCTCCTAATTTCTCAACTTTTAATTTTACGTTCCAAATTAAGTAAGGTCTGTTTGATACATCTATTACCACTCTAGTTAAAGCCTCATCCATAGGGATTAATGCGTGAGCGTAACGTCTAATTCCCTTAAATTTGTTAGAGGCTTTTTTTAAACATTCACCAATTGCAATACCAGAATCCTCTGTTGTGTGATGAAGATCAATGTGAGTATCTCCTTTAGCTTTTATATTCATATCAATCGAAGAGTGTTTTGATAATTGCTCAAGCATGTGATTAAGGAAACCTATTCCAGTATCAATTTTATATTTACCCTTACCATCAATATTCATATCAACAGCAATACTAGTTTCTTTTGTTTTTCTATTTATTTTGGCTTTTCTCTTCATTTTTAAACAACGTATACCTAGATTATCACCCTATATCAATAATAGTCTCATGCTCTTGAAGTATAAGAAATAATATCCATTTAGTAAGGATGACAACAATCGTACTAGTAAGAAAAAATAATGACGTAGTTGTGGCGGGCGATGGGCAGGTTAGTATGGGAAATACTGTTATCAAAAGCACAGCCAAAAAAGTAAGAAGAATTGAAAAAAGAGATGTTGTGGCAGGTTTTGCTGGATCAACAGCAGATGCATTAACTTTATTCGAACGATTAGAATCTAAATTAGAAAAGCATGCAGGTAACCTTTCAAGATCAGCAGTGGAATTAGCTAAAGATTGGAGAACAGACAAATATTTAAGGAGATTAGAAGCTTTAATGGCGGTAGCAGATAAGGAAAAAAGTTTTATTATATCTGGTACGGGTGACGTGTTAGAACCTGAGGGAGATGTAATCGGAATTGGTTCAGGTGGGAACTATGCGTTAGCAGCTGCTAAAGTATTGATGGATACAGAACTTTCAGCTGAGGACGTTGCAAAAAAAGCAATTAAGGTAGCATCAGATATTTGTGTTTTTACAAATAATAATTTAAATATTGAAAAAGTATAATGGAAAAAACAAACGTAACACCACTGAAGCCTAAAGATAAAAAAAATGAGCAAGAAAATTTAGCTACCTCTCTTTCGCCGCGAGAAATAGTTTCTGAACTAGATAGATTTGTTGTGGGTCAAAATAAGGCTAAGCGAGCAGTTGCGATAGCTTTGAGAAATAGGTGGAGAAGACAAGCATTGACAGGAGAGATGAAAGATGAAGTTTTACCAAAAAACATATTAATGATTGGACCAACGGGCGTTGGTAAGACGGAGATATCAAGAAGATTGTCAAGACTCGCTGAAGCACCATTTGTTAAAGTGGAAGCAACAAGATTTACCGAAGTAGGTTACGTCGGAAGAGACGTTGAACAAATTGTTAGAGATTTATTAGAGATTGCTATATCTATGGAAAAAGTAAAAAAAAGGAAAGAAGTTAAAGCTCAAGTTCAAAAATTAGCTGAGGAGAGAGTTTTAGACGCGTTAGTTGGGCCAAAGGCAAGTGTTGCAACGAGAGAGAGTTTCCGTAAACGTTTAAGAAGTGGTGATCTTGATGACAATGAAATAGAGGTTGCTGTTAATGAAAATAGCAATATGCCTTCTTTTGAAATTCCAGGAATGCCTGGGGCTAATATAGGAATGATTAATATCTCTGATGTATTAGGAAAGTCTATGGGTAGTAAGCCTAAGAGAAAAAAAATGTCTGTGAAAGAGTCTTATGCTATTTTGATGAACGAAGAGTCCGACAAGTTAATTGAGCAAGATAAAATTATCAAGTCTGCAAAAAATACGACTGAAAACAATGGAATAGTATTTTTAGACGAGATAGACAAAATTTCGGCAAGAACAGATCGTGTTGGTGGGGATGTGTCTAGAGAAGGTGTTCAAAGAGATTTACTGCCATTAATTGAAGGGACTACAGTTAGCACCAAGTATGGACCAGTAAAAACTGATCATATTTTATTTATTGCTTCAGGAGCATTTCAATTGGCAAAACCGTCAGACTTACTACCTGAATTACAAGGTAGACTGCCCATTAGAGTTGAGCTCGATCCTTTAACAAGTAAAGATTTCAAAAGAATTTTAAAAGAGCCAGACAATAGCTTGATAAAACAATACAAAGCGCTGCTAAAAACTGAGAGGGTTGAATTGGAATTTACTGAAGATGGTATTAATACAATTGCAGATATAGCGATGGAAGTTAACTCGACAGTAGAAAATATTGGAGCTCGAAGACTACATACAATAATTGAAAGAGTTTTAGATGAGATAAGTTTTACGGCAACTGACAAAGCTGGAGAAAAAATTGTTGTAGACTCAACTTATATTAATAAAAACTTAGGTGAATTAACTAAAGATACAGACTTATCAAAGTTTATTTTATAACTTTGTATTCAAAATTTTGAGTTTCTTTATTAACCTGTAATTCTACCGCCCCATTTCTTAAATGAAACTTTCTAGCCATATCAGTCAAGGGCGATAGTGTAATTAATCTATTCAAGTGATTTGATTTCTTGATCATCTTATAGACTTCTTTTACAATTAACTTTCCACCCCCCCTTTTTTTTGACCAAACTGTGTAAGCTATTGCAATTTTACCAACATTTTGGTCTCTTTGGGCACTCTGTAGAAATGCATCTCTGCTTAAACGATCTAGCTCATCAACAGTCGTAGGTATGTTATTTGTAAAAGCAAAACACATTACAGCATGAATTTCTCCCTGATATTTCACACCAAATATTTTTCTTCCAAAACTTGTTCTAAATTCGTTACTTAATTCAGGTCTTACTGGATCGTCGCTAATATCGCATTTCTCAAGCTCTACTAGTCGTGCACCTTTTACCCAATCAAAAAAGTTTTTAAGTTTTTTTTCTAAATTTTTTTTTACCTTATATAAATTTTCTTTATTCTTAGAAATGTTCTTTTTAATTTTTTCGTTAAGGCCAAAAGTTTTACTTTTTATATCTATTTTCATTTACGTTTTTTTTTAAATAAACAGAAAATTCCCCTTTATTTGAATTTTTTATATCATCAGTATCTATTTTTTTTATTATTTCAATAAGCTGATGGTCTCCTTGAATAAACTCCGGCACTGAGTATTTTAGTATACTAAATTTCCTCGATTTGTATGGATCTTCCATATTATTTGAACGATTGCCTTTACCTGTGATTATATTTATTTTTTTTAACCCTTTATTGTATGATTTTATTATTAAATTCTTAACTGCAATATTTGCATCTCTGAGGCTATAACCGTGCAAATCTATTGAGTCTTCGTATTTAACAGTTTCTTTATAAATTTCATTATCTTTATCATCTAATTTATCGTTATTTTTAACAAAACTTTCCCAGTCCTTTTTGTCTTTATTTGAAATTCTTCTATTCAATTAAACTTGAGTGTCTATTAATAACCAATTTGGATTAGTGGTTCTTGTGTCTTTCTGAAATTTCCAAGTATCATAAACTTTTTTAATCTTGTCGGGGTCTCCGGAAATAGTTTTTTTTTCTCTGTCCTTAATTGAAGAAATTATTTCACTGACAAAATCAACAGTTATTTCTAAAAAATTATTTTTTAGCTCATGTTTTTTTATTTTTGATGAATTGATCCCAATAAAGGTTGTGTCTGATATATGGCCCTTTGAATTTCTATCATCAACTGCTTGTTTGAATTCCTCATATACTTTTCTGTTTAATAAACTTTTAATATCTTTTAGATTGCCTTTTGAGAAATTTGTTATTATTGTTTCATAGGCAATATCTGCGCCTTTCAAAAATTCTTTCTTTTGAGCTTCATCAAACGAATTAATGTCAATTTTTTTTTCAGTTTTTTGGGGTTGGAAATCGTGAGGAAAACTTGTCGAGATGTCTTCTTCATAACCTGTTTTTTTACCTAAAATACCTCTAAGCCTTAAGAATATGAAACCTGCAATCATTGCTAAAAGTATTATATCGATGTATTCAAAGCTATAACTCATATGATTATAATATTTATTATGTTACATAATTTCAACTAACAATCTACATTAAAGACAAATGAACACAGTTCTTATACTAATAATCTTCATACCAATTATAGAAATTTATCTATTTATCAAGATTGGATCACAAATAGGCGCCTTCTACACTATTTCCCTAATATTTTTAACAGCCATACTAGGGGTGTGGTATGCCAGATACGAGGGTTTTAATACTCTAAAATCCGGAGTTAATAAATTAATAAAAGATAAATTACCACTCTATGAGATCATTTCAGGTGCCGCTTTAGCTGTTGCGGCTGTTCTGCTTATACTTCCGGGATTTGCTACAGATGTATTTGGATTGCTAGTAATATTCCCCCCTACCAGAAAGTTGCTAATGAGAAAATTGTCAAAAAATTATTCCAAAAGAAAGAATTATAATGATAAAATTATAGATGGAGAGTCTGAAGACATTGACGAAAAGAAATAGTTATGGATAAAAAATATAAAATTATACTTAATTTCATTAAAGATCTTTCTATTGAAACACCTGACGCTGAAACTCTTATATTTGTCAGAGAAAATATTAGTAAATATCAACTTAGTATTGATATTTCATCAAAGCACTTAAAAAATAAAATGGTCGAAGTAACTACAAAATTACTATTTAGAGATAAAACCACTAGCGAAAAAAAATCTATATTTGAAATAAATTACGCATCTGTGGTTAAGATTAACGAAGAAGTAAAAGATAAAAAAGAACTTGGAAAAATTTTACTTTGTGATGTTCAAAAAGAAATATATCCTAGGTTGGAGATTATATTTGTTAATTTATTAAATGATTCAGGCTATCCAGATTTTAAGTTTGAAAAGAAAGTCGATTTTGAAAAACTATATAATGAAAAATTAAATTAAAAATAGTTTTTTTTCATCTTATTTTTTATAAAACTTTGATGTAGTTTAAATTCTTCTTTAGTAATTGAAATTACTTTTTTTGAGTATCCTTTTTTACCGATATTTTTTAAGCTATCATCGAAAATATTCTGTGATGAAAAATTAAGTGATGGTTCTTTTTGATCTAATAGGTTTATGTAAACTTTTGCGAGCAACTCACAATCAATTAGTGCATTGTGTTTTTCTCTTCTAGAATTATCTATACGAAATCTTTTACAAAGTGCGTCTAAACTGATATTCGAGCCAGGATATTTTTCTCTAGCTAATTTTAAGGTATCAACAACATTTTCAGTGTTGATTCCATTTTTTCCTATTAATTTAAGCTCATTATTTAAATGTGAAATATCAAATTCTGCATTGTGAATTATTATCTTTTTTTTATCAATAAATTCGAGGAAATCCTTTGATATTTCATTAAAGCTTTTTTTATCCGATAGAAATTGATCAGAATAACCGTGAACTTTAAAGGCACTTTCGGAAACTTTTCTACCGGGATTTAAAAAACAGTGAAAAATTTTTTTTGTCGGTATTAGATTATCAAGTTCTATACAACCGATTTCAACGACTCTATGTCCTTCTTTTACAGATAGACCAGTTGTCTCAGTATCTAAAACAATTTCTTTCATTATATACCTAATTTTATTTTTAACTTATTTAGCTGCTTATTTACAAATCTTTTTTTAAAATTATTCTTAATAATATATTTACAACTTTTCTTTTTGAAAGTAGACGATAATTGATACTCGTTCATAATTTTATAAGTTTTTTTATTAAAATTTTTTCTTTTTTTTAACCTTGCTATTATTTTTGATGTTTGTGCCTCTACATAAACTAAAACTATATTTTTTATTTTTATTTTATTTTCTATCAAAAGTGGGATGTCTAATACTACTACTTTTTTATTTGAATACCTTTTTAAAAATTTTTTTAGCTCTATTCTAATTAATGGGTGAACAATTTCACTTATGGTTTTTAAATTTTTTTTATTTTCATTTACTATTGTCTGCAATTCTTTTTTATCCACTGGAAACTGAGATATTTTTGTTGGAAATTTTTTTTTTAATTTTTTAAAGCATGTTTTGTTTTTCTCATAAATTTTACTAACTTCTTTGTCGGCATTGAAGTTAAATTTGCTAATTTTGCCAGATATGTAAGTTTTTCCTGATCCGATTTTTCCTATTATTCCAATAATTTTCATGATCCTAAGATTTTAACTGTGTCGTCATCAATTTTTGGCATAACTTTATGCCATATAGTGAATGATTGATGAGCCTGATAAATGAACATCATTTTACCGTTCTCCGTAAAATGCATCATCTGTTTAGCATTCTCTAAAAAAGCAGTTTGAGGAGGATTATAGATCAAATCGTAAAAAATGATTCTTTTGTTTATGCTTTCGAAGTTTAAATTCAGTCTATCATTCTTACTAAGACCTAAACTAGTAGCGTTGATTAGCATATCAAAATTTTTTAAATCTTGTCCTTCTACAACTTCAATACAATTAAACATTTTTTTAATTTCTTTAGCCCTCTCTTTTGTCCTGTTCATTATTGAAATGTTTTTGGTATTTAAGTTGCGCAAGGCACATATAATCGATGGAACTACTCCTCCAGCTCCAATAATCAAAACATTTTTGTTTGAAGTGTCCAGCTTTATATGTCTCATGGCCAGCTCAAACCCAGATATATCTGTATTATGTCCGATTATCTTATTATTTTCTAGATACACCGTATTAACAGATTGAGTTTTTAAGGACTCAGGGCTTAAGTCTTCTAAAAAAGGTATTATGCTTTTTTTAAATGGGACAGTTACGTTCAATCCACTAATTTCACCTGTTTTAACTTTTTGGACTATTTTTCTTAAATCTTTCTTTTCTAATAGCAATCTATCATACTTGGCAATTATATTGTGTTTTTTTATCCAAAAATTATGAAGAGTTGGTGATAGAGAATGCTTTATGGGGTTTCCAATAACAAAATATTTTTTCATTTTTGAATACGAATTTTACCTTTTAATTTATGTATTATAAATAAAGCTATACCTGTCAAAACAGCAAATACTTCCAAGGCATGACCAGAGTCGCCCAATATTATTTGGACAAAAACAAAAATTATACAAACAACAAACCAAATTAATATTAACATTATAAATTTTTTAAATAGTTTTTTAATTCTGATATTGGTAGACCCATAATTGTATATTTGTCCCCTTCTATACTACTAAACAAATTTTTTCCTTCCCCCTCAACTTGATAAACATTATACGAATATAGGTTTTCGTCTGTAATTTTTGTCAAATATTGCGAAAGTTCTTCCTCACTTAATTTTTTCATTTTTAATAAAGCTTTATCTGTATAATTCCAAATCATTGAGCCATTTTTCGATATACATATAGAGCTTATTAGATAGTGTTTTTTATTATTAAGTTGTTTAAGTATTTCCATCGCCTCTATCCTATTTTTCGGCTTTGATATTATGCTATTATTTAAATCAATTACACTGTCGGCACCTAAAACTATTTTTTCTGGATAACTGCTGCTCACTTTGTTTGCTTTTAGTTCTGCAAGATTCTTTGAGATAATCTCTGGAGACTCCCCTTCCTTTATAAGGCTTTTTTTTACAGGTTCTTCATCAACATATGATGGCCGAACTTCAAATGTGAAGCCATTTTCCTCTAAAATATTTTTTCTTACCTTGCTTTGGGAAGCTAAAATAATTTTAATCATTTCTTCTATTTATCTCATGTATTTTAATAATAGATGCTGCTGTTTCCTCTACTGACTTTCTGGTAACATCTATAACTGGCCATTTATACTTTTTAAACATTTTTTTCGCTATCTTAACTTCTTCAGATATTTTTTTAAGATTGGTATAATCTGTCTTCTCATTTTCTTTAAGAGATCTCATCCTATTTTTTCTTAAATCAATTAGTCTCTCTGGGTCCGTCGTAAGACCTATAACACAAATTTTTTTCTTATTTATTTTTATTTTCTCTGGAACTGAATCTTCGTTGATCAAAGGTATGTTAGAAGTTTTGTAACCTCTGTTTGCTAAATAGATAGAAGTTGGTGTTTTGCTAGTCCTACTCACACCGAGTAAAATTATATCGGACTCCTCTATGTCGTTCAAATCGTTTCCATCATCATGACTTATTGTAAATTGTATTGCTTCTACTCTATCATAGTACTCATCGTTTAGTTTGTGTTGTCTACTAGGAATATTCAAAGACTCTTTTTTTAAAATTTTAGAAAATTTTTCTATTAATTCTCCTAAAGCATCGAAACAAGGAATGTTATTTTTTTTCGATAGGTTGTTTAGATATATAGAGAGTTTTTGATCAACTAAAGTGTATAGCAAAATTGAGTTTTTTTTTGTTTTCGCAATTTTTAATATTTCAATGATTTGATTTTCTGTCCTGGTAAAACTAAATTGCTGAGTTGTATAAGAAAAATCCTTAAATTGTGCTTTAAGAGCTGTAAATATCCTATCTATGGTTTCACCAGTTGAGTCAGATATCAAAAGTATTTCATGTTTATAATCCATGTATTAAAAATTCAAAAATCCAGTTAAAATTGACCAAATCTCAATTTAAATCTTATTAAGTAGTTTTTATTATAATTAGCTCCATCTTATTAACAAAATTATAAATTCAATATAAAATAATACATAGTTTTTAATAAAGATTAATAATGTATTATAAACCTTAAAAAACAACGTTTTTTTACATTTTAGAATTGTATAAAAAATTTATAACTTGTTCAAAAATAATAATTAAACTAATTCACAATACATACTACTAATAAAGTTAAATACTAATATATATTTATGTAATGGAAATAATAAAACAAGTGATTATAAGTAAAGATACAAAAGTAAAGCCAATATGGTTAATGAGGCAAGCTGGGAGATATCTGCCTGAGTTCAGGGAAATAAGATTAAAAAATAAGGATTTTATAAAACTTTGCTTAAATGAAAAATTAGTACCGGAAATAACACTTCAGCCGTTGAAAAGATTTGATTTAAACGCAGCTATAATTTTTTCAGATATTTTAATGTTGCCATATGGCTTAGGACAATCAGTTAAGTTTAAAAAAAGATTTCGGACCTATTTTAGGAGATATAAAAGAAATTAATTTTGATGAAATTAATGAAACAACATTTATTAAAAATCTTAAACCAGTTTATAATTCTATGGAGATACTTTCAAATTCATTAAATAAATCTAAAGAAAGTCTTATCGGGTTTATTGGTGCACCTTGGACAATTTTAGTATACATGCTCAATCGTCAATCACCAAAAAAAAATTTGTCTAATGATTTAGATGATTTAAATAAAAAAAATTCTATAACTAAAATTATAACTAAATATTCAAAATTACATATTAGAGAGCAAGTAAAAAAAGGAGCAACTATTATTCAAATATTTGACAGTTGGGCTGGCCTAGCAAAAAGCAATAACATAAAATCTATAATATATAACTGCTCTGCTGATTTAGTAGAATTTACAAAATCACTAGGTGTGCCTGTAATATGTTTCCCAAGGGAATTTAAAGATTATAAAGAATATGTGAAAGAAGTATGTCCCAGCGCAATAAATATAGACTATAACGTTGATATTAATTCAATCCAAAAAAATATAGATATTCCTATTCAAGGAGGTTTAAATCCTAAGTATTTATTGTATGACAAAGAAACCCTAAAGTCTGAAACTTTGAAAATCTTAAATGTTTTTAAGGACTCACCATATATATTTAATTTAGGTCATGGTGTTCTCCCACAAACAGATCCAAATATGGTAGATTACTTAGTAAAAATTGTGAAAGACTATTAAATGGACAACAATCACCCAAAAGTCAAATTTGGCAAGACAGGAGTGTTATTAATAAACTTAGGAACGCCAAACTCAACTAATTGGTGGGATATAAGAAAATACTTAAAAGAATTTTTATCCGATAGAAGAGTCATTGAGGTTAACCCTTTTATTTGGCAGATAATACTGAATTTATTCATCTTAACGCTTAGACCATCAAAAACAGCAAAGGCATATAAAAAAATATGGATGAAAGAAAAAAACATGTCTCCTCTTAGATATTTCACTGAAAATCAATCATTAAAACTAAATAAAAAAATTGGAAATGAAAACGTTATTGTAGATTTTGCTATGAGGTACGGTGATCCAAGTATTAAATCAAAAATTTATGCATTAAAAGAAAACGGATGTGAAAATATAGTCATACTTCCTCTCTATCCTCAGTACGCTGCAGCAACAACAGCGACAGTTTGTGATGAAGTATATAGGTCTTTATCAAAAATGAGATGGCAACCAAGTTTACAAATAATTCCTCATTATGAGTCTGAGCCAATGTACATCAATGCAATATGTAGATCTATAGAGGAAAAAATTAGTAAAATAAAATGGAAACCAGATATAGTTATGGCTTCGTATCATGGTATCCCGAAAAAATATTTTGACAAAGGCGATCCATACCATTGTTATTGTCATAAAACCACTAGGCTTATCTCAGAAAATATAAAATCTAAAATTCCTATCATGACGACTTTTCAATCAAGATTTGGACCACAGGAATGGCTACAACCATATACTGATAAGACATTGGAAAAACTACCGAAAGAAAGTAAGAAAAATATATTAGTTGTCTGTCCGGGTTTTGCTTCAGATTGTGTCGAAACTCTTGAAGAGATATCTATGGAGGGAAAAGACAGTTTTATAGAGGCAGGAGGAGAGAATTTTGACTTTGTTCCATGTTTGAACGATAATGACGATCATATAACGCTTTTTGAAAATTTAATAAAAAAATATATATAGATTATGGACTCTTACTTAATTTTAAAATCGTTACATCTCATCGCTGTTATTTCATGGATGGCCGGTCTATTATATCTTCCAAGAATTTATGTATATCACGTTGAGAATATTGAAAATGTGGGCGCTTCTCAAATATTTAAAACAATGGAAAGAAAGCTTTATTTTTTTATAATGTATCCTGCAATGATACTTTCCTGGATTTTCGCCTTAGTTATGTTTCACAAAAATTCCTCGCTTTTGGGTGCGGGCTGGATGCACATGAAACTTTTACTAGTAACGTTCCTCACAATTTATCATTTCTATCTAGGGTCGTGTTTGAAAAGATTTAAAAATGATAATAATAACAAAAGTTCTAAATTTTTCAGAATTGCTAATGAAATACCCACAGTTTTGTTAATATTAATTGTTTTTCTTGCAATTTTAAAGCCTTTCTAGGGTTGAAAAATTAAGAACTGTATATATATTAAATATATCTAACAAAATTACCCTACATTATGAATATACAAGAACTTAAAAGTAAATCATCTGAAAGTCTTATTTCTGAAGCAGAAAAACTCGGGATAGAAAACGCTAGCACTTTAAGAAGGCAAGAAATTTACTTTGCAATTTTAAAAAAGCTCGCCGAGAAAGGTGAGGAAATTACCGCAGGAGGTGTTTTGCAATTATTACAAGACGGCTTTGGTTTCCTTAGAGCAATGGAGTCAAATTACTTACCTGGTGCCGATGATATTTATGTAAGTCCGAGCCAGATAAGAAGGTTTGGGTTAAGGACTGGTGACACGGTAGAGGGACCGATCAGAGCTCCAAAAGAAGGAGAAAGATACTTTGCTCTATTGCAAGTAAGTAATATTAATTTCGGAGCGCCAGAAAACGTTAGACACAAGATTGCATTTGATAACTTGACACCATTATATCCAAATAAGCAATTAATTATGGAGGTAGAAACTACTAAAATAGAGAAAAAACCTGATTTAACACCAAGGCTCATCGATCTAGTTAGTCCTATAGGAAAGGGACAAAGATCTTTAATAATATCACCACCCAAAGCAGGTAAAACGATGATACTACAAAGTATCGCAAACTCTATTACTGCCAATCATCCAGAATGTTACTTGATGGTACTGCTCATTGACGAAAGACCAGAAGAAGTAACAGACATGCAAAGAACAGTGAAAGGTGAAGTAATAAGTTCAACGTTCGATGAACCTGCCCAAAGACATGTGGCCGTTGCTGAGATGGTTATTGAAAAAGCAAAGAGACTAACAGAACACAAAAAAGACGTTGTTATATTATTAGACTCCATCACTAGACTTGGCAGAGCATACAATGCAGTGGTTCCTAGCTCAGGAAAAGTTTTGACTGGAGGTGTAGACGCGAATGCTCTTCAAAGACCAAAAAGATTTTTTGGGGCAGCTAGGAATATAGAGGAAGGCGGATCTTTAACAATCATTGCAACAGCTCTTATTGACACTGGTAGCCGAATGGATGAGGTAATTTTTGAAGAGTTTAAAGGAACGGGAAACAGCGAAACTATACTCGATAGAAAAATTTCAGAGAAGAGAATATACCCCGCAATGGATATTACAAAATCAGGCACCAGACGAGAAGAGTTACTTTTTAGCAAAAATGACTTGCAAAAAATGAATGTCCTTAGAAGAATTATTGCCCCCATGGGCTCAATGGATGCTGTTGAATTTATAAACTCAAAATTAAAAAATACAAAGAATAACGCCGAGTTTTTTAACTCAATGAACAAGCCTGCCTAAATTTATTTTGTAATTTATTCTATTGTAAATAAAGTGTTTAAATGGATTTAAACAAAGAAATACGAAAAATTCAGAATAATATTCAAGCTAAAAATATTGATCTTGCAATTGCCCAGTGTAATAAGTTGATTAAAAAATTTCCTAACAACTCTTTCTTGCATAACCTCGGTGGACTCGCACTTCAACAATTTAAAAAAATAAAATTGTCTGTTAAATACTTTCAAAAAGCTATTGATTTAGATCCAAAAAACCTCGCTGCAAAAAATAATTTAGCTAATTCCCTAAAGGTTCTAGGCAAACTGGATCTAGCTGAAAGGCTATATAATGATATTTTAAAAGTTAATCCAAATAGTGCTAAGTGTTTAAATAATTATGGTAATTTAAAGCAACAGTTTAATGACTATGAGGCGGCCATCGAATTATATAATAAAGCTGTAGACCAGGATCCAAAAAACACAACTATATTACTAAGTCTGGCAAGTGCTCTCCAGGGTGTTGGCAATTTTGTTAAGGCTAAAGAAGTTGTAAATAAAATAACAAATATTAACCCAAATATGATGTCAGCTCACAAGTTACTTAGTGGACTACTAAATTATGCAAATGATGAAACTCACTTAAAAGATATGTTAGAGCTCTTAAAGCAAAAAAATCTTACAGATAGCCAAAAAATTGATTTGTATTTTGCAATCGCAAAAGCGTACGAGGACTTAAAATTTTTTGATAAATCATTTGATTATCTAAGAATAGCGAATGAAATAAAAAACTTGTCTATTGACTTTGATTTTAATCAAGAGATAAAAAAATTTGAAGCCATAAAGGCTGCTTTTAACAATGTGGATTTCAACATTGTAATTAATAAGAGAAGAAATACCGATATAATTTTCATTTGTGGAATGCCAAGATCAGGGACCACATTAGTAGAACAAATTATCGCTTCACATAAAAAAGTGTCTGGCGCGGGTGAGTTAATATATCTTCAAAAATCAATTGAAAAAAATTTCTTTGTTAATGAAATTCTTAATGAACAAATAGTTAAAGAGGATATATTTGCTGAGAGAACTAAATTGAATGATGATTATTATGAGTTATTAAATTTGCATAATATGAACACTAATTATGTAACAGATAAAGCACCACAAAACTTTAGATGGATTGGTTTTATAAAAATATTTTTTCCAAAAGCTAAAATTATTCATTGTACAAGAAATCCTAAAGATATTTGTTTATCGATATTTAAAAATAGCTTTGCATCTGGAGATATGAACTGGAGCTATACACAAGAAAACATTGCCAATTATTATAATTTGTACAAAGATTATATGATGTTTTGGAATGAAAAAATAAGAGATAGTATTTATGAAATAAATTATGAAAAGTTAATAATCGACAAGGATAATCAGATTAGGGAACTTTTAAATTTTTGCAATCTTGAATTTGATCCAGCTTGTCTTAATCATCATAAGAAAACAAAAACCCCAATTAAGACTGTTAGTGTCGCGCAGGCTAGAAAACCAATATATTCTTCATCGGTAGACAAAAGTAAAATGTATGAAAAAAATCTAAGCAAAATGTTTTCTATGCTAGAATAGTCTTATTATTTATAATATTTTATTTTTATGACAATATACGCACTGTCCTCTGGCCCAGGATTATCTGGATTAGCTGTCATTAGAATATCAGGAAATAGTTGTCTTAATATTTTAAAAACAATGACTAATGATAAAATCCCTATCCCTAGAGTAGCCACTTTAAGAAAAATAAACAAAATTGACACTGGCGAAACTATAGATCGAGGTATTATATTATGGTTTCCTGGTCCTGAAAGCTACACAGGTGAGGATCTTCTGGAATTTCATATTCATGGAAGCCTAGCAGTAATTAGTGAAATACAGACTACATTATCAAAATTTGAGAATTGTAGAATGGCAGAACCTGGAGAATTCACAAAATTAGCCTTTCAAAATGGAAAAATAAACTTGCTAGAAGCTGAGAGTATCGGAGATTTGATTTCTGCTGAGACTGAGATTCAAAGAAGACAAGCAATTGATGTTATGTCTGGTTTCCAAGGAAAAAAATTTGAAAGTTGGAGATCAAAATTAATTAAAATATTATCAAATTTGGAAGCTAAAATAGATTTTCCCGAGGAAGATTTACCAAAGGATATTTTAAAAGAAATTCAGAAAACTTCTAATGACGTAAAAAATGAGATTAAAAAAGCTCTAGACGATCAAAGAGTGGGTGAAAGGATAAGAGAGGGATTTAAAATAGCTATACTAGGACCAACCAATGCAGGAAAATCTTCATTGTTAAATTATTTATCTAAAAGAGAAGTAGCAATCGTATCTGAAACTGCAGGAACTACAAGAGATGTAATTGAAACACATCTTAATATAGATGGATACCCAGTTATAATGTCAGACACAGCTGGTATAAGAGATGCAAAAGATGAAATAGAAAAAAAAGGTGTTAAACTTGCCTTAAATAAAGCTGAAAATGCAGATTTAAATATTGTAGTTATAGAGCCAAAAAGTGCCTATTTTACTGGAGTTTTGAAGGGCCTAGTAAACTCTGAAAAAACTATTTTAATAGTAAACAAATCAGATTTGGGAATAAAAAATATAGAAGATGAATTAAATAAATTTAATCCAATATATATCTCTATAAAAAAAGAGATAAATGTTGACAAATTAATTTCAGAGATAAGAAATAAATTAAAAAATAAGTTTGTTACAACAGATGATACGGTAATTACTCGTGAAAGGCATAGACAACATTTAATTCAATGTTATGAAAATTTAGAAAATTTTGAAAATAAAAAAAAAGAAGAGGAATTCGATAAAGCTGCTGAAGATCTAAGACTGGCTATAAGACACCTAGGAATGATAGTGGGTAAAGTAGATGTAGAGGAGATATTAGGCTCGATTTTTAATGATTTTTGCATAGGTAAATAATTTTTAAAAATTAAGGATTTTTAGAATAATTCTACTGTTCTCTTGTAAAATTTAAGATCGATAATAAATTACTTATATGAAAAATAACATATCATTTGACGTAGTAGTTATTGGTGGAGGGCATGCCGGTTGTGAAGCTGCATCAGCTTCAGCAAGACTTGGCGTTAATACAGCATTATTTACTCATAAGTTTGATACAATTGGAGAGATGTCTTGCAATCCTGCAATAGGTGGTCTCGGCAAAGGTCATCTAGTTAGAGAAATAGATGCTCTAGATGGTGTTATGGGGGAGGTAGCTGATAAATCTGGTATTCAATTTAGGCTACTTAATAGAAGTAGGGGGCCGGCTGTAAGAGGACCCCGAACTCAAAGTGATAGATCTCTATATAAAAAATATATGCAAGAAAAACTCTTAAATCATTGTAATTTATGTATTTTTTCTGATCCTGTAATTAAATTCATTTTTAATAAAAATGAGATAAATGGCTTAATAACACTCTCTGGTAAAGAAGTAAGATCTTCCAAGATAATTCTAACAACTGGCACTTTTTTAAATGGTCTTATACATATAGGTGATGAAAATACACCAGCAGGTAGATACGATGAAAAACCAACCACGGGTTTAAGTGAGCAGTTAAAAAAATATCAATTTAAAATCGGACGACTCAAAACTGGAACACCACCCAGACTTGATGCAAGAACGATTAATTTTGAAAATTTAGAAGAACAAAAAGCAGATGATGATCCATATTTTTTTTCGTTCTTAACTTCAAAAATTATTAACAAACAAGTTTCGTGTCGTATGACTTATACTAACGAACTGGTTCATAAAATAATTTCTAAAAATATTAATCGGAGTGCAATGTATTCCGGAAACATAAAAGGAGTTGGTCCAAGATACTGTCCATCTATAGAGGATAAAGTAATAAAATTTTCTGATAAGCAAAGACACCAAATATTCTTAGAGCCAGAGGGTCTAAACGATAATACTATTTATCCAAATGGTATTTCAACATCTCTTCCTGCTGATGTACAATCTGAAATATGTAGTAAAATCAAAGGTTTAGAGAATGTAATTATAACTAGACCTGGTTACGCCATAGAATATGATTTTATTGACCCAAGAGAGCTATTTTTAACTTTAGAGACAAAAAAAATTAAAAATTTGTATTTAGCCGGTCAAATTAACGGCACGACGGGTTATGAAGAAGCAGCTGCCCAAGGATTGATTGCTGGGACAAACGCGGCTTTGTCCTTTAAAAAAGAGGAACCATTTATATTAGACCGATCTGAGGCTTATATTGGAGTAATGATCGATGATTTAGTAACAAAAGGGGTTGCCGAGCCTTACAGAATGTTTACATCAAGGGCAGAGTACAGATTATCTTTAAGAGCAGATAATGCCGATTTAAGATTAACAGAAAAAGGGATAAATTTAGGAATTGTAGAAAAAAGGAGGAAAGAAATATACTTAGAAAAAAACAAAAAACTATCCGAGATTCAAAAAAAAATGGATAAATTAATAATTTCGCCAACAAAAGTAGAAAAATATGGAGTAAATATAGCAAAAGATGGAGTAAGTCGAAGTGCCACTCAAATTCTCACTCAAATATCGGTAAACATGAGTAAAATCAGGCAAATTTGGCCTGAAATACAGTATGTTTCACGTGAAATCGATGAACAAGTCGAAATTAACTCCCATTATAAAGGTTATTTAAAAAAACAGAATGCAGATATTTTGGCATTTAAAAGGGATGAAAACCTAATAATACCTGAAAATTTGAATTATGACCAATTTTCAGGACTTTCAAATGAAATTAAATCAAAATTTAAAAAAATTAAACCAAAAACAATGGGACAAGCACTGAGAATTGATGGAGTAACACCTGCAGCAGTTTATATTTTGTTGTCTCACCTTAAAAGAAAGTCTATTAAGCATATAGCTTGATTGATTCGCAAATTATAAAAAAATGTTTAAAAAATATTGGACACGATGTTTCACGTGAAACATCGAGGGAATTGGAGATGTTCAGTTCCTCGATATTGCTAAAAAATTCAGAGATAAATCTAATCAGTAAAAGTAGCGAAAAAGACATAATTAACAGGCATATATTAGATAGTGCTCAAATAATTGATTATGTTGACAAAAATGACATAATAATATGCACAGATTTAGGTTCAGGCGCCGGACTTCCTGGGATAGTCATTGGTATTCTAATGAAATCTAGGAACCCATTATTTAAATTAATTTTTTACGAAAAGAGTTTTCATAAAAGCAATTTTTTAGAAAAAATGAACGAGAAATTTAAATTGAATGCTGAAGTTTATCAAAAAAATATCTTCGAAGAAAAAAATATACAAACGGATATAATAATTTCAAGAGCATTTAAGCCATTACCAATAATTTTTGAACTGGCAACTAAAAATTTTAAAAAGTTTAAATATATAATTTTATTCTTAGGCAAAAGTGGGAATAAAATTTTAGAAGAAGCTAGAAGAGAATGGATTTTTAAATATGAAAAAAAGAAAAGTTTAACTAACAAAGAGTCATTAATAATTAAAATTTTTAATCTCAGGAAAAAAAATGCATAATAAAATTATTTCGATTATAAATCAAAAGGGTGGTGTAGGAAAAACAACAACAGTTATTAATTTAGCTGCTGGACTCTCAATGAAAGGAAAAAAAATTCTTGTTATTGACCTAGATCCACAAGGAAATGCAACAACTGGATTAGGTTTGTCTAATATTGAAAATTCCAATCAAACAATTTACTCAGTTTTGAACGGTACAAAAAAAATTTCTGAGGCAATCCAAAAAACTAAAATGGAAAATCTTGATTTAGTAACTTCAAATGTAGATTTGTCAGGATTAGAAGTTGAGACTGCAGGGGATAGTCGTAGAGCCTTTAAATTAAAAGATGAATTAGCCTCAATTTTAAATGATTCTAGAGCAATTTATGATTATATACTTATTGATTGTCCTCCATCGTTAAGTCTTTTAACAATTATGGCACTAGTAACATCTAATTCATTGATTGTGCCTTTACAAACAGAATTCTTTGCCCTTGAAGGATTAACTCAGCTTATGAAAACAATCGAGAGAATTAAATCTAATTTAAACCCACCTTTAGAGATTAAAGGAATACTCCTAACAATGTATGATAAAAGAAATAAGCTTTCCATTGAGGTTGAACAAGAAGCTAGAAATTTTTTTAGAGAAAAAGTTTATAAAACTATAGTTCCAAGAAATGTTAGACTATCAGAGGCACCCTCTCATGGTGTTCCTGTATTAATATATGACAAGGCTTGTCCTGGAAGTAAAGCATACTTTAGTTTAGCAGATGAGTTTTTAAATAAAGACAAATTAGTTGAGAGTGCTGCATGATGAATCCTTTTAAAAATAGAAAAGGTTTGGGTAGAGGTCTATCATCTTTAATTGGTGATAATGAAATTAAAACTGAAAGAAATAAGATTTCTATAAGTTCTATATTGCCAAATAAATTTCAACCTAGAAAAAATTTTGATAAAGAAAGATTGTCAGAGTTAACAAACTCAATAAAAGAAAGAGGTATAATCCAGCCTTTAATTGTCAGAAAATCTAAAGAGCAAAATAAATACGAATTGATAGCTGGAGAGCGTAGGTGGCAAGCAGCTCAAAATGCTGGATTGCATGAGGTTCCAATTGTTGAAATTGTGGCTGACGATTTAAAATCATTAGAATTTGCTATTGTAGAAAATGTGCAAAGATCAGATTTAAATGCAATTGAAGAGGCTGAGGGTTATCAAAAATTAATATATGATTTTAATTATGAACAGGAAAAGGTAGCAAAATTTATAGGCAAAAGCAGATCACATGTATCTAATTCTTTAAGACTTTTGACCTTACCAAAAGAGATAAAAGATATGATTACAGAAAATAAGCTTTCACAAGGCCATTGTAAAATCTTAGTAGGTTTAGAAAATAATTTGTTTTTAGCTAAGACAATAATTAAGAAAAAGTTGTCTGTAAGACAAACAGAGAACTTAGTAAGATCAATTCGAAATAGTGCCAAAAGTTTAAAAAAAATAAAAGATCCTAATTTATCAAGTTTAGAAGATTCTTTAAAAGATAAGATTGGTATAAATGTCCGTATTAATAACAAAAAAAATAACAATGGAAATTTAGTATTTGATTATAAAAATTTAGATCAATTGAACAGATTAATAATGGTAATTAAAGCAAATTACTAAACATTATTTTTAGATGTGTCTATTATAAAGTCATAAAGAATATTTAGTGACCTAGATGTATTTTTTTTAATTAGCATTTCAATATCATTTGTTTTAAATGCTAATTGATCAATTTTTGATAGATCCCATACTTTAGCTTGTCTTTTAACCGCGTTTTTATCTTTCCAGAATATTGGAGGTCTATATTCTGATATTACCTGTTCCAAGTTTTGCGTTTTTTCATATTCATTTAAAACATTTCTTAATCTTTTTGTTTTTTGAATTAATGTTCTAATAATTAAAATACAATCTTCTCCTGAATAATTGTTATCATTTAAAATTTTAATGGTTTGTTTTAAATTTTTACATAAACAATTGTCCACTAATTCACTTACCTCATAGTTTTCTGACAAATTAACAATTTTATAAACTTCCTCTGATGAAATTTTTTTACTTTTATCTAAATAAGACATTATTTTATCTAATTCTTTTTTTAAGTTGTTTCTATCTCCACTACATTTTTCAACAATTATATTTATACATTCTTGTGATATAGATATTTGTTTCTCTCGAAAATTATCAATAGCAATTTTTGATAATGTACGATGATCATCGGAGTAAACGGGAATACAAACTGCCATTTTACTTTTTTCAAAAAAATTTCTAATACTTGATTTTTTATCTAATCTATCTGATAATAATATTATTTTTGTATCCGTTAATCTTTTTTCGATAATTTCCTCAACAAAACTAAGCAATTTATCCGAAGATCGTAGTATTATAATTGTTTTTTTTTCTTCGAAAAAAGATTTATTCAACAAACTTGATATAATCTCATGTTGATTGTCTAATACATCTTTTTCATCATATTTATCTATCACGCTTTCAAAATTGTTTAAAATATCTGGAATTAACTCTTTTTTTTGGCCTTCGTTTTCTCCATAAACTAAAAATAAATCTAATGCTGTTTTCTTTAATTTATCTTTTTCGAAAGCTTTTATAATCATGCTAAATAGTGTTTAAAAAAATTAAAATATCTTGAATGATCTTATCTAATAAATTTGATCTCAAGTTATTTTCATATTGCTTTAATTCAAATTTACTTTTCATGTTGTTATAACTTAGTTTTTCCCTAAATTTATTTTCTAATATTTTATTATCTTTTTTCAATATCAATTTAACATCTAAGCTGATATCAAATACCTCAGGATCTCCTTTTTTATTTTTTGATGAGATATCTTTTTTATAAATTGATTCAATCGTCAACTCGTATTCACCATTATTACTCTCAAAATTATTAAGATTTTTAATAATATCTTTAGATATTTTAATATCTCCAGTTGCATTACTCTTGTTAAAACTAAAATTTGTGTTTTCACTAATGTATATTGATTGAAAACCACAAGAATTTAAAATTAAAATAATAATTAGGTATTTTACAATTCTGTTCATTTTATTAATATGTTTATCAATTTGTTTTTTACGAAAAAACTTTTTTCTATTTTTTTTCCTTTAATTATTTTACCCAGACTTTTATCATTTGTAATCTGATCTAAAAGATCTTTCTCGTCAATATTATGCTTTGATTCAATTATACCTTTTTTCTTGCCGTTTATTTGAACAACATAATTAACGATATCTGTTTTTATTCTGTTTTTGTCTACTTCGGGCCAATTCGGTGTTTTATCTACCCCTAAACTTTCAAAGCATTCTGTTGCAAAGTGAGGGATAATGGGCGAAAGAATAGTTAAAATTTTTAAATAATTTTTTAACAAAATTTGACCATTAATTTTATTTTTTAAAAAACTGTTTAAAAAATTATAAGTTTCATGAAGACTAGCTATTAAAACATTATAATTAAATTTTTCTAAATTATAGTCAAACTTATTAATCGTTTCGTTTATAAATCTTTCTAACTTATTTTCAGCTTCAGTATTATTAGACTTATCATTAATTCTATTCTTAATTTCTTCATGAAGTAACCACAATTTTTGTATAAATTTATATGAAGCAACCATACCTTGCTCTGACCATTGTATATCTTTCTCTGGTGGGCTATCAGATAAAATAAATAATCTAACGGAGTCAGCACCATAATTTTGAATTATTTGTTCAGGATCAATAGTATTTTTTTTTGACTTAGACATAGATTCTGATGGACCAACACGAACAATGTCATTTAATTTATTTTTTATGAAATAATTTTTGCCATCTTTCGTATCAACCTCATCAGGCCTCAGCCAATTCCCTTTTTTGTCTTTATATGTTTCGTGACAAACCATTCCCTGGGTAAATAATCCATCAAATGGCTCTATAAATTTAAAACTATCTTTTTTATAGCCTATTGCCCTCATAAAAAATCTTGAATATAGCAAATGAAGAATAGCATGTTCAACACCTCCAATATATTGGTCCACTGGCATCCAATAATCAATATCGTCTTGATTATAACCATAACTTTTTTCATTTGGTGAGCAAAACCTGAGAAAATACCATGAAGAGTCTACAAACGTATCAAGTGTGTCAGTTTCTCTTTTATATTTCTCACCTTTATATTCAATCATTTTCCAATCTTTAACATAGTCTAATGGGTTGCCTTTGGTTTCCAAGTTGACATTTTCAGGCAATATTACTGGCAAAAGATCTTTAGGAACAGGATGAGGTTTTCCAGTTTCATCATACATTATTGGTATAGGACATCCCCAGTATCTTTGTCGAGAAACGCCCCAGTCCTTAAGTCTAAAATTAATTTTTTTTTTTCCTAGCTTTCTCTCTTCAATAATATTAATAGTCTTTATTATCGACTCCTCTGGAACTTTAAAGCCATCTAAAAATTCTGAATTTATTATTTCCCCACCTTCTGTATATGCTTTATCTTTTACCTTAAAATTTTTATCCTCATTATTAGGTTTCACAACTGTTTTAATCTTTAAATTATATTTTATAGCAAAATCCATATCTCTTTGATCATGTGCGGGGCACCCGAAAACTGCTCCAAACCCGTAATCCATTAATACAAAATTTGCAAAAAATACAGGAACTTTCTTTCTTTCGTCAAATGGATTGATTGCAGTGAGATTAGTTTTAAATCCAATTTTCTCTCCATGGGCAATCGATTCTTCTGTAGTACCTGTTTTTGAACATTCTTTTTTAAAAGCAATAAATTTGTCATCATCTTCAAAATATTTTGATATTGGATGATCTACGGATAAGGCTAAAAAAGAAAAACCAAAAAGTGTATCTGGTCTTGTGGTAAAACATCTTATTGATTTTACATCTTTGTTTCCTTCTATTTTAAAATCAATTTCACAACCAAAAGATTTTCCAATCCAATTTTTTTGCATAGACTTTACCTTATTTGGCCAACTAGACAAATTGTCAAGTTCAGTTAGTAGATCTTCTGAAAACTTGGATATATTAAAAAACCACTGATTCAATTTTTTTCTTTGAACCAAAGCTCCAGATCGCCAACCTTTGCCATCAATAACTTGCTCGTTTGCTAAAACTGTTTCATCAACTGGATCCCAATTTACGTAGTTTTCTTTTCTATAAACTAATCCTTTCTCATACATTTCTAAGAAAAAGTCTTGTTGATGTTTATAATATTCTTGAGAACATGTAGAAATTTCTCTATCCCAATCTATCGATAATCCTAGCATTTTAAGTTGATTCTTCATCACGGATATATTTTTTTCTGTCCAAACTTTAGGATCTAATTTATTTTCTCTAGCTGCATTCTCAGCAGGCATACCAAAAGAATCCCATCCCATCGGGTGCAAAACATTGTAATCTTGTAAAATTTTATGGCGTGATAGTACATCGCCAATAGTGTAGTTTCTTACATGGCCCATATGTATTTTTCCTGATGGGTAAGGAAACATTTCCAAGCAATAAAATTTTTTCTTATTTTTGTTAAATGATGATTTATACGTTTTATTCTTTTCCCAAATATCTTGCCATTTTTTTTCAACAACTTTAAAATTATATCTATTCACGTGAACTTAGGTTTTATTTGAATAGCCCACCACCATCAGTGCCTGATCGTTCTGTCTTTGAAGGAACATATTTCTTATTATTTTTTTTGTTTTCTTGTTCATAGACTGCAGCTTTTTTTAGTATACTTTTTTTAATTTCCAAATTTATTTCACCATTTTCCTCGTACGTACTACAATTCTGATTGGCATCACAATCTTTTTTAAAAATTTTCACATCTAATGCATCAGATCGAATTTCGTTCGTTAGAAATCTTATTGTAATTTTTATTGACTCATTAGTTTTGCTTCCATCACTATACCAATCTGTTATTATTATGCCCCCACTATAATTTGCAGAAGCAAGGGGCATAAAGTCTATAGTATCTAAACTTGCTCTCCATAATTCATTCGAACTTGCAAAATCAAATGTTCCACCTTTTTTATCTCCTCCCATTATTCTAAATCCACGACCCTCTTCTATATTTTTAGCAACTCTTTTTGTTGGATCTGGTGGGTAATCTTTTGCACTTACAGGTCTATAAATTCCACAAGAATTGAGAAAGTAGAATAAAGAGAATAGTAGAACTGAGCTTATTATTGTTTTTTTATAGTTCATAATGTCAAAACATCGATTTGTTCTAATATTTTTTTGATAATAAGCAATTAATAAACAATCATCAAAAAACAACAAATTTAAGGTATTTTATATGATGTATTTTTGCAACAATATTTAAAATATTCAGTAAAAAGACAAAATAAAACTCATAATTTCAATATGTTTTGCTAAAAATGTCTTGTTTATAATTAATTATTAACAAATGGAGTAAATTTATGAACAACTTAAAAAAACTAGGATTAACTGCTTTGGCAGGATCTTTAGTCTCTTCTGCTGGATATGCAGGTGCACTAGATGTATCTGGTACAGCGAAGATGATTTACAAGTCTCAGCATGAAACAGAGGTGACTGGAAACAGCTTTAGCACAGATAAAGCGATTACATTCTCTGGTTCTGGTGACTTAGACAACGGTATGACAGTTGCATATACCTACACAATGACTGATGCTGCCTTATCATCTACATCTGTAATGGTAGATATGGGTGAAATGGGTACAATTGGTATTGGTAACAGTGCTGGTTCAGCTGGTTTACCTGCGTACGATTCAATAGTACCAACAGCTGGTGAAGAAGTTTGGGATGATGTTGATACTGATGACAATGGTATTGCTACTCACTCAAAAGTTAACTCAATCGACTATATTGGCTCTTTCGGTGGTTTCGGTATTAGTGCTGCATACGTAAACGATGGTTCAGGCGCATCTTCTGACGGATCATTTGTAATATCATACAGCGGTCTAATGGATGGATTAGAACTTGGTTACGGTCAAGGTGAAGATTCAGTAGATTTAGATTTAGAAACCTACTACATAAAATATTCAGTAGGTGGTATAACAGCTGCTATACAGAGATCTGAGCTAGACGCTGCTGGAGACACTTCATCAGACGAAGAAGGTACTGGTATGGGTGTATCATTTGCTGTTAACGAAAACTTATCAGTATCATACGGAGTATTTGATGTTGATTTTGGTGGAACTGGAAGTTCTGATGAAGAATCAGACGGTGTTTCTGCTTCTTACACAATGGGAAGTATGACAATCCAAGGTGTTGCTAACTCAACAAAAAATGTTGCTGGAACTGACGGATCAGACGATGATTTTAGAGAAGTTTCTGTTGCGTTTGCATTCTAAAGTTTAGACAAGCTTAACTAAATTTAAGGCCCCTTATTTTAAGGGGCCTTTTTTTTTGAAATATCCAATAGCAGCATAACCTTCAGCCTTTAAAAATCTTATCATATTAATATTACTTTTTTTTACTCCACCAAGAACGATTAAATTTTTAGCAGTGGTCTTCCTCAATTTTAAAAATCCATGAATACCTAATTTTCTTGCTTTTTTTTTAAAAACCGGAGCAATAAAAATATTTTTAACATTCTGGTTTATTTTAATATTTAGTTCTTGCTTATTATGTGCCGACCCCAAAATATCGAAATTTTTTCTAAATTTATAACAATTGTGTGTGAGACTTTTATTGAATGAAGGCAAATATACGCCATTAATGTTAAGTTTAAGTGCTAGCCTGATATTGTTTGATAGGTAAAATTTAAAATTCCTTTTTTTACAAAAATCTCTTAATATTTCCAATAATTTAAGGTTATATACTTTTTTATAATTTCTATAAATAATATGAACTTTATTATCTAGTTTTTCTAAATGATTTTTGTCAAATTTATCAATAAAGTAATATTTTTTTAAAAAATTATTATGCATCAAACTGTTCAAAATTTAATTCAAATTAAGGAGGAAATAAAAGAAAAAATTATAGAAAACAATTATAAGAATTATCAACCGAATATTATCGCTGTCTCAAAAACATTTAAAATTGACCATATTTCCTATTTAATTAATTATGGTCATTTACACTATGGCGAGAACAAGGTCCAAGAAGCGCTTGAGAAATGGACTAGCATTAAACAGAGCAACAAAAATATCAAGCTGCATATGCTAGGTAAGTTACAATCAAACAAAGTTAAGCATGCGGTGAAAATATTTGACTATATTCACTCTGTCGATAGCAAAAAAATTGCCCAGAAAATAGCAGATGAAGAAATCAAAATTAATAAAAAAATAAAAATATTTCTACAAGTTAATATAGGAAATGAAATTCAAAAATCAGGAATTAATATAAATGAAATAAAAGAATTATTAGAGTTTTGTAAAAATAAACAACTAGATGTATTAGGATTAATGTGCTTGCCGCCATTTGATAAAAACCCAGAAGTTTATTTTAAAGAACTGAAAAAAATTAATGAAGATCTAGAGTTAAAAGAAATAAGTATGGGTATGTCTAATGATTACACGACAGCGATTAAATATTCTTCTACATTTTTAAGAATTGGTTCTAATATATTTGGTAAAAGAGATTAGATATAAATTTTACTTTTTTTATTAATTAGTTTTGCAATTATAAAAAAATCTTTTTTTGAAACTGCTATACACCCAGCTGTTTTTTTGTAGTTTGATGTTAAATGTAAAAAAATTGCACTACCCTTATTTCTAATTGGTTTTTTATAATTATATTTAATTACTATAAAACAATCATATTTGAAATCTTTCCTATAAAGTCTTTCAGATCTTATTTTTAGATTTTTGTTAATCTCTTTGTTATATTTTGAGTGATTTATATCATTGCACCAACTCATATTTTTTCTAATTATTTTCTTTTTTAGTTTTGTCTCTACTTTATCTATTCTGTCACTTCTCCAATACAAAGTTCCTAAATTAAATTTACCCTTGGGAGTACTATTATCACCCTCTGACTTATTTGATTTTATCCCATTTTTCCCTATACAGCATTTAAATTTAAAATCGCCAACGATTAGGGTATCTTTATTTATTAATTTTAATATCATACATTTACAATAATGAATAAACCAATTGTATTATTCTATAAACTTTCAACTTTATATGAAATCTTAAGTGAAATAAATAATTTGTTTAATTTTGACATTTATAACATTTTGCAAGAAAGTGATTTAGCCAATTTTCTTAAAGAAAGAAAAAATCATTTTTTAATAATTTCTGAAACCAAAATTAACCAAATTCCAAATAACCAAAATATTATTGTTTCAAATTTTCCGGTTAAAATTTCAAATTTACTTGAAAATATTAATATACTACTACTTAAAAGAAAATTTGTTAGTCAGTCTGAAATAAATATTAATGATTATCGACTTGACTTAAATGCTAGAATATTAAAATTAGGTAAAAAGAGATTAAAACTTACTCAAAAAGAGGCAGAAGTCTTATTATTTATAAGAAATTCCAATAAAGATGTCTCTATATCAAGTTTAAGAAAAAAAGTATGGCGTTACTCATCTGAACTTGAAACACATACTGTAGAAACTCATGTCTATAGACTTAGAAAAAAAATCAAGGACGCTTTTAATGATGATAGTTTTATTAAGAGTAAAGATAATGGCTACAAAATTTAGAAAAAAACGCAATTATACCGCAAAAGCCTTACTGACAAAAAAATTCTCTTCAAAAGTCATTAAAGCTAAAAAAGGAAAAGGGAGTTTTATAAGAATAAAAAAATAATTTTTTTTACAATCTAGCACCAATTTGCTGAATTACTTTTGCAGACATTTCAGTTCCCTTTTCTAAACTATCTTTTAAAGATAAATTATTAACATAACCGTGTAAAAAACCAGATGCAAAAAGATCTCCCGCACCAGTTAAATCAACAATATTTAGATCTTTTTTTACTGCACATTCTGAAACTTCGTTGCCTTTTATTGCCATTGCACCTTTTTCTCCTCTTGTTACAACTAAAGTTTTCCCTAATTCTTTACCAAAGCTCACCACATCTTCAAAATTTTTAGCATCAATTAAAGATACTATTTCTTGCTCATTAGCAAATGTAATATCAAGTTTCCCTTTAACAAGATCAAGAAAATTTATTTTATGTCTGTCTACACAAAATTGATCAGATAAAGACATGGCAACTTTATTTGCATTATTAATTGCTTTATCAAAAGCTTTTTTTGGATCACCTTCATCCCAAAGATAACCTTCTAAAAGTATTATCTCGCTGTTTTTAACAACATCTGAATTAACGTCTTTTTCATTTATTTTACCCGCGGTTCCCAAAAACGTACACATAGTTCGCTCTGAATCAGGAGTAACAAGTATCAAACATGTTCCTGTTGGTAATTCTTCTTTTTTTTTTGAATAAAAGTACTCAACACTTTCTTTTTTTAAACCCTCCTCATACTTGCTTCCAAGCTCATCATCACAAACTTTGCCAATAAATCCTACTTTATCTCCAAGCTGTGACAAACCAACTACAGAATTCGCTACAGAACCGCCAGATACTGTTTTTTCAATTTTAAGGTTCGATAGTAAACTCTTAAATTCCTTTTCATCAAATATTAACTTCATAGTACTTTTCGTAAGTTCATTTTTTTCTAAAAACTTTTCATCCACTTTGCAAATAACGTCCACTATAGCGTTACCGATACCTAAAATTTTCATATCATGCTTTCTTTGTTATAATTGGTTTTTTTCTAGCAGGATAACAAGTGGTACAAATTTTACAAGATAATCCATAACATTCTCTAGCCTTACAATATTCCCTGCCGTAATAAATGATTTGTAAATGTAGTTTATTCCAATTTTTTTTTGGAAATAATCTTTTTAAATCTTTTTCAGTTTGTACCACGTTTTTACCATTACTAAGTCTCCATCGTTGAGCTAAACGATGAATATGTGTATCAACTGGAAATGCTGGGAAACCAAAACCCTGTGACATCACAACACTGGCAGTTTTATGTCCAACACCAGGAAGTTCTTCTAATTCTTTAAATGTTTTTGGTACTCTGCCATTGTATTTTTTCATAAGAGTTTTTGACAAATTGTAAATACTTTTAGCTTTAATTCTAAATATTCCTATACTTCTTATTAAATTTTCAATTTTCTTTCTTCCAAGTTTAACAAAATGTTCTGGTCTGTTATATTTAGCGTAAATATTTTTCGTAACGTTGTTAACATTCACATCAGTGCACTGTGCTGAAAGAAGAACAGATACAAGCAATGTAAAAATGTTTCTATGTTTTAAGGGAACAGGAGTTTTAGGATAAATTTTATTTAAGATTTTTAAAATTAATTTTGCTCTTTCATCATTACTCATCATTTAAAATCTAAAAGATCTCTCATTGAATAAAGTCCGGGTTTTTTTGAATATATCCATTTTGCTGCTTCTAAAGCACCTTCAGAATACAAAGATCTATCAAAAGCCTCATGATTTAATGTGATTATTTCTTTACCACTTGAAAACTTAACTTCATGTTCTCCTATAACATTTCCTTTTCTCAAAGAATTAAAATTAATTTTTTTATCGTAAGGAAAAGATTTCCTATTAAAATATTTTTTTCCAATTATTTTATAAAAATCTCTTTTTCTTCCAGTAGCTATTCCTTTTCCTAACATAAATGCTGTTCCCGAAGGATGATCTTTTTTATGCTTATGATGAACTTCAAAAATTTTAGATAAAAAATTATCACCTAAAGATTTTGACGCTATTTCTGTTAAGTACATTAATAAATTTATCCCTAAACTCATATTTCCTGCTTTTAATATTGGTATTTTTTTTGAAAATTTTTTTATTAAGTTCTCGTCTTTTCTATCAAAACCTGTAGTACCAATTATTACCCTCTTTTTGATTTTAATTGCAATTTTTAAAATTTCTAATGTGCATTTGGGAGTTGTAAAATCGATTATAACATCAACTTTTTTAAATGCTGCTTCACTATTTAGTACAGGAACGATGCCTGAAATCTTTTTATTTATTAAATTATTTTCAGTTACAGAAACTAATTTAACAAATTTATCTTTATTTGCTGTTTTAACAAGTTGGGCACCCATTTTCCCTAAGCACCCCGATATAGCAAGATTAATTTTAGCCATTAACAAACCTCATATCCTAATTTTTTTAAATCTTCTTTATAATAATCATTCATTTTAATTTGAACATCTTTTGGTAATACTTTTTTCCAGTTATTTTTAGGCCCTAAATTAAAAAACTTCACTTTTTCCTTATTTCTAATTACATTTTCATTAAACTTTCCATCTTCCTCACCCTTTTGTAAAACTTCAAATTTGGTTGAATCTAAACTTTTTAAAAATTTGCTTTTTTTTATTCCACCTTTAATTTTAAGAATAGAGTCTAAAAAGTTTACTATTTTAATAAATTCCTTTTCTGGATTATTCAATAGATCCTCATACCTTATCGATATTCTTTTTAAGGATTGATTTTGCATCCAAGATATAAAATGTGTCCGCCACGAATCGACTATTGCGTATTTTATATTGTCCTCACCTTTCATAAATGCGCCTTCGGTTTGCATATATTTAAGAGCTTTATTGTAGTCACTAAAGCCAAAATGATTTTTGATAGACGTAATTACATTCCTAGGATCTCTAACAACATGAACTACCCCGAGAGTATTTTTTGCAGTAGTAAATGGAATATTGTCTATTGGCTTTAAAGAATTATGTGTTTTTAAAAATTTAGCTTTACTGTTTTCTCTGATGGTATTCTGAGTATTTTCCCAAAATTTATAAACTTCCCCCTCTTTAATACTTGAAACATCGACATTCTTACCTAAAAAATTTTTATTTGGATAATCGGGGATTCTATCCAAATCATCAAAATTGAAATTCCCGTCATTCGAAAAATAATAAGAAACTATAAAGGATCTTATCCATGTGTTTCCGCTTTTCGGATATGAAGCCAACCAAATTATCATATTACAAAAATTTTCAAAGTATAAGCAATATATACAATTTATTTACTTTAAATTAATAAATTTTATAAGTTAATGAAAATATTAATTACGCCAAAAATTTTTAGCTTTTTTAAAGAAATGTTTAATACTAGGATTTGATTTGTCGTTCTCTATTTCTCTAAATTTTTCCAACAAGTCTTTTTGTTCTTTGTTTAATGAAATTGGAACCTCAGTATTTACTTGAACATATAAATCTCCAGTCCCACTACCTCTCATATAGGGCATACCTTTCCCTTTAAGCCTAAATTGTTTGCCACTCTGAGTGCCAGCAGGTATCTTAATTTTTGCTTTGCCCCCATCGACAGTAGGTATCTCGATAGATGAACCTAATGCAGCATCAGCAATTGAAATTGGACATTCAAAAAATAAATTTTCGTCAGATCTCTTAAATAGTTCATGCGACTTTACATTTATAAATAGATATAAATCACCATTTCCTGCCCCTCTGGAACCTGCCTCACCTTTTCCTGCTAGTCTAATTCTAGTTCCGTCGTCTACACCCTTAGGAATAGTAACAGACAATCTTTTGCTAGCTTGTTTTTTACCTTGTCCACTACAAGAGGAACATGGATGTGTAATTTCTTCTCCAGATCCTGAGCACTGAGGACATGTTTGTTGAACAGTGAAAAATCCTTGATTTGATCTCACTTGACCATGGCCAGCACACATAGAACAAGATCCAACATTATGTCCTGGTTTTGACCCTGTCCCACTACACGTTTCACACTTATCAGATGTAGTAAACTTTATATCTTGTTTTTTTCCAAAATATGCTTCTTCAAGTTCAATTGTCAAATCGTATCTTAAATCTGAACCACGATAATTTGATCTTCTGGTTCGTCTCCCAGCTCCCCCAAATCCGTCACTAAAAAAATCTTCAAATATATCAGAAAAACTTCCAGAGAAGTCAAAGTTTCCAAATCCTCCTCTACTTCCTCCACCATTTTCAAATGCTGCATGACCAAAATTATCGTAGTTTTGTTTCCTATCGGAATTAGACAATACATGGTATGCCTCAGAAGCCTCTTTAAATTTTTCCTCAGCCGCCTTATCGCCTTCATTTTTATCTGGGTGATATTTTACAGCGAGTTTTCTATAAGCAGATTTGATTTGATCAGCATTTGAACTTTTATCAACACCTAAGATTTCGTAGTAGTCCCTTTTTGCCATAACTAATTACAGACAAATTGTTGTTAGTTTAGGCGCTTTTTTCTTTATTCTCGTCTTTTACTTCTTCAAAGTCTGCATCTACAACATTTTCGTCTTTTTTATCCTCTTTCTTTGCTTCTTTTGGCGCGTTCTCTGACTTAGTGCTTTGTTGTGATTTATATATTGCTTCACCTAATTTCATTGAAGCTTGAACTAAATCTTGAGTTTTCTTTTTGATGTCCTCTACATCAGTTCCCTTTAACGAATTTCTTAAATTTGCAGAAGCAGTTTCTATAGTTTTTTTGTCAGCATCAGAAATCTTAGCTCCATGATCTTTTAGGTTTTTTTCAGTAGAGTGTAGCAGAGTATCGGCTTGGTTTCTTGAATCAACAGCTTCCCTTTTCTTTTTATCTGCCTCCTTATTGGACTCAGCATCTTTTACCATCTTACTAATTTCGTCATCGCTTAGGCCTCCAGAGGCTTGAATTTGTATTTTTTGCTCTTTTCCAGTTCCTTTATCCTTTGCGGAAACATTTACAATTCCATTTGCATCAATATCAAACGTAACCTCAATTTGTGGAACACCTCTAGGCGCTGGAGCAATACCAACCAGCTCAAAATTCCCTAAAATTTTATTATCTGATGCCATCTCTCTTTCACCTTGTAAAACTCTAATAGAAACAGCCGGCTGATTGTCCTCTGCGGTTGAGAACACTTGGCTCTTTTTTGTTGGTATAGTCGTATTTTTTTCAATTAATTTTGTTGATATACCACCTAACGTTTCAATCCCAAGTGAAAGCGGTGTTACATCTAATAACAACACATCTTTAACATCACCCTGAAGGACACCTGCTTGAATAGCTGCACCCATAGCAACAACTTCATCAGGATTTACACTTTTATTAGGTTCCTTGCCAAAGAAATTTTTCACCTCATCTATTACTTTAGGCATTCTTGTCATACCACCAACTAATATTACTTCATTAATGTCTGAGGCAGATAAACCTGCATCTTTTAGAGCAGTTTGACATGGTGGAATAGTTCTTGTGATTAGATCTTCAACTAAAGCCTCTAATTTAGCTCGGGTCATTTTTAAATTTATATGTTTTGGACCTGTTTTATCTGCAGTTATAAATGGTAAATTAATTTCTGTCTGAGCCGCAGAAGACAACTCAATTTTTGCTTTTTCAGCAGCTTCCTTTAATCTTTGTAAAGCCAATTTGTCTGTTTTTAAGTCAATCCCGTTTTCTTTTTTAAATTCAGATAAAAGATAATCAACTATAGTGTTATCGAAATCTTCACCACCAAGAAATGTGTCCCCATTTGTTGATTTAACCTCAAATACTCCATCACCTAATTCAAGAATTGAGACATCAAATGTACCTCCACCTAAATCGTATACTGCAATTTTTTTATTTGTCTTTTTATCAAGTCCATAAGCCAAAGAAGCAGCTGTTGGCTCATTGATAATTCTTAATACTTCCAGTCCAGCTATCTTACCAGCGTCTTTAGTTGCTTGTCTTTGAGCATCATTAAAGTACGCAGGTACAGTTATAACAGCTTTACTAACCTCTTGACCTAAATATTTTTCTGCTGTCTCTTTCATCTTTTGAAGCACAAAAGCAGAAATTTGTGAAGGAGAATACTTTTGACCTTTTGCTTCTATCCATGCATCTCCCTTTTCTGAATTAATAATATTAAAAGGCGATGTTTCAATATCTTTTTTGACCGATGTATCGTTAAAGTTTCTTCCAATCAATCTTTTTACAGCAAATATTGTATTTTCTGGATTAGTAACTGCTTGCCGCTTCGCTGGTTGTCCTATTAGCTTTTCATCATTTTCCGTGAAAGCTACTACTGAAGGGGTTGTTCTTGCTCCTTCAGCATTTTCTAGAACCTTAGCTTGTGATCCTTCCATAACAGCTACACAAGAGTTTGTAGTTCCTAAATCTATTCCAATTACTTTGCTCATGTCATTTATTCCTTAATTTCATATAAGTGTTAATTCTTTCAGTACAAGATATTTTCAAAATTAAATTTTTCATTGTTTTTTCTCACTTTTAAGGGTTTTTTCATCATTTTCATTGTTACTCTCTGTTTTCTTTTTTGAAACTCCGACCAGGGAAGGTCTTAGTAATCTATCTTTCATCAAAAAACCCTTTTGAATTTCTTGTACAATTGTTCCGGGCTCATTATTGTCGTCTTCTATCTCAAGCATGGCTTGATGTAAATTTGGATCTAGTTTTTGATTTATTGAATTTATTGGCTCAATATTGTTCTTTTTAAATATTGACAATATATCTTTATAAATAATGTCTAAATGGCTAACAATTTTTTTTAAAATATTCTTGTCTTGAATGCTTTCATCGTTACTTATAGAAAATTTTGCTCTTTCTAGATTATCTAATAAATTAAGTGCTTCTTTTGCAAATGAAAAACCCCCATATTCAAACGCCTCATCTTTTTCTTTATCATAACGTCTTCTTTGGTTTTCCATTTCAGCATAAATTCTAATAATTTTTTCCTCTAATTTTTTTATTTTATCGTCTAATGAAATCTCTTTTGATGTATCTTCGTTTTTTTCATCTGTGGTATTTTGAGAGATATCATTTTTGTCTATGTTACTTTCAACCTCCTCAGATTTGTTAGCATTTTCTAATGTTTCTTCTTTGATCATAAATATCTATATGGTAAGTAAATTATTAATTTCTAGATGTATAAGAAAAAAATTAAAGAGATATTAATTGGAACAAATAATAAAGGAAAATTAAGAGAAATTCGGGATCTTATTCCAAAAAGAGTAAAAGTTTTAAGTCTTAAGAATATTTCAGCCAATCACCCAAAAGAGACAAGCAAAACATTTATAGGAAATTCATATTTGAAAGCAAAATATTACTCAAAATTAATGAATAAAATTTGTTTAGCAGATGACTCAGGATTAGAAATTGATTTACTAAATAAGGCACCAGGAATTTATTCTGCAAGATGGTCAGGTAAAAATAAAAATTTTAATTTAGCTATAAAAAAAATATTTAAAAAAATCCAGGACAAAGATTTAAATTGGAAAAAAAGAAAAATTAAAGCAAGGTTTAAATGTGCGCTAACAATTTATGGTCCAGGCTTAAAAACTATAAGTGTAATTGGAAAAATCGAAGGAACAATTTCAAATAAAAAATTAGGAAATAAAGGCTTTGGATACGACCCAATATTTATTCCTAAAGGAAAAAAAATTACTTTTGGTCAAATGGAACCAAAAGTAAAACACAGAATTGATCATAGGCAGAAAGCGTTTAAACAAATTAGAAAATTTTTTTAAACTTCTTATTCTCAACAGAATAAAAGCTTAGCTCGTGAGTGATATTATTTTTATTAATTTTAAATACACCAGTTTTCCCTCTAAATTTATTTTTTTCGTTAAACATTTCATTTTCGACCACAAAATCGTTTTGTAAAAGTAAATAGTATACTAGCCCGAGAATATCATAACTTAAAAATGATATTTGATTTGGTGTATCATTAAAATATTTTTTATATTCTTTAATGTACTTTTCATAATTATTTTTATTTACCGAAGGAAAAAAAATTGGTTGTAAAGATGTTTCCTCTAGAATGCTTTTATCGAACCATTGATTTAAGCTAATGTAACTAACTCTTCTTGAAGAAACATCTGTATAAAGTAAAGAAGTCGCTACACTTTTAAGATTTTCATCAAAATCTGCAATTATTACAGAATCGAAATTTATACCACCTAATGTATCCCTTTTTTTTAGTTTTTCTATTCTGATATCTTTCTTTGGATCATTCGATATTTCTAATTTTTCTATTTCATCTATTAAATTTTGTTTTCTTTGAGGATACCTAGTAACCTTCTCAATTTGAGCTGTAAGTTTTGTAGGATCAGAATCATAAATAAATTTATCTTTTAATTTTATTTTTGTCACTGAGATTGCATTTTCAATTTCTAATTTATACTCATTATTAGGAATTAAAAAAAAAGTTCGTTCTAAATTTTTTATTTTTTGGAATTTTATTATTGCCTCAACTTGTGATACTGAATTTACTCCTGCACTAATAATATTTGACTTATTGTTTATTAATTTATTTGTAAATGAAATAAAAGTAACTTCAGGTAAATCATTTAAATATTTAGTACTTGAGTTAAAAATTGGGCCAATAATAATTTTTACGTTATTGTTTTTATATAAATCACTTGCTACTCTTAGTGTTTCCTCTGCACTCGATTTACTATCTCTCGGTAAAATTTTTATTCTTTCATCGTCAATTGAGTTTATTGCTAATCTAGTAGTATTAACTATTGTCTTACCAATTTCTTTAAACTCACCTGAAAGAGGAACTATGAGTCCTATATTTATATTTTCATTAGAAAACGCTAATTTATTGACTCCAAATGTTAAGAAAAAAAAAATAATTATTTTATTAAAAGTTTTCATACCAAGCCTAATAATATATTGATTACTATTATGCATCTAGAAATAGACAAAAATAAGTTTAAAACAGGATTATATATAGTATCTACACCCATTGGAAATCTCGGGGATATCACTTATAGAGCCTTGGATGTGTTAAAAATCTCTAATTTTATACTTTGCGAGGACACAAGAGTTACTCAAAAATTAATTAATTTTTTTAATATCAAATCCAAACTTACCTCCAACCATAAATTTAATGAAAGTAAAAACCTCAAAAAAGTAATTGAATCGTTAAAGTGCGGTCAAATTGTTTCATTAGTTTCTGATGCGGGAACTCCCGCACTATCTGACCCCGGCAAGATATTAATTAAAGAGTGTGTAAAAGAGGGTATCGAAATTTTTCCGATTCCAGGCGCATCTGCAATTACAGCCGCTGTGTCAATAAGTGGATTTTCAAACAATTTTTTTTTCAATGGATTTTTACATGATAAAAAAAAAGAAATTGAAGATGATTTCCAATTTTTATCAAATCTTTCGTCAACGATTGTTTTTTTTATTTCTTCAAAAAAATTTAGCAGAATTATAAATCAATTGCAAAAATACTTTTTTAATAGAAAAATAGTTATATGTAAAGAAATTACTAAATATTATGAGGAGTACTTTAGATGCGATGTAAAAGATCTCAAGCTTAAAGAGTATAAACTAAAAGGCGAGATTACAATTGTAATTTCAAATGAGGAAAAAAACAAAAAAAAAACAGAAAATCTTCCCGAATCAGTTAAATATAAAATTAAAAAATTAATAGATAAATTAAGTATAAAAGATATCTTAGAAATTTTAGATAATGATAAAAAAGTATCAAAATCCCAAATATACAAATATTGCCTTAAATTAAAAAATGAAAAATAGAATATTAGTTAACTTATTATTGATATTTTTTCTCACAGGTTGTATTGGGGCTTCATCGCCTGGGGTTTTTGGTACCGGTGTATCAATTGCTATGGATCCTAGAACATTGGGAACTCAAATAGATGATTCAATTATGGATACAAGTCTTGATGCCAGATTGGTTTCAATGAATAAGAATTATTTAATTGATGTTAAGACAAAGGTACTAGATGGAAGGATTTTTATAACTGGCAAAGTGGATACACCCGAGGAAAAGTTAAAGATAACAAAATTGGCATGGGAAACAAAAGGTATAAGGTCTGTTAAAAACGATTTAAAAATAAAGGAAAAATTCAACTTTAAACAATCTGCTAAAGACCTTTTAATAACATCCCAACTTAGATCGGCTATGATATTTAATAAAAAAATTAAAGCAGTAAATTATAATATAGATACAATCAAAAAAGTTATTTACGTGTACGGTATAGCACATTCTAATGAAGAAAAAGATGAAATTATCAACGAAGCTAAAGAAATCTTGGATGTGAAAGACGTAGTAACAAGTATTTTATTTGTTGAGGATCTAAGAATCAAAAAAGATTAATTTTTTTTTTTATAATCAATAACTCCTGCTGAATAAGCTGCTACTGATGCAAGATTTAAAATTTCTGAAGTCGAACATCTTAGAGGGGCAATTTCAATAGCTGCCCCTAAACCAATTAGCAGAGGTCCTATAACTTTTGCACTACTCATTGATTTAATTATTTTATAAGATATTGCAGCACTATGTTGACCAGGCATTATCAACACGTTAGCATTTCCAACAATATCCGATAAAGGATATAATTCTTTATATTCTTCGTTTAAAGCTACATCTGGCTGCATGTCGCCATCGAATTTAAAATCAACTTTCATTTTTCTTAAAATTTCTACCGCATCTCTAATATGTTTAGTACGACTAGTGTTTGGTTGCCCAAAGGTAGAATGAGATAAAAAAGCAATTTTTGGAGTAAATCCAAACAATCTCACAACTCTTGCTGATGAAATTGCTATTTCAACTAACTGTTTTGATGAAGGATATTCGTGAACGCTAGTGTCACCTATAAAAACTGTTCTACCTTTATTTACAACCATATTTAGCCCAAACATAATTTCACCAGGTCTAGGATCAACAACTTTTGTTATTTTTTGAAGTGATTGTCCATATCTTCTTGTATTACCTGTAACCATTGCGTCTGCATCGCCACATGCTACCATACATGAGCTCCATATGACACTATCGTTTCTCACCAGCCTGTCACAATCTCTCTCAAGAAGTCCCTGGGATCTATGTAATTTTTTAAATATATAATTTGAATATTTTTCTCTTAAACTTTTCTTTGTTGAGTTAACAATTTCAATATTAAGATTTTCGCTATAACCTATTTCTTTTAATCTAGCTTTAACAACCTTGTCTTTTGCAACTAATATTGGAATACCTAATCCACTATTTTTAAATGCTATCGCTGCCTTTAATGTATTTTCATCTTCTCCATCAGCAAAAACAACTTTTTTTTGTGTTTTTTTAATTTGAGAATTTATACCTTGCATTATAGTAACTGACGGATCTAGCCTTTGTTTAAGTTGTTCAGAATATAAATCAAAGTTATCAATTTTTTTCCTAGCCACGCCAGTCTTGATTGCGGCTTTAGCTACAGCAACAGGAATTACATTAATCAATCTTGGATCAAAAGTTGATGGTATAATATATTCTTTTCCGTATTTTGGTCTTTCACCTCCCATAGCTGCAACGACTTCATCGGGAACTCTCTCCCGGGCAAGAGAAGCAATTGCATTTGCTGCAGCGATTTTCATTTCATCATTTATGGTCTTAGCCCTTACGTCTAAAGCTCCTCTAAAAATATAAGGAAATCCAATTAGGTTGTTCACTTGATTTGGATAATCAGATCTTCCAGTTGCAACAATAGCGTCATTTCTCACCTCTTCTATTTCCTCAGGTTTAATTTCAGGATCAGGATTTGCGCAAGCAAATATTATAGGGTTTTTAGACATACTCATAACATTTTCTTTACTCAAAACTCCAGCTGAAGACAGTCCTAAAAAAACATCAGCATCTTTTATTGCTTCCTTCAGTGTTTTAGATTTAGTATTTGATGCATAAAAAGACTTCCATTTATTGAGACCTTTCCTTTTGCTGTTTATTACACCTTTGCTATCCAACATTATTATATTGGATTTTTTAATACCAGATTTCAGTAGTAAATTAGTACAAGCCATCGCAGAAGCACCAGCACCATTGACAATAACTCTAACTTTCTTTTTATCTTTTTTTTGGATATCCAATGCATTCATTAATGCTGCATATGTAATAATTGCAGTGCCATGCTGATCATCATGAAAAACTGGAATATCAAGAATTTTTTTTAGTTTATCTTCTATAATAAAACACGATGGTGCTGCTATATCTTCGAGATTTATACCACCGAAACTTTTTGCAAAATTTTTTATCGATTTAATTATTTCTTCCGTGTTGTTTGAATCTATCTCTAGGTCTATCGCATCTATATCTGCAAATCTTTTAAATAATACTGCTTTTCCCTCCATTACAGGCTTAGAAGCTATAGCACCCAAATTACCTAAACCAAGAATGGCTGATCCATTACTTATAACAGCTACAAGATTTCCTTTAGTTGTATAATCATATGCTAGCTCTGGATTTGCCGATATAGCTTTAACTGGAGCTGCAACACCTGGAGAATATGCTAAAGCCAAATCCCTTTTTGTAGTCATTGGCTTAGAGGATATGATCTCAATCTTGCCAGATTTATTACTATTATGAAAATCTAAAGCTTCTTTATCCGAATAATGCTCAATATTTTTTTTCTTCATTTTTTTATTAGATATAAAAATAGAACTAAGTTATCACTAATATGATTTATGAATCTAATTAAGTCAACTGGCACGTTCAGCTTTTATACTATTTTAAGTAGGATTTTAGGTTATCTAAGGGATTTTCTTATTGCAGTTAATCTAGGATCAGGTCCAATAGCTGACACTTTTTTTGTTGCTTTCAGAATTCCGAATACATTTAGAAGATTATTTTCCGAAGGTGCATTTAATGCTGCATTTGTTCCAAGTTATTCTTCTGAGTTGGTCAAATCAAAAAAAAAAGCAGAGGATTTTTCAAATAACGTTTTAAATTTTTTAATATTCGCACTTTTAATACTTACTTTAATTGTAGAAATTTTCATGCCTTTATTTATTTATCTGATTGCACCGGGTTTTACAGAAAGTGGAGATAAGCTTGAATTGACTATTAATCTTACACGTATCACTTTCCCATTTTTATTATTTATAAGTATAGCATCTTTCTTTTCAGCAATTTTAAATTCGCACAATAAATTCGGAATAGCTGCAGCAGCACCAATTGTTTTGAATATAATTTTAATATTTATTTTATTTTTTTTAAAATTTGAGAATGATATTTTAGTTATTTATCTTGCTTATGGGGTATCACTAGCAGGATTAATACAGCTTATTTTACTATATATATTCGTAAAAAAATATTATTCACCAAAATTTAATTTCGAACTAAAAATTACAAAAAAAATAAAAATATTCTTAGAAAAACTTTTACCAAGTATTTTCTCCTCAGGGGTTACCCAAATTAATATTTTAGTTGGAACTGTTATAGCATCGTTTCAAGCGAACGCAGTGTCATATTTATATTATGCAGATAGAATATATCAAATAAACCTCGCAATTGCAGGTATTGCAATTGGAACAGTTTTACTCCCAAGTCTAAGTAAATACGTTCAGTCAAAAAATAAAAAAAAAATAGATTTCATACAAAATAAATCAGTTGAATTAAGTTTGTTCTTAAGTCTGCCCGGGATGTTTGCGTTGCTAATTGCATCTGAGGAAATCACCTCATGCCTTTTTGGATATGGATCTTTTGATGAGTTTAGTGTTAAAAATTCAGCCAAAGCTTTGTATTATTTCGCTTTTGGATTGCCCGCATTTGCTATTATTAAAATTTTTTCATCTTTTTTATTTGCAAGACAAAATACAAAGATCCCTTTCTATTGCTCTTTAATATCTGTAATATTAAATATTTTTATAAGCATTATTTTTTTTAATAGAGTGGGCTTTATAATAATCCCAATATCAACTACAATTTCATCATGGATTAATGCTTTATTACTATTTTTATTTTTAAAAAATAAAAACCTATATTATATTGATTTAAAATTGATCTTATCATTACTTAAAATATTGTGCATAGTTTTCTTATCATCCTACTTCTTTTACTTTATGATTAATAATTTTTCGCAAAATTTAATTTATGAAAATAATTATAAACTTTTAAATATGTTAATTATGGTGATAATAACTTTATTCTCTTATATATTATTATCGATTTTCACAAAAGCTTTCAAATTCTCTGATATTAAATTAAAGTAATATATTATGAGTAAAAAAATATTTTCTGGTGTCCAACCTTCGGGGAATCTTCATGTTGGGAATTATCTTGGTGCTATAAAAAATTTTGTAAATTTTCAAAATCAAACCAATACAGAGTGTATTTATTGTGTTGTAGATTTACATGCTATTACTGTTAGACAAGAGCCTAACATATTAAAAGAAAACATTAGAGAGACAGTTGCAGCATTTATTGCTAGTGGCCTGAATCATAAAAAAAGTATAATATTTCAACAATCAACGGTGGCTGAACATTCTGAATTTGCATGGATTTTGGGTTGTTCAGCTAGGATGGGTTGGTTAAATAGAATGACCCAGTTCAAAGAAAAAGCAGGAATAGATAAAGAGAAAGCGAGTATTGGTCTTTATGTGTATCCAGTATTGATGGCAGCTGATATTTTGCTCTATGACACAACACATGTACCGGTAGGTGAGGATCAAAAGCAACACTTAGAATTGACTAGAGATATTGCTCATAAATTCAATTTAGATTTTAATTCACCTGAGTTTTTAAAAATACCAGAACCAATGATTCAAAAAAATTTTTCCAGAATAATGAGTCTTAAAGATGGTACTAAAAAAATGAGTAAATCTGATCCATCGGGACTTAGTAGAATCAATTTAAATGATACTAAAGAAGAAATTGAAAATAAAATAAAAAAAGCAAAAACAGACACCTTGCCTCTTCCTGATAACAGCAAAGAACTAGAGAATAGACCAGAGGCTAAAAATCTTTTAGGAATTTATTCTTCATTAAATAACCAGGATATTAGTAATACAATTAAAGAATTCTCTGGAAAAAATTTTTCAGATTTTAAAAATAAACTTTCGGAATTGGTAATTGAAAAAATTTATCCAATATCAAATGAGATGAGCAAAATAAAAAAAGACAATTCCTTTATTGACAACGTATTGTTAGAAGGAAATATAAAAGCAAGTAAAATATCAACTAAAAAAATTGAAGAGGTTAAAAAAATTGTTGGTCTGTAGTAAAAATTAGATCTTTAATTTTCCACAATAATGTTTATATAAAATATATGTTTGTGCAAACTCAAGATACTCCCAATCCAAATTCTCTTAAATTCCTACCAGGGAAAAAAGTCTCTAGAATTGGACCGATAGAAGTTTTGGATATCAAAGAAACAGATAATGATTTAATTAGAAATATACTCTCAATTAATGGAATTTTAAGCGTGTTTTTGTATGAGGATTTTTTGTCAGTTAATAAAAGTAAAAATTTAGATTGGTCAGATGCTAAGCATATAATTATTTCTTACATAAATGACTATTACTCCAAAGGCAATGATTGCGTAATTGAAGAAAGAAATAATAATAATGATGCAAAAAGTTTAAGTGAAATTGAAAAAAAAATTGTTAATTTACTTGAGACTAAGATTAGACCAGCAGTTTCAAGAGATGGTGGTGATATCGTATTCCAAGAATTTAATAAAGGGGTTGTAACTGTTAAATTAAAAGGAAGCTGCTCCGGATGTCCAAGTTCAACTTTGACGTTAAAAAAAGGTGTAGAAAATTTATTATGTCATTACTTACCTGAGGTAAAAGAAGTTGTGTCAATTTAACGAAAACTTATTTTTATGTTAAACATGTATAAATCTATTTCTACTAATCAATTAAAGAGAATTTTGATAAAAAAAGGTTTTAAGGTTTATAAATTAAAAAATAAAAATTTTTTTAAAGATTTCAGAAGCTTAATATTAACTTCTTTTGCAAGCGTAGTTGTAGTATCGATTTTTTTTTCATTACCCTTAAGTTCAAAATTAATTCTAGATTCTTTAGAAAAGCCAAAAGTTATAGAAAACCATTCAAAAAAATATTTAGAGAAAGTTTTGTCTGGGGAAACTTTAATTACAGAAAACTCTATTGATGATGGACTTGATCCTCGACATCTTGTTGAGGATATAGAATTTAAAAAAGGACCGTCGAAATCAGTTAGAATAGAAGCCGCGACTTTAAATCAAATGTTCTCTGACAAAAATTATACTTTAGATATAGTCAGATCTGAAAACATTGTTAAGCCTTTTGAAGTAGGAATGTTACCAGTTGAGCTCAAACAGATTCAAAACACTAAAGAAAGGAAAGAATTATTTATAAAAATTGTTTTACCTTTAATTTTAAGTGAAAATAATAGAATAAAAAGAGATAGAAATACTCTCTTCAAAATTCTTAATAAAAGCATAAATACTAAAGCTGAAAAAAATTGGTTAAACAACAAGTTTAGACAATATGGTGTAGTAAATAAAGATGTATCTACGTTGAAGGTTAGAATGGATGAAATACCCGTTTCGTTGGCAATTGCACAAGCTGCTAAAGAAACTGGATGGGGAACATCAAGGTTTGCGATCGAGGGTAATGCATTGTTTGGGCAATGGACTTATTCTGGTGAGGGCATCAAGCCAGCGGGTTCGGATAAAAATGATAAACATAAAGTAATGGCCTTCAGTGTGCTTAAAGCCTCAGTAAGAGCATATCAACGAAATTTAAACACCCACTCTAGTTACAAAGAGTTTAGAAAGGTTCGTGCTATACAAAGAGACAATGATGAATCATTCAATAGTTTAGAACTTGCAAATTATTTAAATTCATATGCTGAAACCGGTGATGAATATACAGTAACACTAAAAAAAATTATTCAACAAAACAATTTAAGAGATTTTGATAAAGCAAAGATATTGCCTCTAAGCAAAAATCTTAAAGGAAATATTTAATTTTTCACAGAAAACTGCAAACCAAACCATCTCCATCCTTCTTCATCTTTTACTGAGCAATTTATTCTTCCTCTTCTAAATGTGAACTTGTCCCTAAACTTTATGAACATTCTATTATTTTCAAAATTTAATTTTGTTTTGTCCCATTTATTTCCCTCATTTGAAAAACAATTTATATCGCTAATATTCTTTTGGTCATGAAAAAATTCAATAGATAATTTTGGAGGATTATTTGATGGAAGTATATAGCTATCTTCTAAATATATCTGTTTATATTCAAGAGGTTTCAATTTTGTTATAAAATTAAATCTTTCTAAATTTCCATACTCCTCATTAATTGGAAATCTGGGCAATTCGAATTTATCTTTATTGACGTCTATTACACCCGAATGTTGTCCGAAAGCAATTTTAAAATATTCTTTAATAAATAATTTTTGTTCCAAGCTGTATTCCCCAAAGGGATAAGAAAAATATTTTGGATTGTATCCTATTTTTTTTTGAAAAATTTTAATAGATTTTTCTATATCTTCAATAAATCCTTCATGATCTAAATTTAATAAGTACTGGTGACTGTGGGAATGATTGCCGATAAACACAAAGTCTTCTTTCTCTATATCTCTAATTTGTTCCCAAGTCATATAACCTTTAGAGCCGACTGGCTCAGTAGATATAAAAAGTATAAATGGTATTTTATTTTTTTTAAAATATGGCCAAGCGTTTTCATAAAATGAGCTAAATCCATCGTCAATAGTAATTAAAATTTTTTTTTCTTTCTTTGGTTCATGGAAATTCCTCAAAAATTCTGAAGGATTAACAAAATCTAAATTATTATTCCTAATAATTTCAATTTGTTCTTCAAAAATATCCATTTGAATGTTGGTAGAGGGATATTCATTCTCGTTAAATCTATGATACATAATGGAAACAATACCTGCGTCATTTGAATAGAATTTCTTTGTGTTTTCATCTGCGTACGATTTTGATATTATTATAAATAATATCATGAATTTAGTTATAGATGCTGCAAGTGAAAAGGTTTTTTTAAAAATCATTACAAATAATGATTCTTACACTAATGAATATTTTAATACTAAGAAAAATTTTGATAAGATTGGTTTAATTATATTTGACTTCCTAAGAACTAATAATTTCAGATTTGAGGACATTGATAATATATTTGTAAACGTAGGGCCTGGAAAATTCTCAAGTATAAGGTCATCTATTGTAACTTGTAAGGCAATATCTATGTCGCATAGTATTAATTTGTATGGTTTTTCCTCTAAGCAAATTGATGGCAATGATTACAAAAAATTACTGGACTTATCGGAAAAAGGAGTTTTAATGAAGGACTTGATAAATCCTATATATTCGGGTTAAATAAAATAATGTCAGATACAATTGAAGATAAATGCATATCTAAAGGTATTAAGTTAACAGATCAGCGTAGAGTGATTGCTAGAGTTATGTCTCAGTCTAAAGAAACTTATGGTGAGGCAGATCACCCAGACGTAGATGAATTGTATAATAGAGTTTTAAAAATCGATCCAAAAATTAGCATAGCGACAGTATATAGAACTGTTAAAATTTTTGAGGAGGCTGGAATTTTAACTAAACACGATTTTAAGGGTGGTAAAGCAAGATACGAAGAAATCCGAGAGAGTCATCATGACCATTTAATTGACGTCAAGACAGGTCATATAATTGAATTTAGTGACAATGAAATACATGAATTACAAAAAAAAATTGCTCAGAAGTATGGTTATGATTTGATTGACCATAAACTTGAATTATACGGTGTCAAAAAAAAATAAGTTCAATGAAAAAAAAAGTTTATATTAAGACATTTGGTTGTCAAATGAACGAATATGACTCTAATAGAATTTATGATTCCCTAAAAAATATTAATTTTGAAAAAACAGAAAAACAGAATGATGCGGATTGTTATATCTTGAATACTTGCCATATTAGAGACAAAGCTAAAGAAAAAGTATACCACGAGGTTGGAAGGGTAAGAAAAATTTATAAGAATAAAAAAAAACCGATAATGATAGTTGCTGGATGCGTTGCTCAAGCTGAGAATGAGGAAATGTTAAAAAGAGAACCTTTTATTGATATAGCAATTGGTCCTCAAGCGTATCATAAGATTAATGACTTAGTTAAGACATATATAACTTCAAACAAAGTAGAGGAAACTGACA
>CACLQJ010000003.1 GCA_902609065.1 uncultured Pelagibacteraceae bacterium
AAAGATATTTTTTTCAAAGAGCAATTACTTGGCAAACAGAACTTGTTACAATGCTTCTGGTTGCTTCAACCTTCATAGGAAGCGCATATGTGTTAAGTGAAAAAGCTCATGTTAGCATGGAATGGATTTATGATTTTTTATCAAAAAAAAATATTTTAAGACTAAAAATTTTTACTTCATTAGTGAGTTTATTATTTTTTTTAATTTTATTCTACTTTGCCTTTTTAATGGTTGAAGAAGCTTTTACAAAAAATTATTCAACCGGAACTGTCTGGGACCCTCCATTATGGATTCCGTATTCATCAATGATGATTGGAGCAGCATTAATGATTTTACAGTATATTGCTGAAATCATTAAACTTACTGATAAAAAGGACTCAAATTAATGGATCCGTTAATAATTGCTATAATAGTTGCTGTTTTTACATTAATAGTTTTATTTTCAGGAATACCAATTGCTTTTGGCTTATGTTTTGTATCGATAGCTCTTTTAGTTGCCTTTGAAGGTTTGCAGATGCTAGATGTTTTTGCTGAAACTTTTTATGCTGGGCTAAACTCGTTTGTCCTACTCTCAATACCAATGTTTATTTTAATGGGTATGGCTGTTGCAAATTCTCCAGCAGGAAAAGATTTATATACGGGATTAGATAGGTGGCTTTGGAGATTACCTGGTGGTTTAGTAATTTCAAATATAGGTGCATGTTCAATTTTTGCTGCCTTGAGTGGATCAAGCCCCGCAACTTGTGCAGCTATAGGAACTATGGGGATACCTGAAATGAGGAAAAGAGGGTATTCAGATCAAATTGCTACTGGAACAATTGCTGCAGGTGGAACGTTAGGAGTATTAATTCCACCCAGTATTGTTTTAATAGTTTATGGAATTGCAACTGGGACATCAATTGGGAGATTATTTCTGTGTGGCCTTATACCTGGCTTTATGTTGGCTGGCATGTTTGCAATATGGGCTCTTATACATAGTTATTTTATAGATAAAGACTCTGCAAAAGCGTTGAAGAATAGAACACCGCCCACGTTAAAAGAAAAACTAGAAGTTTTACCTAGAATACTCCCATTCTTGGCAATTATAGCTGGTGTTCTTTATGTTTTGTATGGAGGGGTTGCAACACCTTCAGAAGCTTCGGGTGTTGGAGCATTTTTAGTATTTGTATTGATTGCAGTTGTCTATAAAATTTATCAACCTAAAAAGATCTGGAACATAGTCAAAGTCTCAATGAAAGAAAGTGTAATGATTATGTTCATTATAGCTGCTTCATATCTTTTTGCGTTTACACTTTCTCAGCTTTATGTGACCCAATCTCTTGCACAAAGCATGGTAGAGCTAAGTTCTAATAAATGGGTTGTATTTATTTTAATAAATATATTTCTTTTAATTGCTGGTTTTTTTCTTCCTCCAGTTGCCGTAATTGTGATGACTTCAGCAATATTACTGCCTGTTATAACAACATTAGGCTTTGACCCTTATTGGTTTGCAATAGTATTTACTATCAATATGGAAATTGGATTAATTACGCCTCCAGTCGGATTAAATCTTTATATTATAAAAGGGATTACTCCGGATGTAAGTTTGTCAGAAATTTTAAAAGGATCTATACCATTTATGATCATAATGGCGTTAGCTATATTAATTTTATGTATTTTTCCTGAGATTGTAACTTGGTTGCCTGATAAAATAATGGGTAAAGCTCTTGGATACTAAAAAAAAAATTAATAGAAAAATTTCTGTTGCACCTATGATGGATTGCACAGATAGACATGATAGATTTTTTCTAAGATTAATTAGTAAAAATGTTATGTTATATTCTGAGATGGTTGCAACCAAGTCAGCCATTTACGGAGACAGAGAAAAAATTCTTGGTTTTAGAAAAGAAGAGAAACCACTTGCTTTACAGGTTGGTGGTTCTGATAAAAAAGAATTATCTGAAGTTGCAAAAATTTCTGAAGATTTAGGTTATGATGAAATTAATTTAAATTTAGGGTGTCCAAGTAAAAAAGTTCAAAAAAATTCATTTGGCGCATGTTTGATGAAAGAACCAGAATTAGTTGCTGAATGTATAAATGAAATGTCTAATTCTTGCAAAATTCCTGTAACAGCAAAAACTAGAATTGGCTTTGATAATACAGAGGAATTTGATTATTTAAATATGTTTATTAATAAAATCAAAGACTCAGGATGTTACACAATTATATTACACGCCAGAAAAGCAATTTTAAAAGGTTTAACTCCTAAACAAAATTTAAATATTCCTAAGTTAAATTATAATATGGTTTATGAAATAAAAAAATCGAACCCCGATTTAGAAATTATTATAAATGGCGGTATAACAACTACTGAACAAATAGGTAAGCACTTAGATTATTGTGATGGAGTAATGATCGGAAGAGCCATATATCAAAATCCTTATTTTTTAAAAGACATTGAAAATAATATATTTCTTAATAATGAAGTGTTATCAAGAGAAGATATTGTAAAAAAACTTTTAGATTATTTAGAGGAAGAAGTTAAAAAAGGAACTAAGGTTAATCATGTAATGAGACACACTGTTGGTCTATATCATGGTCAACCAGGTTCTAAAGAATGGAAAAGATACTTAAGTGATAATATGATGGCAAGAGATTCTGATTTTCAAAAAGCAAAACACATTATGGATATTGCTCAGAATAATGAAAAAGCAAATCAAGCGTCAGCTTAATGGAAAACATAGACACTAATACAATTATAAACTTGCTTACGGTTTTAGCCATTGCTGCAGTAGTTGCTGGTTTTATGGCGGGACTATTAGGTGTTGGGGGAGGTATTATAATGGTTCCTGCTTTATATTATGCATTTAGTGTTCTTGATTTTGATATTTTAACTAGAATGCATTTATCTGTAGGGACATCTCTAGCTATAATTATACCTACTTCAATAATATCAACAAAAACTCATATGGAGTACAAAGCTGTCGATTTTAAGATGGTAAAAAATTTTGGTTTGCTAATTGTTTTTGGAGTTTTAGCGGGTACTTTTTTAGCAGTAAATATGAAAACACCGGCATTAATTTTGTTTTTTGCTTTTTTTTCATTCTGTGTTGGATTATTTTTTATATTTTTTAGAGACAAATTATTGGATAATCCTAAGAAAATTTCTAGAGTTATTAAATATGTTTCAGGTTTATTTATAGGGTTTATATCTGTACCATTAGGTATTGGAGGAGGTTCTTTAATGGTTCCATTTTTAAGAACATTCGGATATGACATTAGAACTTCTATCGGCACAGCTGCGGCAGTAGGTTTTTTAATTGCATTAACGGGTACTACAACAATGATAATTGGAGGAAATATAATTAATAATGTAAGCTCTCCTTTTTCATTTGGATATATAAATCTTTTAGGATTTATTGTATTTGTCCCTATCACAATGATAATGGCCAGAATTGGAGCTAAGGTTGTTTATAAAATAAATAAAAAATTATTGAGCAGAATATTTGGCTGTTTTTTACTAGTTGTTTCTGCTAGATCTTTCTCCGAATTTTTTAGTATAACATAATTGAAAAGGTTTATTTGTCCTTAATTTTTCTAATAAATGAATATTGGCACTTTTTTTTATTAATAATTTTTGCAGCTTGTGCGGTAGGTTTCTTTGCTGGCCTTTTCGGTATTGGTGGTGGATTAATTTCAGTACCATGTTTATTTTTTGTGTTTGAAACACTAAACTTTGATAAAAATTACTTAATGCATTTGACTGTAGGAACAGCATTTACGATAACAATTTTTACTTCTACAGTATCAGTATTGACACATAATAAAAATAAGCTTGTAGATTTTAGTGTTGTTAAAACTTTTGGAATTTTCGTTGTTATAGGCGTGTTAGCTGGAACTTTTTTTGCTTCTTTTATGAAAACTAAAGAACTTGTTCTATTTTTTTCGATAGTTGTATATTTTTTTGGTGCATACCTAATGATGGCTCAAGAAAAAGTTAAAAAAATTAAAACAAATTTATCTATAGCACCCAGGATAATACTAGGGTTAATTTCAGGGTTTATTTCAGCTCCAATGGGTATTACTGGAGCTATGATGAACGTTCCTATACTTAGATATCTTGGTTATCCTATAAGTAAGTGTATAGGAAGTGCAGCAGCGATAGGATTTTTTATTTCATTCACTGGCTCTATTGGTTTCTTGATTTCAGGCTTTTATTTTAATGTAGATCTTCCGTTCAGCATTGGTTTCGTTAATGTTCCCGCATTTATTATATTTGTTCCTATAACAACTTTTATGGCTAGGATAGGAGCTAACACAGTATATAAAATGGATAAATTAAAAGCACAAAGGCTTTTTGGTGTATTTTTATATGTTATAGGAACTATTTTTATATATCGTTTCTTTAAAATTTAAGTATATATTTTAAGATGTGAAAAAGCTTATCCTTATATTATCAGCAATAATCCTATGTTTTAATGCATTTGCTGATGACCTAAAAAGCAATTTAGAGCAAGAATTTCAAAGTGAATTTTATTCTAAATTAGATGAAATTTCAAAAAATTTAAGTTCAACTTTAGCTGAGAAATTGAGTTCAAATGAAAAAATCAAATATTTAGATATATCTTTAGATTTAAGAGAAAAATTAAAACCTACATATGAAATACAAAGTGTTAGTAAATTAAAAGAAAGTGCTGATAGTGTTTGGTTTAATCAAACAAATATTATTCATCATGACAGTGATACCACCATCAACCTAGGAATCGGCAGAAGAGAATTATTTAGAAATGAAACGTTAATGACCGGTTACAATGGCTTTTTGGATTACCAAATTGATGAAGGGCATTTTAGAAAAGGTTTTGGATTTGAAGCTGTTTCAAGCACTTTAGATTTAATAGGAAATTATTATGATGCAATATCTGATGAGAAAAAAACAGACGAAGGTACAGAAAGAGCTTTAGATGGATTTGATGTAAAACTAAATTTTCATTTACCTAATAAAAAAAATACCGATTTATTCGCGCAATTGTTTGAATGGGAAAATCCAGACTCAACTTATAAAGAAAAGGGTGAAAAATTTGGCATGACTACAATGATTGGAAATTTTTCTTTCAAGGCTGGATATCTCAACGATAATAAAAATAACGACGGATATTTTGGTAATATAAAACTTATTATCCCGTTGGGAGAAACTAATACAAGCATAAAGGAACAAAAAAGTAATGCAAAACTATTAAGTATGAGAAATAAATTATATATGCCTGTTCAAAGAGAAAATAAAATAAAAGTAGTTAAAATATCCTCAGGGGTACAGGTCGGAGGTTTTTAATTCATGAGTACAAAAAAATTTTTATTATTTTTATCTTTTTCAGTTTTATTTTTCTTTTTAGAAATTAACGCTAATGCTGAAACATGCCATAGAGATGCCAGTGGTAAAATTGTAGTGGATGACGAATCTGCAGATGGAACTGATGTAGTATCTCATGATGGAACAACCTGGAACAAAGATTATTGTAATGAGGTTCCATTATTTTATAAAGTAAAAATTTATGAAGCAATGTTTTGTTCTAGCGATCCTTATGTTGATGGCTCAGGAGATACCGGTGCAGATCCAGATTTAACCTCTTGTATAAAATTTTTCACTAATGCAGCAGGAAAAGAATTGATAATTCAACCTAACTTAAAATCAGATTTATTCGATGGAAATATTGCATTGCCAATTGGATCATTCCCTTATTCAGTTCTAATGGTAGATAATGAATTAGGAATTAAACACTACGAAACTTATGTTGATACAGGAGGCGAAGATGCCGATATTAATGGGCACCACACTGTTGCTGATAACACAGCATTTTCTAATGGTAAAACATGTTACACTCACAATAAAACAACTTCATTTACCGGAAAAAATAATGCAACTATTCATGGAAAAACTATAATTTCTACTGATCCAGCCAAAAGAAATGCATTGGGATTAGTATGCACGGATAGCTTTGATCCAAATAATCCACCCTCTGATTATGATTATACTACCGAAATAATAGACTCTATTGACGGGACCTGCGATGCCTCAAATGATTGTGATACTACTTTTAGACCTTATATAGGTTATCAAGATAGTAGCCTCATATCTGGCCGGTATGCGGGGGTTCTTGTTCAAGACGATTTACAAACAGTTGGAACTGATAGAAATAATTCAACCAGAATAGCTTATATTATTAACTTTAATACTCCAGCAGTAATTGACGAGGATGTTAAAGCTTTCGAAATGTTGTTTAGTACGAGCGAGTCAGTCAGCATTGATTGGGGTGCCGCTAATGATGTTACTAGTGCTGTAAAATTAGGAGCTGATCCTTTTCAGGTGAAATACAATTTTACTAGATAATTTTTTGATCGTATTCACCGATTTTACCCGTATCCTGTAAAATCTTATCAATAAAATAAAATATTTTTTTTTTTATTTCATCTGAGGTAGGACTTTCAGTAACAACTACTAGTGATGGTTTATTGGATGATGCTCTAATTAACCCCCATGATCCATCTTCTAAAGTAAATCTTATACCGTTAACGGTTAATATATCAATTATATTTTGATTGCAGATTTTAAAGTTTTCTTTTTTAAATTTATGAATTTTTTTAATAACATAGTCTATAACTTTATATTTTTCTTCATCTTTACAAAAAGGACCCATGGTTGGACTTTGATAAGTATTTGGTAATTTATCTATAAGAATATTTAATTTTTCAGCTTGATTGTCTAATAAATTACATACTTGTATTGCAGAATTTATTCCATCATCAAATCCGTATCCCAATGGTTTATTAAAAAAGAAATGTCCACTTTTCTCGAAACCTGCAATTGCATTATCTTCATTTACTTTTCTTTTGATATATGAATGCCCAGTTTTCCAGTAAATTGTTTCACAATTATTTTTTTTTAATATTTCATCCCGCATAAACAATCCTGTTGATTTTACGTCGACCACAAACTTAGAATTTTTATGCTTATTAGAAATATTCCTGGCAATTAATAATCCAATTTTATCCGCAAATATTTCATTACCGTTATTATCTATAACTCCAACCCGATCCCCGTCGCCATCAAATCCAAAACCTACATCTGCCTTATTTTCTTTAACGCATTTTGCTATTTCATGAAGCATTTTCATATCTTCAGGATTAGGATTATATCTTGGAAATGTATAATCTAAATTACAATCCAATTCAATTACTTCACAACCTATTCCTCTTAATATATCTGGAGCAAATATTCCTGCTGTTCCATTTCCACAAGCTGCAACAACTTTTAATTTTTTTTTTAATTTATTTTTTGATAATTCATTAATATAAACTTTATTAAATTCCTTTACTTCCTCGTATTTTCCAGATCCAGTTGTAAACTTTTCATTTAACACAATATCTTTTAGATCAGCCATTTCATCTTTACAATGTGTTAATCCTTTTTCAATTCCCATTTTTATTCCTGTCCATCCATTTTCATTATGACTAGCTGTTATCATGGCTACAGCATCTGAATTTAATTTAAATTGAGAAAAATATACCGTTGGTGATAAGCATAATCCTATATCTTTTACGTTACACCCAGTAGACATTAAACCTTTAACAAAATTTTTTTTAACATTTTCACTGTATGACCTATAATCATGTCCCACTATAACTGTTGGATCTACTATTTTGTGAATCACTTGAGTCCCAAATCCCTTACCAACTGACTCGATCCCTAATTCGTTGATACTATCTGGAAAGAGCCATCTTGCGTCATATTCTCTAAAACCAAAGGGGTCTATTTTCTTTTTGTTTTGCATGTTGATATTTGTATATTTATTTGATTTTTTTATTGCATATTTTTTTGTGTGTTCTATAAATGTTCTGTTGATTTCTAATTTATATAGTATATTAAAGAAATCTGCACACAACATATAGTTGTTTTACTTAAAAGAAGAAAAAAAGGGAGTTAAATGAACAAAGTATTGTCTCAGGCGATAAAGAAAGCTGTCTCTGAATTTACACCTCAAGTTGTAAAGGATAATAAAAATAAGGGACCAGATTTATTCTCATTAAACAATAATACAGAATTATTTCAAAACTCAAAAGGCATCACAATTAAAATTGATAGAAGTAGAGATGAAAATTTAACTGACTTTGGAAAGGCTACATTAAGCGATAGATATGTAGGAGAAAATGAATCTTTTCAAGATTTATTTGCAAGAGTAGCTAGTCACTATGCAGATGATAACTTACATGCTCAAAGACTTTACAACTATATTAGTAATTTGTGGTTCATGCCCGCAACACCTGTTTTGTCTAACGGTGGTACAACAAGAGGTTTGCCAATATCTTGTTTCTTAAACGAAGCTAGTGACAGTCTTAATGGTATTTTAGATTTGTGGAGTGAAAATGTTTGGTTAGCCGCAAGAGGAGGTGGCATTGGAAGTTATTGGGGAAATCTAAGATCTATAGGAGAAAAAATTGGAAGAGTTGGTAAAACTTCAGGAATTATTCCTTTTATAAAAGTCATGGATTCTTTAACGATGGCAATTAGCCAAGGTTCGCTTAGAAGAGGGTCTGCAGCTTGTTATTTACCGATAGATCACCCTGAAATAGAAGAGTTTATAGAAATGAGAAGACCAACTGGTGGAGATCCAAACAGAAAAGCTTTAAACTTACACCATGGAGTTTTAGTATCAGACGCATTTATGAGAGCTGTAGAACTTGATGAACAATGGGCTTTAAAAAGTCCTAAAGATGGTGCTGTACAATCAACTATATCTGCAAGAAATCTTTGGATTAGATTACTTACTGCAAGAATTGAAACTGGAGAGCCATATATAATTTTTATAGACACAGTAAATAGACAAATACCACAACATCACAAACTCGCTGGTCTAACAGTTAAGACTTCAAACTTATGTAGCGAGATTACACTTCCAACTGGAATAGATAAAGACGGAAAAGATAGAACTGCAGTTTGTTGTTTATCTTCTTTAAATGTTGAAAAGTATGATGAATGGAAAGATGATGATAATTTCATTGGGGATGTCATGAGGTTTTTAGATAATGTAATGACTGATTTTATTGAGAATGCTCCTGAGCAATTTAGTGATGCTACTTATTCAGCATTAAGGGAGAGGAGTGTAGGTCTTGGTGTTATGGGCCTTCACTCATATTATCAAAAAAAAATGACGCCTATAGAGTCGGTCATGAGCAAAGTTTGGAATAAACAAATGTTTGAACACATTCAAAAAAATGTCGACAAGGCGTCAAAAGATTTAGCAGAGGAAAGAGGAGCATGTCCAGATGCAGCAGACTATGGTATCATGGAGAGATTTTCAAATAAAACAGCTATTGCTCCAACTGCTTCAATCTCAATTATTTGTGGAGGAACTTCTCCGGGAGTAGAGCCAATTGCAGCTAATAGTTTTACCCATAAAACTCTTTCAGGCTCTTTTAATGTTAGAAATAAATATCTTATGAAATTACTCGATAAATACGAGAGAAATGACGATGAAACTTGGTCAAGTATTACAACTAATCAAGGTTCCGTATCTCATTTAGATTTTTTAACACAAGATGAAAAGGATGTATTTAAAACTGCTTTTGAATTAGATCAAAGATGGCTCGTTGATTTGAGTGCAGATAGAACGCCACATATTTCACAAGCACAGTCTATAAACTTATTTTTACCTGCCGATGTGCACAAAAGAGATTTACATCAAATCCACTTTCAAGCATGGAAGAAAGGATTGAAGAGTCTTTATTATTGTAGGTCAAAATCGATACAAAGAGCTGAAAATGTTAATGATGCAAATTCAACAGACATAACAGCAAATGTATATAAATCTAAACAAACACTAAACAAAGAAGATGAAAACAAATATGAGGAGTGTCTATCATGTCAGTAACCGAAAAAGTGAATAAAGAAATAATACAACCAAAAAAAATGGGTTTACTAGTTGAAAACCCAGTTTACAAACCATTTAGATATCCATGGTGTTATGATGCATGGTTAACACAACAAAGAATACATTGGTTACCAGAAGAAGTTCCACTTGGTGATGATGTTAGAGATTGGCAAAAGAATTTGTCAGGACCAGAAAAAAATTTGGTTACACAAATATTTAGATTTTTTACTCAAGCAGATGTTGAGGTAAATAACTGTTACTTAAGACACTATACGTCAGTTTTTAAACCAACAGAGGTTTTAATGATGATGACAGCATTTGCAGCAATGGAAACAGTTCATGTTGCAGCATATTCACATTTATTAGATACGATTGGAATGCCAGAATCTGAATATTCAGCATTTATGAAGTATAAAGAGATGAAAGATAAATACGATTACATGCAAGGTTTCAATGTAAACTCTAAAGAAGATATTGCAAAAACAGTTGCAGTATTTAGCGCGTTTACAGAAGGCTTACAATTGTTTGCAAGTTTTGCAATTCTTTTAAACTTTCCAAGACATAATAAACTTAAAGGAATGGGTCAGATAGTTACTTGGTCTGTAAGAGATGAAACTCTTCATTGTAATTCGATGATTAGAATTTTTAAGGAGTTCATTAAAGAAAATCCAGAGATATGGACGCCAAAACTTAAAAAAGAACTTTACGAGGCTTGTAGAACTATTATTGAACATGAAGATGCTTTTATAGATTTAGCTTTTGAAATGGGTCCTATGCAAGGCCTAACTGCCCAAGAAGTAAAAGATTACATTAGATTTATTGGAAACAGAAGACTAACTCAATTAGGTTTAGAACCAATTTATGACGTTCAAAAAAACCCGTTAACTTGGTTAGATACGATGTTAAATGCAGTTGAGCATATGAACTTTTTTGAAGGAAGAGCCACAGAGTATTCAAAAGCTTCCACCCAAGGTAATTGGATAGACGCATTTAGTTGATCTGTGATTGTAAGTCCTTGTATCAGTATATGTAAAACTGATCCTGAAACAGGTTATTGTTATGGATGTGCTAGAACTGATGAAGAAAAAATAAAATGGAAGTCTGATACCACATCGGACGATTGGAAAAATCAAAACCTAAAAGATATACAAATTAGACTTAGCGGGTGGCAGCTCCAAAGCTTTCTAAAATCTTACAAATGTAAAGTAGAGGAAGGCATGTCTTTATATAAAAAGGCAATGATAAAAAAAAAAGACTATGTAATTTAGCTAAAATATAGTCATATTTATTTTATTATGAAATTTGGATTGGTAGTATTAGGTGCTCATATTGGCATTCATATAAAAGATGAAATTTCTAAAATAAATGATAATCCGATATTATTAGTTGAGCCGGTTCCACATAATATTAATGCAATTAATGAAAATTTAAAGGAATTTAAAAATATTTACTTAGAACCTGTTGCTATCTCTAACGTAAATGAAACAAAAGATTTTTTCTTTGTGAAAGGGTCTTCAATTAACAAACTAAAAAAAAACATTGGGCTAGTGGCATTGGATCATTTAGTAAAAAACACTTATTGAATCACAGATCCAAAAGATTTTTAATTGAAGATGAAGATATTGATATGGTCCAAATAAAAACTATCAGATTTGATGATTTAGTTCAAAAATACTCCATTACTGAAATAGATAAAATATTAATTGATATAGAAGGTTCTGAGTATGAAATTTTAAAAGATATAGATTTAAAAAAAATAAAGATAAATAGCATATTGTTTGAATATAAACATTTTGATGGTTATTTAAAAACTGGAAATAAACTTGAAGAGATACTTAGAAAATTTGAGGAAAATAATTATAAGACTGCAAAGGTAGATGAAGAGAATATGATTGCAGTTAAAAATTAGACTATCTATTTTTTAACTCAGAAACTTTTCTGTGTTTATTTCCATTATAAGCTGCCAAAGGCCTAATAAGTTTATTCGTTGAAAGTTGCTCGATAATATGAGCTGACCATCCAGTTATTCTTGAAATTACAAAGATGGGTGTAAAAAAATCTGTATCGAATCCCATTAGGTGGTAGGTAGGACCTGTTGGATAATCAACATTTGGGTAAATGTTTTTTCTATCTATCATAACTTTTTCTACCGTGTCGTAAATTTTTTCAAATTTTTTATCTTTTTTAATTTTTGCCACCTTACCAAAGTACTCTCTCATAGTAGGCACTCTTGAATCTCCACTTTTATAAACTCTGTGACCAAATCCCATAACAACATCTTTATTATCTAAAGCTTTATTTATCCATTTTGAAGCATTTTCAGGTTTTTTAATTTTATTCATCATATGCATCACTTCTTCATTTGCACCACCATGCAAAGGACCTTTTAAACTTGCTATAGCCCCGGTAATTGCTCCATGAATATCTGAAAGACTGCTTGTTATTGTTCTAGCTGTAAATGTTGAAACATTAAAACTATGTTCAGCGTATAAAATTAATGAAACGTCAAATGCTTTGACGATATCTTTATTCGGAACTTTGCCAAAACACATGTAAAAAAAGTTTTCAGAAAAAGATAGTTTTTTTTTAGGTTGTATTATTTTTTTTCCTTTTCTAGATCTATAAAAAGCAGCTAAAGCAACTGGTGTTTTTGCAAAAATTCTCATTACCTTTCTCATATTTGCTTTTGGTGAATTATCTTTTGTTTCTTTGTCTTCTAGACCCATTATACTGACAGCTGTTCTTGCAACATCCATAGGATGAGCTTTTTTTGGAAAATTTTTTTATATCTTGTAGTATGGTTTTAGAAAGCTTTCTTTCTTTCTTTTCTTGTTTTTCAAAATTTTTTAATTGTTTTTTATTTGGTAGCTCGCCATTCAATATCAGATAAGCAACCTCTTCAAATTTACAATTTGCGCAGAGGTCTTGTGCCGCGTAACCTCTATAAGTTAAAGAATTAATCTCAGGCATCACTTTAGATATTGAAGTTTCATCAACAGTAACTCCCATTAATCCTTTTTTGATATCTGTATTCATTAATCGTGTCCTTCTGTACTAAAATTATAAATTTTTTCGTCTAACGAATTGTATTTTTCGTACTCAACTAATTTGTACAATCTTTTTCTTGTTTGCATTTTATCTATTAAATTATTTTGGTGTCCATCATCAAAAATAGCACGTAGTCCATCTTCTACACTTTTCATGGCTAATCTTTGAGTTGTTACCGGATAAATCACTATATTAAATCCTAAATTTTCTAAAACGTTATAATCTAATATTTTAGATTTTCCAAATTCAGTCATATTTGCAAGCAAATATACATCTAATGATTTTCTCACAATTTCAAATTCTTTTTCATCTTTTAAAGCCTCTGGAAAAATTATTTCAGCTCCAGCATCTATGTAAGATTTACACCTATCAATCATTCTATCTAAACCTTCTACAGATTTAGCGTCAGATCTTGCTATAATTTTAAAATTTTTATCTTTCTTAGCTTTTACACATTCTTTAATTTTTTAAACCATCTTTTTTTGTGAAATAAGCTCCTTGTTGTCAAGATGACCACATCTTTTTTGATCTATTTGGTCTTCTATATGAACAGCAGTGATACCAAATTTTTTCAAAAGTTTTAATAGTTTTTGAGCAATTTCTAAAACCTGTATCTATATCTACAATAGTTGGAAGATTTGTAATTCTTGCTATTTGTTTTGATCTATTGCTTACGTCTTCAAGAGACGTTAATCCTATGTCTGGAAAACCTAGATCATTTGACATAACACCACCAGAAACATAAACCGCGTCATATCCAATTTCTTCTATTAACTTTGCTGTTAATGGATTGTATGCTCCAGGCACTCTTAAAATTTTCCCTGATTTTATTTTTTTAACAAAATCTTTCCTTTTATCCTTCACAGTTTTTTCAACGAAATGCATCAAAAAATTCCTTTTTTTGAATTATTTTTTAATTTAGATTTTTTTATCTCAATGTTTAATTTTTTTATTTGTCCAGATTTAATTTTTTTCAAATTTTGAACTATTTTTAAAAATCTTTCACTATCCTTATTGCTAATAATATTTTTTGTTAAAGTTTTGAATTTATTGATATAGTTTTTTCTTTTAAAAGGTCTAGAACCATATGGATGCGCATCTGCTCGCTCAAGTTCCTCAATAAATCTTTTACGATTATTCATTGTAATAATAACCTTTGCTCCAAAACATTTTTTACTTGGATTTGGATCGTGATACTTTCTTGTCCATTTTTTATCTTCATGAGTTTTTATAGATCTCCAAATTTTTATAGTACTTTTTCTTTTAGCTCTTGATTTAGAATATGATTTAACGTGGTGCCAATCTGCATCCTCAAGAGCAACAGCAAAAATGTACATAATAGAGTGATCCAAAGTTTCTCTGCTAGAATTTGGATCCATTTTTTGAGGATCATTAGCTCCAGTTCCGATTACATAATGTGTATGGTGACTAGTATAAATATCTATTTTTTTAATATTTTTTAGATTATCAATTTTTTTATTTAATTTTTTTGCAATATCTATTATCGCTTGGGCTTGATATTCCGCGGAATATTCCTTGGTATATGTTTCGAGAATTGCTTTTTTAGGCTCCCTTTTTTTTTGGGAGAGGGACTTTATATTTAGCTTTTTTTCCATCTAAAATTCTTGCAATAACACTATCTTCACCTTCATAAATTGGACTTGGTGCACCTTCACCCCTCATAGCTCTATCTACAGCTTCAATTGCAAGTTTACCAGCATGTGCTGGAGCAAAAGCTTTCCAACTAGATATTTCCCCTTTTCTTGATTGTCGAGTAGATATTGTTGTGTGCAATGCTTGTTGTATTGACTGATAAACGGTTTCTGTATTTAGTTTAAGCATCGTACCGATACCCGCCGCTACACTCGGACCTAAATGTGCTATATGATCAACCTTATGTTTGTGTAAGCAAATTCCCTTCACAAGATTTACTTGAACTTCATAAGCAGTGATTATACCTTTCAATAAATCTAATCCACTTCTATTTTTTTGTTGAGCTACAGCTAAAAGAGCAGGTATATTGTCACCAGGATGACTATAATCAGCAGCTAAAAATGTATCGTGAAAATCTAGCTCCCTGACCGCTGTGCCATTTGTCCAAGCTGACCATTCACTGTCAAAAAGTTTTTTTGAGCTTACTCCAAATATGGTTGCTCCATTTTTTCTTGGATGTTTCAAAGCCATTTCTCTAGATGTTACAACTGATTTACGATTTAAGGATGCAACAGCAACAGCGGCGTTATCTATAATTCTGTTAATAGCCATCTCTATTGCATTATTATTCAACTTTGCATTATCAGTAGCAATTTCAGCAATTTTCCATGCAAGTTGTTTTTTTTTAGGTAAATAAATTTTTGATGGATATACTTTTATGTTGTGAATTATCAATTTTACTCCTTGAAAAATATTACTAATAAATAATTATTTATCTAATACAATCAAAATTGCAGTAATTAAAAGCAAAAATGCTAAAAAATACTCAATTAATACTTTTATTTTATCATTCTTTACTAAATTTTTAATTGCTGAGCCGAATGCAGCCCATGGAGAAATTGATATAGGGCAAATTATAAGTGCAACAAAGCTAATAAATAGTACTGAAAGTATTAAGCTTCCGTCTTTCGGTAGAAAACTTGAAGCAGCCATGCTAGAAATTGTCCAAGCTTTTGGATTAACTATTTGAAAAAAGAGCAGCCTCGTGGAATTTTAAAGGTCTAGAACCATCTTCTTTAATTTTGCTAAATGACCCAATTATTTTATATCCAAGATACAAAAGATAAATAGCACAAATTATTTTTAAAATATTTTGAAGACCAGGAAAAATTTGGAATATTTTGCCTAAACCAAAACAAACTAAAATTAATTGAGTAACATGACCAATAGTAATCCCTGTAATATGAGGTAAAGTTTTATTAAAACCAAACTTTAATCCTGAAGTTAGTACCATCGCATTATTTGGCCCAGGTGTTACATACATTACAAAGTAATAACTAACTAGAGCAACCAAAATACTAAAATCAATCATCTAAATATTTTTGAACTAAATTTTCTATCCCTATAAAATCTTTAATTAAATGATTATAATAAATTTGCTCAACTTTTTTTTCTGTATATCCATCTTCGACTAATATCATTGGTACACCTGCAGATTTTGCTGCATCTGCATCATTTTCACTATCACCTATCATTATTGTTTTTTTTATATCTCCGTCCATAATTTCAACCATATTAGTTATATGTCTTGGGTCAGGTTTGCAAAATTCAAACGTGTTACCTCCGGCCACATATTCAAAAAAATCATATATTTTTATTTTTTTTAATAATTCAATTGCTAGATGCTCTTGTTTATTAGTGCAAACACCCATTGCTATATTATTTGATTTTGCCCAAGATAAAAAGTTACTAACCCCATTTAATAATTTTGTCTCAACCACTAAATTTTTTTCATAATATTTAATAAATTCCCTGGTCATATCTTTTTTGATCTTCTCATCTGATATTTTAGACAACTCTTTTCTAGCAGAACCCCATATTGATCTGCCGATCATTACTGCAGCTCCTCTACCTACCAAATTCCTTATCTCATCCATACTTCTTGATGAATAACCAAATTTATCCATTACATAGTTATGTGCCTTCATAAGATCTGGTGCAGTATCAGCCAAAGTTCCATCAAGATCGAATAATATTGTAAATTTTTGTTTCATATAAAAAGTATTATTAAGAAATAATTTGTGAATTAAATAACTTATTTACTTAACTATAAGCTAAATAGCAAATGAAACAAAATGATTTAAAAAAACAACAAGAAATTTTAAGAAAAAAATTTTTAAAAAAGGGTGTTAAAATGATTTCGCCGGAGACAATTTTTTTCTCAAAGGACACCAAGATTGGAAAAAAATGTTACAATCGATCCATATGTTGTAATTGGAAAAAAAGTTTATATAAAAAATAATGTAAAAATTCATTCTTTTTCTCATATTGAAAATGCAAAGATTGAAAGCAATGTAACAATCGGCCCATATGCAAGACTAAGACCGGGATCCAAATTGTTATCTGGGGCAAAAGTTGGAAATTTTGTTGAAGTTAAAAAAAGCGTTATAGGAAAAGGGTCAAAGGTTAGTCATTTATCTTATATTGGGGACTCTAGCTTAGGATCAAATGTAAATATAGGAGCAGGAACAATTACTTGTAATTATGATGGTAAAAGAAAATACAGAACAAATATTAAAAATGACGTTTTCGTGGGATCAAATACATCATTAGTCGCCCCTATCACTTTAGAAAGTAAAAGTATTATTGGAGCAGGGTCTGTTATAACTAAAAGAGTAAAAGCAAAATCGCTTGCATTAACAAGGGCAAATCAAGATGAAATTAAAAATTATAAAAGAAAAAAAAAGTAATTATGTGTGGAATAGTTGGAATAGTAAGTAACAAATCAGTCTCCTCAAGCATAATAAATGCGTTAAAAAAACTTGAGTATAGAGGTTATGACTCAGCTGGTATATCCACATTAAATAATGGATTTATTGATGAAAAGAAATGCTCTGGTAGAGTTGAAAATCTAGAAAAAATTTTATTTCAAAATCCTTCAGCAGGTGACCTAGGTATTGGTCATGTTCGTTGGGCTACTCACGGTGTGCCAAATCAAATTAACGCACATCCTCATTCTACTGATCAGGTTTCAGTTGTTCATAATGGAATAATTGAAAATTCAGATAAATTAAAAAGAGAATATGAAACAAAAGGATACGTATTTAAATCCCAAACAGATACAGAAGTTATAACAATAATTCTTACGGATTTTTTAAAAACTGAAAATTTAGTCAATTGCATTTATAAAACTTTAAATAAATTAGTAGGAAGTTTTGCATTAGGTGTTATTTTTAAAAAGTATGAGAATTTAGTAGTTGGCGCAAGAAGAGGAAGCCCTTTAGCAGTTGGATATGGACATAATGAAAATTTCATAGGATCAGACTCTTATGCTTTAAAATCTATGACAAATAAAATTTCTTATTTAGATGATGGTGATTTTTGTTTTTTATCTAAAGAGAAGGTTGAATTTTATAATAGCGACAAAAAAAAAACTAATAAACAAGTTTTTGAGTTATCAAATGAAGAAAATTTTGCGGATAAAGGAGACTTTAAGGATTTTATGTCAAAAGAAATTGATGAGCAGAATTTAACAACTAAAAAATGTTTAAATGAGTATTTAGACAAATCAAGAAACGAAATTAACATATATAATATACCAATAGGTCCCTCAAAAATTAATAAAATAAGGCTCATTGGATGTGGAACTGCCTACCACTCTTGCCTTATGGCTAAATATTGGATTGAAGAATTTACCTCAATTGATGTTGAGGCCGATATAGCATCTGAATTTAGGTACAGAAATGTTAAATTATGTAAAGATGATCTATATATCTTTGTTTCTCAATCTGGTGAGACAGCAGACACCTACGCTGCTCTCGAAAAGTGTAAAAAAAATAACGTTAAGACATGTGGAATAGTTAATGTTGTCGAAAGCTCTATTGCAAGACTGTCAGATTTTGTTTTACCAATTCATGCTGGCCCTGAAATAGGTGTAGCTTCAACCAAAGCATTTACAGGTCAAATGCTAGTTTTACTTTTATTAACCTTAAAAATATCAAAAGAACGAAATGATCTAGATTCAAGTGAATATAAAAAATTAATCGATGATATTAAAAAAATACCCGATTTAATTAAAGAGACGTTATTAAAGCAAAAAGAAATTCAAGAAATCGCGAGAGATTTTATTAATGCTAAAGGTACAATGTATTTAGGTCGTGGATACTCTTATCCAATAGCTATGGAGGGGGCATTAAAACTTAAAGAACTTTCTTATATTCATGCAGAAGGGTACGCTGCGGGAGAAATGAAACACGGACCACTAGCATTAATTGAGGATGGTATGCCCATAGTTGTCCTTGCTCCAAAAGATAGGTATTTTGAAAAAACTATATCCAACACTCAAGAAGTTATAGCTAGAGGTGGCAAAGTTTTAATGATTACAAATGATAAATCAAAAACTTTAAGTGAGAATATTAGATTTAAATTTGAACTACCTGATTTCCAATCTCATATTAGCGCATTTCTTCTGACTATACCCATTCAATTTTTAGCCTATCATGTTGCATTATTAAAGAATTGTGACATCGATAAACCTAGAAATCTCGCCAAATCCGTAACAGTTGAATAAAAGTTAATCTTTGATAAAACAATCTTCAGTTGAATATGAAAAATTGGAAAACAAATAGCTGGAAAAAATATCCTGTAAAACACATTCCTGATTACAAAGATGAAAAGGAACTAAATATGGTTTTAAATAAATTAAAATCATCTCCACCCTTAGTCTTTGCAGGTGAAACTCGACATTTAAAAGACCAACTAGCTAGTGTTGTTGATGGAAAAGCTTTCTTACTACAAGGAGGGGATTGTGCTGAAAGTTTTGCAGAGTTTCATCCAGACAATATTAGAGATACCTTCAAGGTGATTTTGCAAATGTCTTTAGTGTTAACCTATTCAGCTTCTTTGCCAGTTGTGAAACTTGGAAGAATAGCAGGACAATTTTCAAAACCTAGAAGTGCACCAACAGAAAAACAAGGAAGCATAGAGCTTCCAAGTTATTTAGGAGACAACATTAATAGTATAGAGTTTGATGAAAAATCAAGACAACCAGATCCTAAAAGATTATTCAGAGCATACTCTCAATCTGCATCAACTTTAAATTTGTTAAGGGCTTTCTCTAACGGTGGATTTGCTGATTTAAAAAAAGTTCACTTATGGAATTTAGGATACATAAAAACTAGTCCTCAAGCTAAAAAGTTTAAAGAATTAGAAGATAAAATTGCAGATGCCTTAGCGTTTATGGAAGCATGTGGTATTACACCTGAATTTAATAGAAGATTGTATACAGTTAACTTTTGGACTTCACATGAGGCTTTACATTTACCTTTTGAAGAAAGTATGACTAGGGTAGACTCTACCACTGGAGAATATCATGACACATCTGCGCATTTTGTTTGGATAGGAGACAGAACAAGACAAATAGATGGTGGACACGTAGAGTTTTGTAGAGGAATTGAAAATCCAATAGGTATAAAATGTGGACCAACCTCAAAAGCTGATGAGATAGCTAAAATTTGCGAAAAAATTAACCCCAATAACGAAAAAGGTAAAATTACACTAATATCTAGGTATGGTTATGACAAAGTAGCTAAATTTTTACCCAAACTTATAAGAGGTATTAAAAAGGAGGGATTAAATGTAATTTGGTCATGTGATCCAATGCACGGTAATACATTAGTATCTACTACAGGTTTTAAGACAAGACCATTTAACAATGTAGTAAATGAAGTTAAGAATGTGTTTGAAGTTCATCAAAGTGAAGGGTCATACGCGGGAGGTCTACACATAGAAATGACTGGACAGAATGTGACTGAATGTACCGGCGGAGCAAAAAATATATCAGACCAGGACTTATCAAGCAGATACCACACACATTGTGATCCAAGACTAAACGCGGATCAAGCGTTGGAATTAGCATTTTTAATTTCAGATGAAATCAAAAAGAATTCAAATTACGCAAAGAATATTATTAAAGCGGCTTCTTAAGCCTAATTTAAAATAATAATTAGGTATGACTATTATTCTATACAATATTAATAAAAAGTGACTATATTTTAACATGGACAAAAAAATCAAAATTGCTCTTGCACAATTAAATCCTTTAGTAGGAGATGTTACTGGCAATGTAGATAAATTAATTACTATTAGATCAGGCTTAAATGAAGATGTAGATATTTTAGTTGCTCCAGAGCTATATGTATCAGGCTATCCAATTGATGACTTAGTTTTAAGAGAAGATTTTTTAACTTTAGTTGAAACAGAAATTAATAAACTTAAGGAAAGTACAAAAGATAAAAAATCAGCTATAATTGTTGGCGCACCAAGAAAAGACAATAAAAGCATTAAAAATTCAGTTTTTGTAATAGAAAATGGAGAAATCACCTCAATTAAGGATAAATATGAACTTCCGAATACCGGGGTTTTTGATGAACAAAGAATATTTAAGCAGGGACCATTAGAAGATTGCGTAGTTATTAAAGGTGTAAAATTCGGTTTACCAATCTGTGAAGATATATGGGAAAAAACTGTTTTAGAAAAATTATCTAAGTCAGGGGCTGAAATAATAATTTCAATTAATGCATCCCCATTTACAGTTTCTAAAAACGACGAAAGAGAAAAAATTACATCACAGAGAGTAAACGAAACGAAGTTGCCAATAGTATACTTAAACAGAACTGGAGGACAAGATGAACTTATTTTTGATGGATCATCCTTTGCATTAAATCATGATGGAAAAAAGTTTTACAGCTCCTCAGAATTTAAAGAAGAAACCTCAGAAATTAATTTTCAAAAGACCAATGGTAAGTGGTTAGGAAGCGGAAATATAAATGATAGCTCATCATCTTCGGAAAGATTATACAAAGCCTTAGTTCTTGGATTAAGAGATTATGTAAATAATAACAAATTTCCTGGTGTTGTTCTTGGATTGTCTGGAGGTGTAGATTCTGCTCTAGTGGCAGCGGTTGCAACGGACGCTTTTGGATCAGAGTTAGTTCAAGCAATAATGTTACCAAGTCCATTTACAGGTGATGAAAGTTTAAATGATGCCAAAGATGCAGCTAAATTATTGAATATAAAATATTCTAATTTGAAAATAAGTGAGGCGATGAAAACTGTAGAAAATATTTTAGGCAATTTTAACGGACCAGTTTTTCAACCAGGTATTACAGAGGAAAATATTCAATCTAGATTAAGAGGTTTGTTATTGATGGCTTTGTCGAATAGATATGGATATATGGTGCTCGCCACTGGCAATAAATCCGAATATGCAGTCGGATACTCCACTTTATATGGTGATATGTGTGGAGGATATGCACCAATAAAAGACGTATGGAAGACAGATGTATTTAAACTTTGTAACTGGAGAAATAATAATTACTCAAATTTATTTAAAGGTCCAAAAAGTATAGTAATCCCTGAAAATATAATTAAAAAAGCTCCAACAGCTGAATTAAGAGATAATCAAAAAGATACTGATAGCTTACCTGAATATAATATTTTAGATGAGATTTTAAAAAGTCTTGTAGAAGACGAAATCTCTGTAGAAAAAATTGTTGCAAAAGGATTTGATAGGCAAGTTGTTGAGAGAACTGCACAATTATTAGCTAGATCAGAATATAAAAGATTTCAAGCAGCTCCAGGACCCAAAGTCACAAATAAAGCTTTTGGTAGAGATAGAAGATTTCCGCTTACAAGTGGATTTAGAAATTGGAACTAATGAATAGAGATATACATTTATCAAATAGTCTTGGAAATAAAAAAGAAAGATTTGAGCCTTTAGATAAAAATAATATTGGAATGTATGTTTGTGGACCAACTGTTTATGACGATCCACACATCGGAAACGCAAGACCTATAGTGGTTTTTGATATTTTATTTAAAGTACTTAAGTGCAAATATGGAAAGAAATTTGTGACTTATGTAAGAAATATTACTGACATAGATGATAAAATTATTAATTCATCTAAAGAAAAAAATATTTCAATTTCAAAACTAACACAAAAAATTACAAAAACTTTTCATGATGATTGTGATTATTTAAATTGTGAAAAACCTAATTACGAACCAAAAGCAACTGAAAACATAAATCAAATGATTGAAATGATTAAAGAATTAATCAGTAAAGACTATGCATACGAAAGCGAAAATCATGTTTATTTTAAAGTTAAAAACTTTAAAGATTATGGAAAGTTATCGAATAAAAAACTTGAGGATTTAATTGCGGGTTCTCGTGTAGATATATCAAAGAATAAAAGCGACCCTGAGGACTTTGTTTTATGGAAACCATCTAGCGAGGATGAACCATCTTGGCCATCACCGTGGGGAAAGGGAAGACCTGGATGGCATTTAGAATGCTCTGTAATGTCAAAAAAATATTTAGGAGATAACTTTGATATTCATGGAGGAGGGAGAGATCTAATTTTTCCTCATCACGAAAATGAAATAGCACAGTCAGTATGTGCAAATAACAAAAACTTTGCGAATTATTGGGTTCATAACGGATTTATAACTATCTCAAAAGAAAAAATGTCTAAGTCACAGGGAAACACTCTTAAAATAAATAGTTTTAAACACAAATATAATGGCCAGGTTTTAAGATTAGCATTAATCAGTTCTCATTATAAACAGCCTTTAGACTGGAACGACAAGCTTATGGACGAATGTTACAGAACTCTAGACAAATGGTATTCCTGTTATTTAAAATTAAATAAGAAAGTTTCAATTGATGATGAGGATCTAATGCCTCTATATGATGATTTGAATACACCAGGATATATTTCCGTACTTCATAAACTTTTTGATAATGCAAAAAGTGGAAATGATCAGGATAAAGAAAAATTTAATGCTGCATGTAATTTTATTGGGCTTTTAAGTCAATCTAAAGAGGATTGGCTATCATTTAAAAAAAATAAAATAGAAATTTCAGAAAAAGAAATAATTTCAATGATTGATCAAAGAAACGACGCGAGAGATAATAAAAATTACGATTTAGCTGATAAAATTAGAAATGAGCTTTTAGACAAAGGTGTTTTAATTGAAGACAAAGATGGTAAAACAACTTGGAAAATAAAATGAGCAAAGAAAGACTATACATATTTGATACTACTTTAAGAGATGGTGCACAAACACAAGGAGTGCATTTTTCAATCGACGAGAAAACTAAAATAGCTCACGCACTGGATAATTTAGGTGTTGATTATATTGAAGGAGGTTGGCCAGGAGCAAATCCTTCAGATACTGAGTTTTTTCAAAAAGACCTAAATCTTAAAAACTCTACATTCACAGCATTTGGAATGACAAAAAAAACAGGAAGAAGTGCTGAAAATGATCCTGGCCTATCTGCAATTTTGAATTCTAATACAAATGCAGTCTGTCTTGTTGGAAAGTCATGGGATTTTCATGTTGATGTTGCTTTGGGAATTTCTAATGAGGAAAATTTAGATAATATTAAAGAAACAACAAAACATTTTGTTAAAAATAATAAAGAATTTATGTTTGATGCTGAACATTTTTTTGATGGTTATAAATCTAACTCAAAATATGCTTTAGAATGTATTAAGGCTGCATATGATAATGGAGCAAAATGGATTATTCTATGTGATACAAATGGAGGAACTTTGCCTCATGAAGTCAGTGAAATTGTTAAAGATGTAACAAAACATATCCCAGGTAATAATATCGGAATTCATGCACACAATGATACTGGAAATGCAGTTGCTAACTCTATTGCGGCAGTAATGTCCGGAGCAAGACAGATTCAAGGTACAATTAATGGACTTGGGGAAAGGTGTGGAAATGCTAATCTGATGTCATTAATACCAACTTTTCATTTAAAAAAAGAGTTTTCAGATAAATTTGAAATTAATATTAAAGATAAAAATATTAAACATATTACACAATGCTCAAGGTTACTTGATGAAATATTAAATAGAAAACCAAATAAACATTTACCTTATGTGGGTGCAGCAGCATTTTCACACAAAGGTGGATTACATGTTTCTGCAGTTCAAAAAGATCCCAAAACATACGAACATATTAATCCTGAAGACGTTGGTAATAATAGAAATATTGTTGTTTCAGATCAATCTGGAAGATCGAACATAATGTCTAGATTAAAAACAATTGGTATAGAAATTTCAGAAGATGACCCAAAAATCAAAAAGCTTTTAGAGGAAGTAAAAGACAGGGAATTTATAGGTTACAGTTATGATGGTGCAGATGCATCTTTTGAATTATTGGCAAGAAGAATAATTGCAGAAATACCCCGATATATATCAATTAAAGAATACGATGTATCAGTAACAAAAAATAATTTAGATAAAATAGTATCGAAAGCAAGAGCAAAACTTGAAGTTGATGGAGAAAAAATTGTCTGCGAGGGTGAGGGCAATGGTCCTGTTCATGCATTAGATAATGCAATTAGAAACAATGTAGATAAATTAGAAAAATATTCAAAATATTTAAAAGATTTAAAACTTGTCGATTACAAAGTTAGAATATTAAATACTGGTACTGAAGCCGTCACAAGAGTATCAATTGAAAGCACAGACTCTAAAGGAAAGAACTGGTTTACAATAGGTGTTTCGGCAAATATTATTGAAGCATCATTTAGGGCGCTAATAGACAGCTTAGATTATAAATTATTTAAAGATAATGCTCCTGCGAGCAATTAATGTCATTTAATAATATTTATTTTATTTTAAATAAACCCCAATTATCAGAAAACATAGGCGCTTGTGCAAGAGCTATGAAGAATTTTAATTTTTCTAAGCTAGTTGTCATAAATCCGAAAACCAGTTTTCCAAATGATAAAATTTATGCAACATCTGTAGGAGCTAAGGATATAATACAACAAGCAAAAGTTTATGATAAGTTTGAAGATAGTCTCTCAAATTTTGATTATTTGATAGCAACATCTGCAAGATTCAGAAATAAAAATATAAAACATATAAATTTAAGTGAATTGAAAAAAATAAAATTTAATAAAAAAATAGGATTTATTTTTGGTTCAGAGGCGTCTGGACTGTCCAATAACGAAATAAGTTATGCAAATTGTACCATGAATATTCCCTCAAACAATAATTTTAAATCGCTAAATCTATCACACAGTTTAATTTTGGTATGTCACAATTTATTCAATTTAATAAATAAAAAAAATACTACATATGAAAAATCAAATAAAATTAAAAACGCTTCAAAAAAACAAATTAAAGTGATGATGGATCTGTGTATTAATAATTTAAATAAAAAGAACTTTTTTACTCCAAAAGAAAAAAAAGCAATTATGTTAGAGAATTTAAGAAACATTTTTTACAGATCTGATCTTTCTGAAAAAGAAACTCGCATTTTATCGAGTGTATTTGCAACTTTATCTAAAAAAGGTTAATTGACAAATTTATGCTTAAGTTTATAAGACCGATTACTAAATGACAAAAAGATTAAAATCTAAACACAAAGTTGACAGAAGACTCAAAGTTAACTTATGGGGAAGACCAAAAAGCCCTTTTAATACAAGAGCATATCCTCCTGGCCAACATGGACAAGCAAGGAGCTCCAAACCTTCTGATTTTGGTGTTCAGCTACAAGCAAAACAAAAACTTAAATCATATTATGGCAATATGAATGAGAGACAATTTAGAAATGCTTATAAAAAAGCTATAATGAAAAAAGGTGATACTGCCGAAAATCTAATAGGATTATTGGAGAGAAGACTTGATGCGGTTATTTACAGATCAAAATTTTCAAATACAATATTTTCATCAAGACAATTAATTAACCATGGTCATATCAAAGTTAATGGAAAAAAAGTTAATATATCAAGTTTTCAAGTAAAAGCAGAGGATAGTATTGAAATTAGAGATAAATCAAAACAATTAGCTATCGTGGATATAGCTATGGCTAATAAAGAGAGAGATGTACCAGAATATTTACAGGTAGATGAAAAAAACAAAAAAGTTAAATTTGTTAGAATTCCAAAATTTGAAGAAGTTCCATACCCAGTAACAATGGAACCTAATTTAGTTATCGAATATTATTCTAGATAATCTAAAATGTGCTATTATTGCACTGTTAATATCAAAATTTTAAAATGAGGTTAGATGAAAGTCTTATTAAAAAAATTTTTTATATCTACTCTCGTCTTAAATTTTATTATCTTATGTTTGCTAACAAGTTTTAACAAAAGTCTTTATGCAGCTGACAAATCTCTGTCATTTGATGGTACTGATGATTTTGTAGAAATTGCAGCTAATAACGTTTTAAATCCTACAGGTGATTACACAGTTGCAGCTTGGTTTAAACAAGAAGGTGAAACATCAGGAACACAAAATTGGCAATCAGTTGTTACTTCTCGACAAAAAAATAGCAATGGTGATGCGCAAGGTTATGTGATGTATTTAAGAATGTCAGATAGTAAACTTCAATATTGGAAGGGAATACCCGTTGGGAGTTGGGCAGTAATTGCAAGTAATGAACAAAGTACCTGGAAAACTAATGGAGGGGGGAACCCAGGAACTCCCGGTTGGAATCATTGGGTAATAAGATACAACGGTTCTAATCAAATGGATTTATTTTTAGATGGGGCATTCATACAATCTACAACCTCTGAACTAAATTTGAATCGTCAAAACACGACTAGGCCTACAAGAATTGGTGCTGGTGCTACAGAAAACGCTGGTGCTTCATTTTTTTTTAAAGGGAAAATAGATGATGTTGCTGTTTGGGATGAGGCTCTGACAGATGCAGAAATTTCAGAATTATATAATGGTGGTGAAACACTTTATGCAAAGGAAAATTATGGGGATTATTCCTCAAAAGATAATCTAGTAGCATACTATACTATGGATAGCGATAATGGAGCTGGCACAACATTAACTGATGATGAAGGAAATAATGATGGTAGTTTTGAAGGCGCTCCTTCCTGGAGTGATGATGTTCCGGGTACTCTCCCAACATTATCATCTTCTAATCCCTCAGATGGTCAAACAGATGTCCCTATCGATACAAATATAGTTTTAACATTTAGTGAAATTGTTAGAGTTGGAACTGGAAATATAGTTTTACATAAAGCCAGCGATGACTCTGTTGTTGAAACTTTTGATGTCACAAGTGATGTTAGCGGATCAGAATCTACCCAAATAACTATTAATCCATCAGCAGATTTAGAAAAAGAAGTTGATTATTATGTAAAAATTGCCTCCACAGCAATTGTTGATTTATCTAATAACTCATATGCTGGTATTAGTGATACAACCACACTTAATTTTACGACAGGATCTTTACCTACAAACCCTCTAGATGATAAAGATGTTGTTGGATTGATAGAGGCACAAACAGAGGCGCCAAAAAAAATAGTTACAGGTGTTACGACACCTATATTTAACAGACTTAATTGGATAAGAAGATATAGTTTGGGTGATGAATTATTGGCCCAAAAAATTAATTTTAATTTCAGTGATCCTAAATTAAATGATCTTTCAAAATTAATTTCACAATCCGTTGCCACCACTAAACCTAAAAAGAAAATTTCAGACAGCTGGCTCTTTTGGAGTGAAGGAAGTGTTAGTGTTGGAACTGTTGATGCTACATCCAAATCATCTAAAAAAAATATTGATACTAATGCTGTTACATTGGGAATGGATAAAAAAATTAATAATCAATCAGTACACGGATACACTATTACATATATTCAAGAAGATGCTAAAGTAGGAGATAAAGGTACGTCTAGTGATATAGATTCTTATAGTTTTTCATTATACAGAGCATTTAATCAAGGTAGTAATAATTACTTTGAGGGAGTTCTTGGACTAAGTAAACTAGATATTAAAAATTTAAGAAAAAGCGGAAGTAATACTTTAACTGGGTCTAGAAATGGAAAACAAATTTTTGGCTCATTACAAGCTATAAAGACTTTTAAAAACAAACAAGCCGAAGTATCTCCTAATTTAAGACTAGATCTTGGTTATACAATATTAGATGAATATAGCGAGAAAGGAACCAATCCATTAAAATACGACGAACAAACAGTAGAGACTGTTGGATTATATGGTGGGTTTAATTTAAGCAATCAAATATCTAAAGAAGATTACACTATTAGACCTTCTTTTGCTTTAGAGCTGGGATATGATTTAAGTCCTAATTCAGATGTTTCTTTAAATTATGTTTCTGATCCTAACACTAAGTTTACAAAATCAATAGATCAAGAAGATGATAAAAGTATTAAAGGTAAAGTTGGATTTGATGTGGTTAATGACACTGGACCATCAATGATGTTTTTTTATGAAAGAGTTGAAACTGAAGATAGTCATAGCGATACTTATTATTTTACAGTAGGTTATGTTACGCATAGAAAAGATGAATTTTCTCTAGGATTAGTCGATCAAACAGCTTCAGCAACTTACAAAAAAACAATAAATGGTTTAGATGTTTCATTAAATTCTGAATATGACGTATTAGAGAAATTCCCAGACTATGAAATAAATTTAAATATTGCTAGCAAGTTTTAGTTAGGATTTTTTATAAGAAATTTGTTAGAATTAATACTTAAATAATCATCTTATCCAATAACAATTAAACCTAATATAGTCATAGAATATTAATCTAGATAATCTTTAAAAAACCTTTAATAATGTGTCCTTTATTTTAAGAATAGATATGCATGATTTCTTTTTTATATAAACTGTCCTGTATAAAATTTAAAAAAATCATAATTTTAATAATATTTTTTTTTACCCCTATAAATAATTTATTAGCTGGAGACTTTTCATTAGAATTTGATGGGACAGACGATTATGTTGAGGTACCTTTTCATGCAACAATGAATCCTGCAGACGACTTTTCTGTTAATGCTTGGGTAAAAACACAAGACAACACTGATTGGCAATCTACAGTCACATCTAGAGAAAGAGGCTCAGGCTATATGTTATATCAAAGAAACACAGATCAATGGGCTTTTTGGACTGGAAAAAATAGAGGAAGCGCTTCATGGAATTCAGGTAATACCACAACAGATCCTGTATATGGCACATGGCAAATGCAAACAGTTACGTACGATCATTCCGAGACGAAGATGAGACTTTATATTGATGGAGTTGAATTAAGTTTTCAAAATGCTGATTGTTGTAATTCTGCTGTCGTTGAAAATATAAGTAAACCATTAAGAATAGCAGCGGGCAGGACTAATGATAATCCTCCATTTGCTGCAGGTGATCCATATTATTTTAAGGGACACATCGACGAAGTAGCAATTTGGAACGTACCATTATCATCTGCTGAGATAACACAGCTATTTAATTCCGGAGAAACTTTATATGCAGGAGAAAATCATGGTAATTATATATCTGCATCCGGTTTACAAGAATATTGGACTATGGATACAATAGTGAGTGGAGAAAATAATGGATCAGGTACAAAATTATATGGAGAATTAAATAATAATGATGGTGATTTTTTAGGAGCACCTACATGGAGCACCGATACCCCAGGTACTTCGCCAACTATATCATCCAGATCCCCAGACGATAATGCATCAAATGTAGCCGACGATACCAATATAGTGATAACTTTTAGTGAAACAATAAAATTAAATACTGGAAATATTTTTTTAAAAAAATCTAATGATGATAGTATAGTTGAAACATTTGATGTTAGTTCAGATATAACATTGTCAGCTTCTAATCAAATTACAATTAATCCTTCATCTAATCTAGAACCAAAAACAGATTATTACATATTTATTGATGCTTCAGCAATTATAGATATTTCAAGAAACCACTTTGACGGAATTGGTGATCCGTTGGTAAGTGTAGGAGATAAAACTACTTACAATTTTTCAACTGGTACTAGCTCCTCAAATCCATTAGATGATAATGACGTAATAGGATTAATAGAAGCACAAACAGATGCTTCAAAAAAAGTAGTAAGTCGTATTACAAATCCTATATTTAACAGACTTAACTGGATAAGAGGCTACAGTTTAGAAGATGATTTAAGGGCTCAAAAAATTAATTTTGAATTTGATGACCCAAAAATAGCAAGACTTTCCAAATTTATCACTCAATCTGTTAGTTATGACGCCCCGCAAAAAAAAATATTAGATAGTTGGTCATTTTGGAGTGAAGGAAGTGTGGGAGTTGGATCTGTCAATGCTTCAAATGATGCTTCAAAAAAAGATATCAATACTAATGCTGTAACACTAGGGATGGATAAAAAAATTGATAAAAAAACAGTGCGCGGTTTCACTTTTACTTATACACAAGAAGATGTTGACGTTGGCAATTTAGGAACATCCTCAGATATAGATTCTTATAGTTTTTCTTTTTATAGAACAATTAATAAAACTAAAAACCTCTTTTTAGAAAGTGTATTAGGCATAAGCAAACTTAATATAGAAAATACAAGAATTAGTGGGAGCAATACCTTAAATGGCAATAGAAATGGTAAGCAGGTTTTTGGCTCTTTACAATACATAAATATATTTGAAAAAAATAATTCTGATATTTCACCAAATATGAGATTAGATGTTAGTCACACAATTTTAAATGATTATAAAGAAATAGGCACAATGCCACTTAACTTTGATGAACAAACAGTTGAAAATATTGGATTGTATGGTGGTATTAATTTTAAAAATGAAATTCCTAAGAATAATTACATTCTAAGACCTTCAGTAGGACTTGAACTTGGTTTAGATCTAAGTCCCAGTTCTGATATTTCAATAAATTATGTTTCTGACCCAAATACAAAGTATACAAAATCTATTGATCAAGATGATGAAAAAAGTATTAAAGGTAAAGTTGGATTTGATGTGGTTAATGACTCTGGACCATCAATGATGTTTTTTTATGAGAGAGTTGAAACTGAAGATAGTCACAGTGATACCTTATATTTTTTAGTAGGATATGTTACGAATAGAAAAGATGAATTTGCTTTAGAATTAGTAGATCATACAGCCACAGTTGCTTACAAACAAAATATAAATGGTTTAGATATTACATTAAGTTCTGAAAATGATGTATTTAAAGAATATTCTAATTACGAAATAAATTTAAATGTTGCTAGCAAGTTTTAGGATTTTTTATAAGAAATCTTTTTATCATCGAAGTGTTTTGCAAGTTCTCCATTAGCATACATTTCTTTAATAATATCACATCCACCTACAAATTCCTTCTTTACGTACAATTGAGGAATAGTAGGCCATTCACTATATTCCTTGATACCCTGTCTTAAGTTTTGATCGGCAAGAACATTTACTCCTTTAAATTTAACTTCCATTACTTTTAAAATATTAGCTACTGCCATTGAAAATCCACACTCAGGAGCATCAGGTGTTCCTTTCATAAATAAACAAATTTCATTTTCATTTATTTCGTTTGATATTAAATCTTTAGTTTGTTCATCCATTTTGTTCCTTTGTTGTTAGAGCTAATGCGTGTAATTCGTTTCCCATTTTACCTTGCAGGGAATTATATACCATCTTATGTTGTTGAATTTTAGATTTTCCTTTAAATTGAGACGAAATGACCGTTGCTGAGTAATGATTACCATCTCCAGCTAAATCTTTTATTTCTACAGAGGCATCTGGAAATGCTTCTTTTATTAATTTTTCGATTTCATTTAAATCCATTGCCATATTAATTAACCATATAACTTTCTAACCATGTTTTATACTTTTTACTTAATTCTTTAATATCAGTATTCAACTCATCTTTAAATTGTAATTTGTCTTTTATTACTGTGCCAATTTCATCAAAATGGACTGAATTTTCTTTTAACATTTTTTTTACAGTACTTAAATTACTCTTTTCAATCTCAATAATATATCTCCCCTGATCTTCAGCAAAAAAATAATTAAATTTATTTAATAGACTTATTTGTGAATTTATTTTCACACCTTTATTACCCTTTATACACATTTTTGATAAAGCAATTAAAATTCCTCCTATAGATACGTCATGACAAGACATTACTAAATTTTCATTAATTAATTTTAAAATTGTTTCTCCATTGTTTTTTTCGTTAAATAAATTTACCTCTGGCGGAGGTCCTTTTTTTTCTAATAAAATTGTTCTTGAAAAAACACTTTGATCTAAATGCCCTTCAGTTTTACCAATAACCAATACCAAATTATCTTCTTTTTTAAGATCCATTGTTGTCATTTTTTCATAATTTTCTATTAATCCGATACCACCAATTGAAGGTGTAGGTTTAATTCCTTTATCCTTAGTTTCGTTATAAAAAGATACATTTCCAGATACTACTGGGAAATTAAGATATTTTGCAGCTTCAGAAATTCCACTAACACACTCGACAAATTCACCCATATTTTTTTCTTTTTCTGGGTTTCCGAAGTTTAGACAATTTGTGATTGCTATGGGTTTAGATCCTACAGAAATTAAATTTCTCCAGCTTTCACAAACAACTTGTTTACCTCCTGTTAATGGATGTGCAAAACAATAAATTGCAGAAGAGTCTACGCATGCAGCGACAGCTTTGTTAGTTCCATGAACTCTAACAACTCCAGCATCTCCCCCTGGCTTCTGAATAGTATCACCCATAACTGTATGATCGTATTGTTCCCAAATCCATTTTTTGTCACATACATTTGGATTAGATAATATTTTAATTAAGCAATCACTAAAATTAAGGGTTTTAAAAGTCTCTTTAGGATAATCAATTTTTTGAGGAAGTTTAGATTTCTTCCATTTTCTGTCATACATCGGAGCGTTTTCGGCTAAAAAATCTATTGGTATTTTTGCTACTTCCTTACTATTAAAAATTAATTCAAGGTTCTTTGTATTTGTAGTTTTGCCTATAACTGCAAAATCTAAATTCCATTTATCAAAGATTTTTTTTGCTTTATCTTCTTTACCATTTTCTAAAATAATTAACATTCTCTCTTGGCTTTCAGATAGCATTATTTCATAAGGTGTCATTTTTTCTTCTCTACATGGAACTTTGCTGAGATCTAGCTCTATACCAAGATTTCCTTTTGAAGCCATTTCTACACTTGAAGAAGTTAACCCTGCAGCACCCATGTCTTGAATTGATATAATAGAGTCTTCTTTCATAAGTTCCAAACATGCTTCAAGTAATAATTTTTCAGTAAATGGATCACCCACTTGAACTGTTGGTTTTTTTTCCTCTATTTTATCGTCGAAAATTGCTGACGCCATACTAGCGCCATGAATACCATCTCTGCCAGTTTTTGAACCAACATAAATTACAGGTTTATTCAATCCTGCAGCTTTTGAGTAAAATATTTTTTTTTTATTTACAAGGCCAAGTGTCATTGCATTAACTAAAATATTCCCATTATATGACTCATCAAAGTTTGTCTGACCCGCAATTGTTGGAACACCAATACAATTACCATATCCACCTATCCCTTTTACAACTCCCCTTAATAGAGTTTTAGTTTTTTTATGTTGAGTTGAGCCAAAATGGATAGAATTGAGATTAGCAATAGGTCTAGCACCCATTGTAAATACATCTCTCATAATTCCACCTACTCCAGTTGCAGCTCCTTGATAGGGCTCAATAAAAGAGGGGTGATTATGACTTTCAATTTTAAATACTATCGCATCATCATCCCCAATATCAATTACTCCTGCATTTTCGCCAGGACCTTGAATTACTTTAGATCCTTTTGTATGTAAATTTTTAAGGTGTTTTCTTGAGGATTTATAAGAACAATGTTCATTCCACATTGCAGAAAATATTGCTAACTCTGTTAAATTTGGTTTTCTTTTGAGAAGATCGTTTATTTTTTTAAATTCATCTTTGGTCAATCCATGATCAACAGCAATTTGTTCGTTTACTTCCATTATTTATAATTACTCATTAAATTTTGAAAAAAAATCGAACCATCATCCCCCGAAAGATATTTATCAATCATTCTTTCTGGATGAGGCATCATACCTAAAACATTTTTATTTTTGTTAAATATTCCAGCAATATTACTAATAGCTCCATTTGGATTTGTTTCATCATTTTCAGATCCTTTGCTGTTACAATATGTCAATGCTATTTGACTGTTGTCATTTATAGTTTTTAATTCATCTCCCGAACAAAAATAATTACCTTCATTATGCGCAATATGTAATTCTAAAATATCTTTCTTTATATTTTTAAAATATTTATTACTTTTGTCATTTATTTTCACATGAACATTTTTACAAATAAAATTAAGATATTTATTCTGCTGTAATACCCCTGGTAATAAACCAGTTTCAGTCAATATTTGAAATCCATTGCAAATACCAAGAACGAGACCCCCGGAGTTCGCAAAATCAATAACAGATTTAATGATTTTTGACTTTCCAGCAATACTTCCACATCTTAGATAGTCACCGTAAGAAAATCCCCCAGGCAAAACTACCAAGTCAGATTTAGGTAAATCAATATCATCGTGCCATACCATATGATTTTTAAAACCATATTTCTTAAGTGCAACATCCATATCTCTATCGCAATTAGATCCTGGAAAAATTATTACTGCGGATTTCATTGACTATAATATTTTATAATCCTCAATAACTAAATTTGCTAAAAGTTTTTTACACATATCATCAACTTTAGATTTAGCTTTAGTCTCGTCTATTTCATTCACCTCAATATCAAAATATTTACCTTGCCTAACATCTTTGACATCAGAAAAATTCATGCCATTCAAAGTCTGTTGTATAGCTTTACCTTGTGGATCTAATACGCCACTCTTAAGAGTTACAATAACCTTTATTTTCATTTATTTTTTTTTATCTTAACCGCTTTTGGCTTAGGAAATTTAACAGTTCTTATATTAGATTCTTCATGAAGAATACCTAGTCTTCTAGCCACATCTTGATAAGCCTGCATTACATTTCCTAAATTTTTTCTAAATCTATCTTTATCTAGTTTTTTTTCAGAATTTATATCCCACAACCTACATGTATCAGGACTTATTTCGTCAGCTAGAATTATCTCGTTTTTATTACCACTTTTATGTCTTCCAAATTCAACTTTAAAATCAACTAGTTTTATCCCTATGCCTCTAAACATGCCAATCATAAAGTCATTTATTCTATGTAAATATTTATCAATTTTTTCTATTTCCTTTTTTGTGGCCCAATTAAACGTAAATATATGCTCTTTTGATACTAATGGATCCCCAAGTTCATCATTTTTATAACAATATTCAATTAATGGGTTTTCTAAAACTGTTCCATCTTCAATGCCCAATCTATTTGTTAGTGATCCAGTGGCAATATTTCTTACTATAAATTCTATTGGAACAATTTCCACAGATTTGATTAGTTGTTCTCTCATATTAATTCTTTTAACTAAATGATTTTTAATTCCTACCTGGCCAAGGTTTTTAAGGATATGCTCAGATATTCTATTATTTAAAATTCCTTTACCATCTATCTTTGCTCTTTTTTTATTATTAAATGCCGTAGCATCATCTTTAAAATGTTGAATTACAAAATTTTTTTCATTTGTTGCATATATTATTTTTGCTTTACCTTCATATAATTTTTTACCTTTTTTCATGATTTAAATACCCTCTTAAATATATAATTAACATTTTTAAAATGTTTTTCGTAAGAAAATATTTTACTAATTCTCTTTTCTTCAATTATACTTGTGATTGATTTATCTTTTTTTAAAAGCTCAATTAAATTAATATTATTTGCTAAACTTTTTTTTGCGTGTCCTTGCACTAATTTATATGATTTCTCTCTTGACATTCCAGATTTAGTCAGCTCTAGCATTACCTCTTGTGAAAATACCAACCCTTTTGTCAAATTTAAGTTATTAATCATTTTTTTTGGATATATAATCATCTTATCTAATAAATTAGATAATCTCACCAGGGCAAAATCTAAAGTAATATTTGCATCTGGACCAATTGCTCTTTCTACACTTGAATGTGAAATATCTCTTTCGTGCCATAATGAGATATTTTCTAATGCTGGAATTACATGGCTTCTAACAATCCTTGAAAGTCCAGTTAAATTCTCTGAAAGAATAGGATTTTTTTTATGAGGCATAGCAGAAGAACCCTTCTGATCCTTAGAAAAGAATTCTTGAAGTTCATAAACTTCACTTCTTTGTAAATGTCTTATTTCAGTTGCTACTCTCTCAATTGATCCTGCAATAATTCCTAAAGTTGTAAAATAATGAGCATGTCTATCTCTAGGAATAATCTGAGTTGATATAGGTTCGGGTTTTAATTTTAATTTTTTTGCAACGTAAACCTCAATTTTAGGGCTTATGTTAGCATATGTTCCTACTGCACCAGAGATTGCACATGTAGATATATTTTCAACGGCATCTATCATTCTAATTCTATTTCTCTTAAATTCTTCATAAAACGAAGCTAGCTTTAAACCGAACGTTATGGGCTCCGCATGAATTCCATGACTTCTTCCAATACATGGGGTCATTTTATATTTTTTCGCTTGTTTTTTTAAAACATTTAAAATTTTATCAATATCTTTAATTAAAATTTTGCCTGATTGTAATAGTTGAATATTAAAACTTGTATCCAAAACATCAGATGAAGTCATACCTTGATGCAAATACCTTGCCTTAATACCCGCTTGTTCTGTAATAGAAGTTAGGAATGCAATGACATCGTGTTTTACTTTGGTCTCTATATCGTGAATTCTTTTAACTTTAATTTTACCTTTTCTTTTAACAATCGAGGCAACACCTTTTGGTATGATTTTATATTTCTCCATTGCCTCCGCTGCAGCGATTTCAACTTCAAGCCAAATTTTGTATTTATTTTCTTCCGACCAAATATCTTTAAGTTCTTTTCTAGAATATCTATCAATCATTAGTTATAAGGAGGCTTTACATAACCTTTAGCAGATTCTGTAAAAATTTCATATCCATTATCTTTTATACCTACAGTATGTTCAAATTGTGCAGATAAAGATTTATCTTTTGAAACAGCTGTCCATCCATCATCTAAAATTTTAACATCATACTTTCCAGCATTAATCATTGGTTCTATTGTAAAAGTCATTCCCGGTTTAAGCTCTGTTCCAGAATTTTTTTTACCATAATGAAGTATGTTAGGAGGCTCATGAAACTTATCGCCTATTCCATGTCCACAAAAATCTCTTACTACAGAAAATCCTTTTTCCTCAACATATGTTTGAATTTCATTTCCAATATCACCTAGTTTAATTCCAGGTTTTAATATTTTAATTGCTTTCATCAAAGATTCATATGTTGCATTAATTAAGTTCTGAGCTTTGACAGAGATCTTGCCAACAGAGTACATTCTACTTGTATCACCATAGTAGCCGTTTACTATTGCAGTTACATCAACGTTTAAAATATCACCTTCCTCTAAAACTCTTTCACCGGGTATACCGTGGCAAATTACATGGTTTAAAGATGTACATAATGATTTTGAAAAACCTCTGTAGAACAGCGGGGCAGAGTAACCACCATGATCTCTTATGAATTCAAACCCTAATTTGTCAATTTTATCTGTTGAGACTCCTACTTTAATTTCATCAGTAAGCATATCTAAAGTCTTAGATGCAAGACTTCCAGCAATTTTCATTTTATCAAATTTTTCCTTAAAATCATTCATCTATAATATTAACTCTTTTATCTATTTTAATTTCTTTAGACCCTACCTTACAATTATAAGCTATAAACTTTACACCTACTTTTTTAGCTTTTATATAATTTTGATAATATTCATAATCAATGTCTTTAGCTATCTTAAAATATTTACAATCACTAATTTGTACTAAAAATAATACATAACATTGATAGCCTTTTTTTGAAGCTTCAATTAAAGTTTTTATATGTTTGCTACCTCTAGACGTTACAGAGTCAGGAAACTCACTAATATTATTTTTACGAATAAGAGTTACATTCTTTACTTCTATGAAGTACTTGCTTTTTTTTTTCTCTACTAAAAAATCAAAACGTGTTTCTTTATTAAAAAAGACTTCAGATTTTATTTCATCTAAATCTTTAAATTCAGAAAAACTGTTATTTTCTAATCCCTCATTAACCAATTTGTTTGCTAAATGCGTGTTTACACCAATAAGATTGTTTCCTGCCTTTAAAATTTGAAGGGTAAATTTCAATTTTCTTTTGGGATCATCATTTTTTAGAACCCATGCATCATTGTTTTCATTTAATAAACCCATCATTGATCCTGTATTCGGACAATGGGCAGTAATATTATTTTTATTTACTTTAACATCTACAAAAAACCTTTTATATCTTTTGATAAATTTGCCTTTAATTAAAGCCTTGGTAAATTTCATGGATAAAAATATATATATAAAATGAGCCAAAATACAAAATTTAATGCTGCAATATTAATTATAGGTAATGAAATTTTATCTGGCAGAACTCAAGATACTAACACAAGCACGCTAGCAACATGGTTAAATTCCCTCGGTGTTAAAGTAGGTGAGGTAAGAGTAATACCAGACGTGGAGGAGACGATTGTTAGTACTGTAAACTTATTGAGAAAAAATTATAATTATGTTTTTACTTCAGGTGGTATTGGACCAACCCATGATGATATTACCTCTGAGTCAGTATCTAAAGCCTTTAACTTGCCTTACGAAAAACACGAGGAAGGTTACAAAATTTTAGAAGCTTATTATAAACCAGGAGAGTTCAATGATGGCAGACAAAAAATGATTTGGATGCCTAGAGGAGCTAATTTAATTCTTAATCCTACAAGTGGTGCTCCAGGTTTTTATGTTGAAAATGTTTTTGTCCTTCCAGGCGTACCATCAATTTTAAAATCAATGTTAGGTGGAATAAAAAATAAAATTGTAGGTGGTAATCCAATTATAAGTCATACAATTAGCCTTAGAACTTTTGAAAGTCATATTGCTGACTCTCTTACCGATGTACAAAACAAATATCAGGATGTAGAAATTGGAAGTTATCCATTTTTTCAAGCAGGCAAGCTTGGTGTTTCAATTGTTATGAGGTCTGATGATCAAAACTTAATAAACAAATGTAGTTTAGACGTGATGAGTTTTGTAAATGATAAAAAAATTGAGGTAGTTGAAAGAGATTAATGCTTTATTTTGCATACGGCAGTAATCTTAATCATTTTCAGATGAAAAAAAGGTGTAAGGATAGTAAATTTCTTAAAAAATTTAATTTAAAAGACTTTCGATTAACTTTTAGAAGTATATATCGTGCGGCTGATATAGAGCCAAAAAGAAATTCATTTGTTCCAGGTGCTTTGTTTAAAATTTCTAAAATCGATGAAAAAAAATTAGATTTATACGAAGACTTCCCAGTATTATATGGAAAATATTATTTTAATTATAACAATAAAAAAATAATGACATATACGATGATTAATAAATCACCCTTTATGTATCCTAAAGAAAGATACTTAAATACAATTATGCAAGGTTATAAAGACTGTAATTTAAAAATTGAATATTTAAAAAATGCTTTAAAAAAATAATTTTAGAATTTAGTAGAAACTCCTAAATTCAATTCGTAATTTGGATCGATACCTACTAAGTCATATTCTGAAGTTAAATTAATATCAAAATAATCTAATTTCCTATTAAATTTAAAATTCGCTAATCCATTTTTTATATTGGCTTCGTATCCAACATTATCTTCTGGCACATACCCAACCCCTAAAGATAAAGTATCGCTATAACCATTTGTATTTTGATTCCTTTTATAGAGCAATATAAGTGAAAAACCATTATTTGAAGTTAAGTCAAAACCTAAATTTGTATTCAATAATTTTTCGTTTTTATGATCAATAGATTTTATGAAAACAGTGTTTGGATTTGAAACATAGTTAAGCTTAACTTCTGATGATGGACTTATATCTAATCCAATTTCTATTCCTCCATTAGGTTTAACAGTAAAGTTTTCGAAATCAATTGTATTACTTAATATAAATCCTGAATAAATGTTTGTAGTTTGAACATTTTGTTTTTGAAATGTTAAAGCTGACGTCCCAATTTCACTATATTCATCTAAGCTAGTGTCACTAAAATCTATTTTTATGTTAGGGCTAAAATTAAAGTTTTCTCCACCTATAATACCAAGATATTTTATTGATCCATAAACCTGTCTTCCGTTCCTTGATCCTTTTAGCTCTTTAGCCCCATCAACTCTCAAACTTTCTAGATTTAATAAGTTAAATCCAATAACGGTTTCAAAATGTTTATTTAAATCTGTCGGGTAATTACCATAGATGGAAAAACTCTTTGCATTTGTATCTAATGTGGTGCCAGTTTCACCTACATCAACACCATCTTTGTTAAATCTAAATGCATATCCGATTGTAAGATCATTATTTAATAACTTGTCCATACCAAGTGTAACACCATCACTTCTTACTTCTTTTGACGCTGATAATGATGTATCACCAACTCTACCGATACTTACGCTTCCTTCACTCCAGAACAACCATTTACTCAGTTCATCAGAAGTATTTTTTGAATTTTCAATCGACTCATTAGAAACTTGCAATGCATTATTTAATTTATTTAGTGTTGAATTGGAAAACTTTATTTTTAATTTTTGAACCAATAAATTATTTCCCTTTTTATGTTCTTTTAACCAATATAAACGATTAAAAATTGGTGTAGTAATGTGTTGGACCAAATCTTTTGGTGTTTGGGTTTGTGCCTCTATTAAAGCAACAACTTGTTTATTTAGTAATGGATTTGGATTTGATGACACAGCAGTTCCTTCGGTTGTAAAGTTCAGCGATGTGCCATCTGTTATTCCTGCATAGTCTTTGCTCGAAGCATCATCAAATGCATCATCTTCTATATTTAAATAATAGCATGTGCCCTGATCTAATGTTACGTCCGGGTTTATTGTGATAGTTTCACCTCCAGAACCTGAAACTTTACTTCCTCTCACATCTATAGTTTCAACTGTGGAGTTATCTGAACATTTTTTTATAAAAATATTTCCACCAATTTCTGCATCAACAGCCTCAGAAAAAGTTAAAGTGATATTACTATCAACCTCAATATCAGTAGCATTATCAGCGGGAGAAGACGATGAAAGTATAGGCGCAACATCAATAACCTGATAAGGCACACTTAAACTATACTCTAGAATAAATTGTCTATTACTATTATTTATATGTTGACCAGTTGAAACAAAAAATTTTGTTCCGTCGTTGTTAAAACTAATATGTGTTGCAACCCCGGACAGTGATGAATTACTTACACCGGCGCTTCTGTATTTAGTTCTTATACCCTCAGTATCATTCCCGTCAAATGCACCTTCGTACGTTATAGTGGAATCTAAATCGTAGGCTGTTGAAAGTGTGTATTGATGTATATCATCAAGAGCCGATTCTACGACATATAATCTGGTTCCATCATTATTAAAGGCAATTCCATTAATACTATCAAAACTATTTTCTGTTGGGTGAAAATTTGCATCATTATAAGTTGCAGTCGATATTAAAAAATTTGTAGATAAATCAAACTCATATATTGTATCTGTGTTTAGATTAGTTAGAAAAACTTTAGATCCATCATCATTAAAAACAATACCACTTGCACTTTGAGCATTATTATCTTCAACATCAGAAACTCCTCCATTATCAATTTGAATACCTTTAGGATCTATCGCTGTAACACCCCCAGGAACGTTAAATGCTGAGTCTACATCTAGCTGACAAACAGCTAAATGAGTACTTCCACCTCTCTGTAATTTATTTGAAATAAATAATCTCGTCCCATCATTGTTAAAAGTTAATCCTTCAGGTTGCTGAAAACTACCATGAGTAGCATTAGATCCAGGTCCACACAAAGTTTTAACTCTTATATCAAGAGAGGTTGAAGAACCTGTTATTGTCGACAAGTCAAATCCAGTCGATAACTGGTAACGAAAAACTTTATCTATGGCTGAAGTGTTTACACCGTTACCTTTAGCTTGCGAGGATGATATATGAAGTATTGTACCATCCGAATTCCAAGTATGCCCAGTAAGCTGCCGCGCCTCATGAAATTGTGCTGATCTAACAAATGTAGCATCTGAAAAAACATTTGAGGATATTGAAATCAGAATTAAAATTTTAGATAAAACTATTAGAAAATTTTTTATCATTTATAAACTTTTATAAATTTATATATACAAAATAACTATTTGCATTTAATTAAAACCTATAATTTCTGGTCTTTTTTTAAGGGATGATATAATGTTCATGACTACATTAAACATTATAATAAATTTATGAAAAAGATTTTACTTGTATCAATAATTACTTTATTCAGCACCACCCTTTGTGCTTTAGATGAAAAACCAGGTAGGTTTTTTGAAGATCAGCCTGATGTAACTGATGATTATCAAATTCATTTTAATTATTTGTTAGCTAAAGATAGTGAGGATAGAGAACTAGATATAAATGGGAAAATGGAAAAAATAATCTTAATGATGAATAAATGGATGGAAATTTCTACTAGTAAAAACAAAAAAGGCGACAAGATACCAAGGAAATATAAGTTTGATTATAGAGCAGATGGAAAGTTAGATATTACTTTTATAAGAATGGATAAAAATTTTAAAGATCTCCATAAATGGGCAAATAACGACATAACACCTTTTTTATACAGAAAAAAAGGTCAAACAAATAATAAAAAAATTTATTTTAATTTTGCTGATATCAATAGTGTCGACGGTGGAGAGGCGGGAATAGGATTTGGTTCCATTTTTTTAAGAAGCAAATATGTGAAAACTGATAAGCGAAAAGCTTCAATAGCCCTTCATGAATTACTTCATACTCAAGGAATGGGGACAAATTGTATGCCCTGGATTAAATCATCAAATCTTAAGAGCCATAGTAGTCATTTAAAAAACAGAGACAAAAGGACAATGTTAAATTCAGTAGATCCTAATAGTCCTAGAATTGGAAAAATCTATGCACATAATATAGATATGTGCCCACAATTTATGGACTCAGTTTACCTAACACCAACAAGAGAAGATCCATATGATCCATATAAAATTTTTTGCTTATTTGAGCTTGGAAAATATAAACATCCAAATTATTTACACATAATAAATAAATTAAAAGAAGCTGATAGATTTAATTGGAAATTAAAATTTGCGCCAAGTTGTAAAACAAGAAATTATAATTTAGATGGTCTAGGTTATTATCTCTTTGGTGTTAAGGGGAATATTTTAGAAAAAGTGAAATATTAGCTTAAACTAGTGTTTTTCTATTAATTAACAAATTTACTTGTTTATCTTGTTCAATTATAAATATTAATTGTAAATACTCATGAAAATAAAACCCTAAGTGTTATGAAAAAAGTTTTAATAACCTTATTTTTTAGTCTCATAGTTGCAACTGAAGCATTTGCCATTTTAACATTTAATCAAGAGAAAGTTGTAACGACGCAAACAGATCAAATTAGAGGGATTAACTTTAAACCAGACGGAACAATAATGTATGTTACTGAGCGGAATGGTACAACAGGTAGCGATATAGGACGTGCGGTTAATATTATACAATATACTTTGACTACACCTTTTGATATTAGTACAGCAATAGAAGCTTCAAATACTAGAGTCGAAGAGGTGGATGGTGTTAATTTAGCATTTTTGCCTCATGCAATCGAATTCAAACCCGATGGAACACGTTTATTTTTAATTGCGAATACAGGTACCAAAGTTTATCAGTTTGATCTCTCTACACCTTGGGACACATCAACAATTACATTCAGTGCTAAATATAACGTCACAGGCGAAGACCAATTAAGAACTTTAACTTTTAAACCCGACGGAAAAAGAATGTATGTATCTGGAAAAGACAATCATAAATTAAAAGAATATATTTTAACAAATGCTTGGGATATTACTTCATCAAATGTTTCAGTAGGTGCAGTATCAGCATCTTTAGTAAGTGCTGATAATAATATGAGAAATGTTCAATTTAATTCATTAGGAACCGAACTATACGTTGGTGGGAACCAAAATAATAATATGAACAAATTTACTTTAAGTTCAGCTTGGGATATTAGTACGATCTCTTCTAGTTTTACCGCATATTCTTTAAGTGGTGATCATTCGAATATGAGAGGTTTTATTTTTGCTCAAAAGTTTTCAAGATTATATGTTACAGATGATATTGATGCTGGTGATAATAGAGTTATAGAATATTTAGCTTCGTGTAGTTTCACTTTAAATTGTGAAGACGCAAGTAAAGATGAAAATGTCATTTCTTTATTAGAGTCACAGGTCGAACTTTCAAAAAGAGTTATAAAACATAATACATTGCCTATTATGCGACGTATAAAGTGGTTAAGACGTCACAAAAATTATGATGATTTGAATAATTTACAAGCGCAAATTAGTTTTTCAGATCAAAGATTAGCTAAATTAGTTGATACAATTAAACCAAATATAAAACGAGAAAAAAGAAAAAAAGACGATGAGTGGTTTAAATGGAATGAAGGAAGAATTGGAATTGGTAAAACTAATGCAAAATCAGGCTCATTGTCTAGAAACATTCATACATCGGGATTTGTTGTTGGTGCCGATAGAAGAAAAGGTGAAGATATCATGCATGGTTATGCATTTCAATTTGGTGTCGAGAACATAGATGTAATTCCCTCTTTATCTGGCATTTTTGCAAAAACATATAGTTTATCCATGTACGGAACAAGACTAATTGACTCAAATTTTTTAACAAATGCTATAATTGGAATTAATCATATAGATCTTAATATAAAGAGAGAGGAAAACACCACTATTCTTGAAGGCAGTAGAAATGGAAATCAGATTTATGGAACTATTAATTTTGGCAAAAGAATCAATAAGGAAAATTATAATTTAATACCAAATATCAAATTGGATTTAGGATACACAAGACTGGATGAGTATGAAGAAGAAAACCAATTCGGAACAACAACAGATACCTTATTATTTAAAAAGCATGAAATAATTAGTGGTTTCGGAACTGTAGGTTTGCTTTTAGACAAAACCGTTAGACACTATGAGGATAGAATAATTAATCATACAGGTAAATTTGAATATATAATCGACTTTAGTCCCACATCAGATGCCGATTTTTATTATGTAAATGATCCTAGCACAATGTTCTCAATTAATATTGATGAAGAGGCACATCAAAATTTTAGAATAGGTTATGGTTTTGATGTAACTTACGAAAGTGGATGGTCATTAATTGCTAATTTTGAAAGATTTCATGCTATAAGTAGTGGATATATAAATGAGATTTATTTTTCAGCTGGTTATGTACCAACAGAAAATATTAAATTCGCAATGGCTTTAAAAAATGATAATGCTTCACTAAATTATAATAAAATTATAAGTGGTTTTAATATTAAATTAGGTTCAAATTACAATCTACTCAGTCAAATACCAGAATACGGGGCTACAATAGAAGTGGCAAGTAAGTTCTGATAACTTTTTTAGAAGTAAAAAAATTTTACTTATTCCTCTTGTTGAATTATAAATATTAGCATAAACACTCATGAAAATAACTCATGCCCTCGTGGTGAAATTGGTAGACACAAAGGACTTAAAATCCTTGCCCTTTTGGGAGTGCCAGTTCGAGTCTGGCCGAGGGCACCACTAAAATGAAAGTTTTCGATTGTATCACCTATTACAACGAACCCATGCTTTTTGATTTGAGACTAAATATGCTCAATAACTATGTGGATAAATTTATTGTTATCGAAGCAAAACATTCTCATAGTGGAAAAAAAAAGAAACTAAATTTTAATATTGAAGATCATAAACAATTTAAAGATAAAATTATTTACAAAGTTATTGAAAACGAACCAGATGGTATAATAGAAATTAATCAATCAGATACTCCAATAAATCAAAGTAATCAAAAAAGACACAATAGTTTAAAAAGAATAGAGCAATCTTACGATACTGCAACTAAATGTTTGAAAGACGCAAGTCCAGAAGACATATTTACTTTAAATGATAGTGACGAAATACCCAAATATGAAAACTTTGATTTTAAAAACATAAGAAACAATATTCTTATTGCCAAGCTTAAACTATGTTATTTTAAGTTTAATTTATATTATGATTTGCATCCATGGTACGGTACGAGAGCATGTAAAATTAAAAATTTATTAAGTCCAACATGGCTTAAATATCTTAAACCAAAAAAATATCCCTTTTGGCGTTTAGATACTTTTTTTTCGAAAACAAAATATTCAAACATAAAAATTATTGATGATGGTGGATGGCATTTTTCAAATTTAAAATCACCTGAGGAAATAGAGGACAAAATGCTTAATTTTGGACATCATAATGAAGTTGAGGATAGTGGATTGGGTTTAAAAGATATAAAATCTATGATTAATGAAAAAAAAGTAATATTTGCACATAACAGAAAGCCTGATGACCCAAGTGTTAATTTATCAAAATTATCTAATCAACAATTGCCCCTATACATCACAAATAATTTGGATAAGTATCAAAGTTGGTTAGATGAATAATTAAATGAAACTTAAAAAAAATAATTATCAATTAATGTTAGATGATTATCTGGCTTATTTGAAAAAAAAAAATTTTTTTGAAAAAAAAAATCAAATTTTTTATGAAAATACAGTTGAAAAGTTACATAATTGGAAAAACACAGATATCAAGAAAATTATAAAATGGTACGAAAATATTAGAAAGATAGATAAAAGCAAAGTTTTCTCTATACATTTGGAAAAATTAAATAAGTGGAATTTTAATAAAAAACAAGGAAATATTACACATAAAAGTAAAAAATTTTTTATCGTGGAAGGCAAAAGAGTTTTAAATTCAAAAAGAGAAATATCAAGTTGGGATCAACCATTCCTAACTCAAGTTGGTTTTAAAGGAGGTATTATTGGACTAGTGAGGTGTAAAATTAAAAGTTTACCCCATTATTTAATTGATGCAAAATTTGAGCCGGGCAATTATAAAGATATTCAATTAAGTCCGTCCCTACAAGGAACCTATTCGAATTTAGATAGAGTTCACCATGGTGAAAGAAATAAAGTTTTAAACAAGTTTTTTAAAAAAAATTTTAAAACTATAAAAAAAATGTGGGTAACAGAAGATGGCGGAAGATTATTTAGAAAAAGAAATTTACACTGGATAATAGAGTATAAAGGAAAACCTTTACTCCCAAGCAAACGATATAAATGGTTAACATTGTGGGAAATAAATAATTTAATCAAACACGGACCTATAGTAGGACCACATTTAAGAGCAATATTAAGCTTATTATAAAAATGAAAACGAAAACTCTTGGAATTATAGGCCCTGGATACCACTTTGAAAAAAATATAATATCTGTCTTAAAAAAAAATAATAGTATAAAAATTTCTGGAATTTTAAGAAATAAAAAAAACAACTTCAAAAATTATAAAACTTTGAGTGAATATGATTTTTTTAAAAAAAAATATGACTTTGTATATATTAGTTGTCCGAACAAACTTCATGAAAAATTTATAATAAAATCGTTAAAGTCAAATTATAATGTAATTTGTGAAAAACCATTTCTTACTAATGATAAAAAAATTAATGAAATTTTAAATTTATCCAAAAAAAATAAAAAATTAATATTTGAGGCATTTATGCATTTATATCACCCTGCATATGATAAACTAAAAAAAATCATAAAAGATAAAAAGATAGGAAAATTAAAATATGTTGTTTCAAATTTTAGATTTCCATCTTTGAACAGTAAAAATCAAAGATACAAAAAAAATTTAGGAGGAGGTTTTTTTTATGATACAGCAGTTTATTTAATATCATTAGAGAATTACTTATTTAATAATACATCGCTTAATAAAAAAAATATTGAACAGTTTAATATCACAAAAAAAATAGACTTAAGAGGTTATTTTGTCATTAAAAGTAAAAATTTTAATAGATTTTACTTTTGGGGAGAGGGTCAAAATTATACTAATAATATAGAATTATTTACCAAAGACTGCTCAATTTATGTAGATAGATTTTTTAGTAAAATAAAAAATAAACCAACAATCATTAAGATATTTGATAAACATAAAGTTAAATCAATTAAGATTGATAAAAAAGTAGATCATTTTAGAAATATGTTTGATGAAATATTAAAAAATTATCACAAAACATCGTTTCAAAACTACCATAGGTATAAAATTCATAACCAATTAAAATTGATAAATAAACTAGGTCATATTAAAATTTAATTATTAATTTATGAAAAAAATTCAAATAATTTCTGATAATAATAATAAATCTGTCAAAATACGAAATGTAATATCCCGTAAGTTAGTTAAAAATCTGAAACTTAAATACAATATTGTAATTGTAATAGGTGGAGATGGCTTTATGCTGCAAACTTTAAAAAAAAACATAAGTAAAAATAAATATTTTTATGGAATTAATTCTGGAAACTACGGTTTTTTGATGAATAAATTTTCTCCAAAAAATTTAATTAATAAATTAAACAAATTAAAATCAACTTCAATTTCACCTTTAGAAATGAAAGTTAAGAATAAAAATAATAAAATAAAAAAGTATTTAGCAATAAACGAAGTTTCAATTTTACGACAAAGTAGACAGGCAGCATCGATATCAAT
>CACLQJ010000004.1 GCA_902609065.1 uncultured Pelagibacteraceae bacterium
TTTTTTTGTTTTTTTTGTTTTTCTTCATTAAGTTATTAAGACTTATCAATAATTAATTAATAAATATAGTCTCTTGTATTTGGTGTTGATAATAATTCTTTACTCAATTGAAATTGAAATACAACCTGATCTCCCCATTTAAATGCCATTTCACATCCTGCTAGATAAAACTCCCACATCCTGAAAAATCTTTCATCAAACATTTTTAAAACTTCTTGTTTTTTACCTAAAAATCTATTTTTCCAATTTCTTAACGTATGTGAATAGTGAACTCTAAGAACTTCCATGTCAGCAATAATTAAATTTGATTTTTCAATTGATTTTGATAATTCGCTCAAACTAGGAGTATATCCCCCCGGAAAAATATATTTTGATATCCATGGGTGCGGGTCTCGAGGTGTCATTACAGAGCCTATCGTATGAATTAAAGCAACACCGTCATCATTTAAAAATTTTGATACGGCATTAAAGTACGACCCATAGAATTTTTTACCCACGTGCTCCAACATACCGACACTTACCACACGATCAAATTTTTCGTTTAATTGTCTGTAGTCAACTAGTTCAAACCTCACTTGATTTTGAAGATTTAATTCTTTAGCTTTTTTCATGCTATATTCCAATTGATTTTCCGAAAGAGTAATGCCTAAAACCTCACATTGGCTTTGTTTTGCTATCTCAAGAGCTAGTGTACCCCACCCTGAACCAATATCTAAAACTTTAAGATTCGGTTTTAAGTTAAGTTTTTTAATTATATGGTTCATTTTATTTTTTTGAGCTAATTCAATACTTTCATTTTCATTTTTAAAATACGCACAAGAGTATTGTCTATTCTTATCTAAAAATAAATCATACAGCTTTTCAGAAATATCGTAGTGATGTACAACATTTGATTTTGACTTCTTAGCAAAATTAAACTTAGTAACATAATTAAAAATCCCCATTAGTTTTTTTATAACAGCTGCATAATTACTCGTATTACCTCTTCGAATATTTTTCATCGCAATTTCTAAAAAATCTGTTAAAGATCCATTCTCAATTACAGCTGACCCATCTGTATAAGCTTCTCCAAAATATAGATCTGGCAGAATTAGCAATTTATAATGAAGACTTTTATCTAATAACTTTAATTTTATAGGTGGATTTTTAATGGGAGCGCCAATTAAATGTTCAATTTTATTTGCATCGACTAAAATAAATCCATCTTCTTTAAAAAGATTATTTAAAAATTTCTTTAGTCTCTTCATAATAATTTAATAATTCAATAATTTATATTAAAATCTAATTTTTTTAATTCTTCAAATAATTTTTTTTCCTCTTCTTTTGGTAATAAATCCATTATAGGTAGAACATTTTTAAAAATAGGATCTTTTTGAGACATATATGAATGTAAACCAGATACTAAATTGAACTGTTTAAATACTTTTCTAATATTACAAAGTTTTTCATTCTGTGTTTGAATTTTATTTGAATGAAAATCATCGAATACTTTTCTGGCAATACTAGACGTTATATTACATGTGGCACTAATTGCGCCATGACAACCAACTTTCAGACCAGATAATAATTTTTCTTCGGAGCCTACAAAAATAGACAAATCATTTTTTTTATATTTGTCGTAGATATTATACGAACTATCTTTAATGCCGACAATCTGATTAGGAAACTTATTTTTTAATTCTTCAACACAATTTAGACTAAACTTATATCCAGCAAGTTTTTCAAAATTGTACAATATTATTTTACATTCGCTAACACTTTCGATGATCTTGCTAAAATATTCAATTACGTTTTTATCTGTATAACTATAATATGCTGGTGGCATAATTAAAAAATGGTTTAAATTTAATGATATTGAAATTTTAATTAAGTTTATAGTATCACCCAATGAATTAGAACCAGTTCCAATTATAAAATTGTCAAAATTTTTACTTTGTGGAATTAAATTTATTAATTTAATTTTTTCAGAGATTGAAATTAATTGTGATTGCCCTGTACTACCTAATAAAACTACACCATGACAACCATTATCAATCAAAAAGTCAGCATGACTAATTGTTTTTTCCGCATTTAACGATAAATCTTCGTTAAAAACTGTTAATGAGGCCGCATAAATGCCTTGAATTTTGTTCATTAATAAAATTTATATAAATTTAATTTTTAGTAAAGTTTAATAGGTATTATGAATATTCTAGTTATTCAAAATCGAATGGGCATGGGTGATCTTGTAATATTTATGCCTTTTATTGAGGCAATTTCTAAAAAATATAAAGTACCAATAACATGTCTTGTTAAAAAAAATTCGAAAGCTAATGAAATATTTAAAGATAGTAAATTTATAAAAGAATTTATATTTTTAGAGAGAGGAGACAGAAAAGGAGAACATGACGGAATATTTGGATCTTTGAAACTTATTTCAAAGTTAAAAAGTTATAATTTTGATAAGATATTTATCTTTAACTCATCAGTAAGATTTTATTTAATATCGAAAATTGCTGGTATTCCAGAAATATTTCATTATCCACTGTTTAAAAAAAATAAGCAACATATAATCCTATCTGCACAAAAATTTTTAAAAGATAAAATAAATATTGAGGTAGAAAGCAACCCAGTTATTGATATAAGTGATGATAAAGTTAAATTATCTAAAGAAAAATTCAAAATAGACGCTGAAAAAATAAATATTTTATTGGGTATAGGAGGATCGGGCCCAACAAAAAGAGTTCCAGCAAAAATATTTATAGAAGTAATGAAATTAATTAAAAATAATTATGATTGTAAATTTTATCTGGCAACAGGAAAAAATTTTGAAGAACAGAAAATTTTAAACGAATTATTAGATTCAAATTTAAAAGACAAATGTATACCTTTGGATAATCTTAAGATTTCAGATATCTTGCCAATTATAAAAAATTGTAAAATTTCAATTTGTAACGACTCTAGTTTTAGTCACTTATCAGCAGCTTTAGGTTTACCAACGATTGTTTTAATGGCCGATACACCACTTGTATATGGAAGTTATAGTCCAAAAATGTACCCTATAATACCTGACGGAGAGGAGACTGTATCGCACAATACCTTAGGTAAAGATAAAATTAATCCAAAAAAAATTTTTTCAAAAGTAAAAGAGATAATCAGTTAAGATATATCTTTAATCACAGTATCCTTAGCTTCATTAACTATAGATGCTAATCTTGAGAGTTCAGGGCTAATGTCAGGATGAATTTTTTTCATAATTTTTTTATAAGAATTCATTACATGTTCCTTAGAATATTTTTTTTTTGGATTGAGATTGAGAATTTTGTATGCTTCTTCTAATGATATTGATTGGTTGTTATAATTTTGATTTATATTTCCGAAATTGAATCTTCCGTAATTTTTCAAAACTCTTAGAAGTCCCCATATTCTTAAGAATTGTAACAAAGTAAGTCCGGCTTTAGTTTTTATAAGCGGCAAAATCATCATTAAAAATGGAAGTGAAAAAATGTATCTTCCAGCAAACGCCATTAAAATAGCCAATAAAATAGATACTAAGATAATTGATGATCTTATTGTTTTTGCGACCCTCTTTGTTGAGCTTTTTGCAAACCAATTAAGAAATAAATAAATTAAGACAAAAATGACAAGTGTTATAATAAAAATATTCATATATTAAAAAAATATAATGAAAATACCACACCTTAAAAAGAAAACTGAACTTAAATCTTGTCACAATACTAGCTGGGAAGATGATTATAGCTGGGTTCATCAGTCAAATATTCTTGAAGTTTTAAAGGATAGTTCGAAACTTGATCCTGATGTAAGGAAATATCTCGAAGAGGAGAATAATTTCACTGAGTATCATCTTAAAGACACCAAAAATATTCAACAGGATTTATTTAAAGAAATAAAAGGAAGGATAAAATTAGATGATGAGTCTATTCCCTTCAAAGATAAAAAGTATGAATATTGGACAAAAACTACTGTAAAGGGAAATTATTCAATTAAATTAAGAAAAAAAATTGGAACAGATTTAGTGGAGGAGTATTGGAATGGAGATGAAGAAAAAGAAAAATTAAATACAGAGTACTTCGGTGTTGGGGATCTTGAAGTTAGTTATAACGATAAAATACTTGGTTATTCTTTAGATTTAAAAGGATCGGAATATTACACAATTTATTTAAAAAATATTGAGACAAACAAAATTATTTCTGAAAAGATAGAAGACACTTCGGGTGGAATAACATTTAGTCTAGATGATAAATATATTTTTTATTCTAAACTAGATAAATTTCACAGGCCTAGAAAGATTTACAGGCATAAGATCGGAGAACCTGTCTCAAAAGATAAATTAATTTTCGAAGAACAAAGTGATGCATTTACAGTTGGTATAAATTTAACGTCTGATGAAAAATATTTTGTAATTACCTCTTCGGACCACAATACATCTGAACAATATTATTTTAAAGCGAATGAAGAAACTCCAAAACCTAAGCTTATTAAAAAAAGAAATAAAGGGGTAATCTATTCCATAAATTCATGGGATAATCATTTCTATAATCATACAAATGAGAACGCTGAGGATTTTAAAATTGATTATTGCAATGATTTATCATCTCAAGATTGGCAGTCGTACATACCCGCTCAAGAGGAAGTTTTAATAGGAAGCTTATTTTTTTTAAACAATTGGGTTTTAAGATCTGAGATTTCTAATGCATTACCGAAAATCTTTGTAAAAAATAGAGAGACTAATAAAGAGGAAGAAATAAAATTTACAGATGAAAAAATTATTGACCCTAGTATATCTTTCTTTCAGAAGGATAGAGATACAGATTTAATTTATTTAAGTTATTCTTCACCCAAAACTCAATCAAGGACATATTTATATAATTTAAAATCTAAAGAAAGAAATCTTGTAAAAGAGCAAGAAATACCTTCAGGACATAACCCAGACGATTATATTGTGGAAAGACTTGAATGCGCTTCACACGACGGAAGAAAAATACCAATAACTTTAACGCGTCACAAAAAAACTAAAGTCAATGGTACTGCAAATGTTTTACTTTATGGATATGGTTCATATGGAAGTTCTATGTCTCCATCTTTTTCTTCAACCAAATTTAGTTTGATCGATAGAGATATAATTTGGGTGACAGCACATATTAGAGGTGGAATGGAAAGAGGAATGAAATGGTGGAAGGAGGGTAAATTATTAAATAAAAAGAACACTTTTGAAGATTACATTGCGGTTGGAGAGTTTTTAATAAACAAAAATTATACCTCAAGAAAAAAAATTATAGGTTTTGGAGGTTCAGCAGGTGGTTTGCTTATGGGCGTAGTTGTAAACCAAAAACCAGAATTATTTTTAGCAATGATATTAGCTGTTCCTTTTGTCGACTCTCTAACCACTAATTTAGATCATTCGCTGCCGCTAACAATAGGTGAATTTGATGAATTTGGAAATGCTAAAAGTAACAAAGAGCATTTTGATTATATTTATTCTTATGCTCCTTACAATAACATCAAAAAAATGGATTACCCCCATATGCTTATTACAACAAGTCTTAGCGACAATAGGGTTTTGTTTGATGAGCCATTAAAATTTACTGCAAAGCTTAGAGAATACAAAACTGATAACAATTTGCTTTTACTCAAAACTGAAATGAATGCTGGTCATGGTGGTAAGTCTGGTAGAGATGGGGCTATAGAAGAAATTGCTTTAGATTATGCATTTGCACTAAAAGTATCTAATAAAATTTAACCCTTGTAAAATCGATAATAGTACCCATATAAATTTTTAAGTTGCCTAATGGGACTTTAAATAACCTTGCTAACAAAGGAGGATAACATGACAAGTAAGGATCTATCTATATTTAACTCACTAAGACCATTTTCAATTGGTTTTGACGATATGTTTGATCAATTTGAAAATATGTTGGGTAATGGTGGTTTGAGCATGCAATCAAACTATCCACCATATAACATTAGAAAAACTGGAAAGGACAATTATTCAATAGAAGTTGCACTTGCTGGTTTTAACAAAAATGATGTTGAAGTTGAATTCGAGGATAATTTATTAACTATAAGAACAAAACAGATTGATAAATCTGAGAATAAAGATGTAAATGGTGAAATAATTCACAAAGGTATTTCTCAAAGACAATTTTCTAGATCGTTTACAATTGCAGATGATGTAAAAGTAAATGGTGCAGAATTAAAAGATGGTCTTTTAAGAATCGCCTGCGAAAGAATTATGCCTGAACACAAAAAAAAGAAACTTATTGAGATTAAATAAGTAATAAACTTGCTTGTGGGGATTATTCCCCACAAGTATCAAATACATCCACTTGAAGAAAAACCAATTATAGTACCGTTAGCATTTATAGTAAATTTTCTTTCACAAGGAATACCATACTTTTTTGTTTTATAAACTAAAGTCTCATTACCTAGTTCGTCAATATAGTCATCTGTGGGAACGCCTAATTCAGATTTGATTTCAGATTCTTGTTTTCCAACAAAAAGGCCGAATTTCTGGTTTTCTCTTTCTGCAACTTCATCAGATTTATTTTTTATCGTCTGACAACTGTTTAAAAAAAGTAATGCTATTAAGCCAATAAAAATTATTTTAAATTTCATATGTTATTTAACCATTTAATTGTGTCAAAAATTATAACTTAACTTAGCACCATAATATTAACCTATTAGTTGAAAAAAAAGATCCTTTAATAACATTCATAACACATATCATCATTAAACATAAGATTTTTGAGTAAGAATCGTTTACTTTAAATTTCTTGGAGGTTTAATGTTAGACAATTATTTTAATTATAAAAAATATAAAACTGATTTTAGGACAGAAGTTGTAGCTGGTGTTTCTACTTTTTTAACAATGGCTTATATAATGTTTCTAAACCCAGTTATACTCGCCGATGGAGGTTTTGACTTTGGCGGCGTATTTACGGCTACTGCATTGGCTACTGCTATAGCATGTTTTATTGCAGCTTTTTATGCAAAAACATGGCCTGTAGGTTTAGCGCCAGGAATGGGAATAAATGCTTTTGTGGCTTATGGTGTATGTCTTGGAATGAAATATACTCCTGCTGAAGCACTTGGTGCAGTATTTGTTGCGGGTGTGGTATTTTTGATTATATCACTTACACCTATTAGGGCTTGGTTAATAAATTCAATTCCTAAAAGTTTAAAATTAGGTATTGGCGCAGGCATTGGTTTATTTTTAGCCATTATAGGTTTTGAAATCATGGGATTAACAGCCGACAATCCCGTTACATTAGTCCAACTTGGGGATTTATCAAATCCTTTGTTATTACTAGGTGCTGGTGCGTTTATTTCAATGATCGTAATGGAAAAGTTTAAAGTCAAAGGTAATATAATAATTGGTATTATAGCCTTTAGTGCTATAGCCTGGCTTACTGGAGTCGGAAAATTTAATGGTGTAATGTCTGCGCCACCACCGATGACACACTTACTTACTTTTGATTTAGGAGCTGCTTTAAGTGCTTCAATGGTTACCGTGATATTTACCCTATTCTTTATAGATTTCTTTGATACAGCAGGAACTTTAACAAGTGTTGCTAACGTGTCAGGTAAAATTAGCAAAGACGGAAAAATAAAAGATATAGATAAAGCAATGTTATCAGACAGTGTATCAACAGTCGCTGGATCTATGTTAGGAACTTCGACTGTTACAACTTATGTAGAAAGTGCTGCTGGAGTTAAAGCTGGTGGAAGAACTGGAATGACTTCGCTAGTTATAGGAGTTCTATTTCTTGCATGTTTATTTTTCAGTCCACTCGCAACATCTTTACCTAAAGAAATAGACGGTGCAGCATTAATTTACATTGCTACTTTATTTGTACGAAACATTACAGATATTGAATGGGATGATATTGCTGAAAGTGCGCCAGCAGTTCTTGCAATGATAGCAATGCCTTTCACCTATTCAATTTCAAATGGTATTGCTCTTGCATTTGTGTCCTACGCATTAATTAAAATTTTCACAGGAAAATTTAGTGAAACTAGTCCAGCTATTTGGATTGTAGCTGCATTAAGTGTTGTAAGTTTTATTGTTGGATAATTTGGTTTAAAGGGGCTAAGCAAAAATGTTTAGCCCTTTTTTTGTTTTTTTATGATGCTTTCAATATTCATTTCCTCATAATGTTCAGTTGGCTGAACTATCCAAGGATCACTATCCAACTTGATAGGACAAAAATCTGGGTTAAATTTTGAGGATTTTTTTTTCCATAAACAGGCTGTTTTGATCTCATCAATATAATTATTTATCGGTTTGTAGTTTTTTAACCATTCAATACTTTTATTTAATGTTAAACCAGTATCTGACAAGTCGTCCACAAGTAAAACTTTTTTAAAGTCAATTGCATTTGCTATAGAACTAATCTCTCTTGCAAACACTAAATCACCTTGTTGATCTTCAAGACCTTTACCAGAATAACTCTGTATAACAATATACGCTGTAGGTAATTTAAAAATTCGAGATAATATGTCGATTATTGGCGCGGCTCCTCTCATTATCCCAACCAAGACTGTCGGTTTGTAATTATTGGTTATATCTATTGATAGTTTTTCTACTGTATCAAGGTATTCTTCAAATGATATAATTAATTTTTTTTCCATTTTATGGTTTTATTATAGTATTTATTTTTATTAAATAGAATTATGAAAATTTTTGATTGCTTTATGTATTTTGATGAGGATTTAATATTAGATATTAGATTAAATACGCTAAATAAGTTTGTGGATTATTTTGTTATTATTGAGTCAATACATACCCACAGTGGAGAAAAGAATAAACTAAAATTTGATATAGATAAGTTTAAAGATTTTAAAGATAAGATTATTTACTTAGTATATCAAAATATACCTAGAGAAATTGTTAATATAGAGACAATTATTAATCAAAAGCAAAAGGAATATAATAAAATTATGAATGCAGTTTATCGAGAAAATTCTCACAGGAATTATATTTCTGAAGGATTAAAAAATGCAAATAAAGAGGATATTATTATGATTTCCGATATAGATGAAATTCCAAATTTAGAACAAAATACATTTTCTAATATGAAAAGGAAAATTTTAATGTTTCAGCAAGATATGTTTTATTACAAGTTTAATTTAAAATTACCAAATACTAAGTGGGTTGGTACCAAAGCTTGTAAATTTAAGGATTTAAAAAGTCCTCAATGGTTGAGAAATATAAAAGATAGAAAATATAAATTTTATAGATTTGACACTTTATTTTCAGAGATAAAATATCAAAGTGTTGAGATTAAAAAAAATGGTGGATGGCATTTTACTAATATAAAATCTGCCCAAGAAATAAAACATAAGTTAAAGTCTTATCTACACCACAATGAATTTGAAAAATCATCTTTGGATGAAAAAGATATAGAACGTATCATATCTAATCAAAAAACGATTTATAATCTTAGGGCTGATAAAAGAACTTATAAGATAGGTGAAGGTGAAAAATTAGAGAAAGTTGAGGTTTCTCTTTTACCAAATTATATAATAAACAATGAATTTAAGTATAAAAAATGGATACAAGAATGAAAGGGTATTGGATAGCTACATATAAAAAAATTGATAATTCAGGAAAACTTAAGGAGTATGCTGAAAAAGCAACGCCTATTATTAAAGAGTTTGGTGGAAAGCCGATAATTAGGGGTGGGAAGTATCATTTAATTGATGGTGATGAATTTATAAGAACTGTTGTATGGGAGTTCCCAAGCTTTGATAAGGCATTAGAGTGTCATAATTCTAAAGAGTATCAAGAAAAGTGGGGTATCGTTAAAGAAACTTGCAAAAGAAATTTACAAATTGTTGAGGGATTTAATATTGAATAGGCTCATCATCAATTGATCTCCACAAATACCATGTAGCAACAGAACAATACGGGGAATATATTTTAGATAATTTTTCTACAAAACTTAGAGGAGGAGGATATTTTTTATTATAATTATTTGAAATAGCTCTCAATAAACCTATATCCTGCACAGGCCAAATATTTGATCTATTAAAGGTAAATAATAAAATCATTTCAGCCGACCATCTTCCGATCTGTCTTAAAGTTGATAAATATTCTATGGCCTCCTCATCATTCATTTTTTTTATTAAATTAGGGTCAAAAGATTTATTAATAAATTTTATTGAAAGCTCTTTTATTCCTTTAGCCTTTTGTTTGCTTAACCCACATTTTTTTAATTTAGTAATACCTAATTTTTTAACATTTTTTGGTATTATATTTCCTTTGCAGGCAGTATTAAATTTTTTATAAACTGAATTTGCAGCAGCTACACTTATCTGCTGTCCTATAATACTTTTACAAAGAGAGAAAAACACATCTTTTCGAGTAGTTAATGTGGTATCATCATATCTTTGAATTAAAGTTTTCATTACTTTATCTTTTTTTGATAAATAAATTTTTGCTTTTTTCCAATAATGGGGAGACTTAGTCATGTCTAGGGACCGAAACCTGTTTCTTTAATTTAATTTCTCTTTTAAATATAATTACAGAGGAAAATATTACTAAAATTGCTCCAGATAATGTCTTAAATGTTGGTACTTCCCCCCAAATAAAATAACCAAATATAATTGCAAAAACAAGTGATAGATACTTTAAAGGTGTAACTAAGGAAACTTCTGAAAATTTATATGACTGACTTAACCATAAATTTGCAACCCCTCCGAATACCCCTAAAAGAGACAATATAATAAAATCGTTTAAACTAGGGATAATCCATCCACTTGGTATAGTAATTAAACTTATTAAGGTTATTGCGAGAGAAAAATAAAGTGAAATTAACCATACAGGTTCTGTTTTAGACAATTGTCTAATTGAAATTGCCACATACGCCATCCCAAGACAAAATATTATTGGGTAAATATAAAATATGTTTAGTTCGGTAAAACCTGGCTCAGCTATAATTACGATACCTATAAATCCGATTAGTACTGCGAGCCATCTATAAATTCCAACCTTCTCGCTTAAAAAAAAGATTGAAAAGATAGTTGTAAATATTGGTGCCGCAAAAGATATACTTACAACGGTTGCTAAAGGCAAATTTCTCAAAGCTGTAAATATTGAAAGTAATGCTATAAGTCCAAAAAAACATCTTAAAAAATGTAATCCTGCTTTTTTTGTATAATAAAAATTTTTTATTCTTTCTCTGGGTATTATTAAAAAATAAATAACTGCTCCTACAAAACCCCTGAAAAAAAGGACTTGTCCCAAAGGATACTCATTTGACCATTTAACAACTATATCCATCAAAGAAAAGGCACAAACAGACATAAACATGTACAAAAAGCCTAATTGATTTTCGGAGAGCATGTAATTAATTTAGGTTAAATAAGATTTTATATCAATGGAAATAGCAATACTAGCAGCTGGTTGTTTTTGGGGTCCCGAAGTTAAATTCAGTAAACTTAATGGCGTATCAAAAACAGAAGTTGGTTACTGTGGAGGAATTAATTCTAAAACAACATACAGAGAAGTTTGCACAGGTAAAACAAATCATGCTGAGGTTGTTAAAATAGAATTTGACAATGAAATAATTTCTTTTGAGCAATTATTAGATTATTTTTTTGAAATACACGACCCAACAACTTTAAATCAACAAGGGTATGATATTGGAACTCAATACAGAAGTGAAATTTTTTATACATCAAATAACCAAAAACAAATTGCTCAAAAAGTTTTAGATAAAACCAATAATAAATTTAATGGAAAAATTGTAACTAATATTTCCGAAAGTAAAAATTACTGTAAAGCTGAAGACTACCATCAAAAGTATTTAGAAAAATAAATAAAATGTCTTTAGTATCAACAGAATGGTTGTATGAAAATAAAGATAGTGTAAAAATTATAGATAGCTCGTGGCATCTACCCAATGAAAGTAGAAACAGTTTAAAAGAGTATTATTTGAGGCATATACCAAATGCTATTTATTTTGACATAGATAAAAACTCAGACTCGAACTCAAGTCTGCCTCATATGCTTCCAAATAAATTAGATTGGGAAAAAATAATGTCATCATTGGGGATATCGAATAACGATAAAATTATTATTTATGATGACTCAGACGTCCTAAGTTCCTGTAGACTTTGGTATATGTTTTTATATTTCGGTCATAGTAAAAAATTAGTTTATGTGTTGGATGGTGGACTAAAGAAATGGAGGAAAAGTAATCTTCCAATGACTAATGCTCAAACTGAAATAATTAAATCGAATTATAAAGCAATTGAAAATAAATTTATGGTAAAAAATTTAGCAGAAGTAAATCTCAACATAAAAACCAGAGTATTTAAATTAATAGATGGTCGATCTAAAGATAGATTTGAGGGTAAAATTAAAGAGCCACGGGATGGAGTAAGAAGTGGGTCAATCAAAGATTCTTATTGTATACCATTCAATAACGTATTTAAAGCCGACAAAACATTTAAAGTTAAAGAAGAATTAAAAATTATATTTCATAATATTATTGACAAAAAAAATAATAATAATGTAGTCTTTTCTTGTGGTTCAGGTATTACTTCATGTGTTTTAGCACTTGCATATTCTTTAATTAATAATAATTATAATCCAACAATATATGACGGCTCTTGGGCTGAGTATGGAAAAATTTTAAATGAAAAAATCAAGTAAAGTTATAACAATAATAATAATCTTTTTTTTAATTATCGCCACAGTCATTATTGGCAGATTCATGATTGGTAATCATTTTAAAAAAAAATTTAGCAAGAGACCCCCACCATCAATAATTGTATCCGAAGTAAAAAAAAATGAATTTTCAGATAATATAGAGAGTTTCGGCACTGCAATTTCAAAAAAAACTAAAACTTTTAGAATTGAGAAAGAAAATCTTTTATCAGATTTAAATATTAAAAAATTTGTAAAAAAGGGAGAAGTAATTGTAAAATTGAAAAGTGAAAATATTGTAGCACCGTTTAATGGTGTATTAGGTGTAAGGGGTATAACTGAAGACGTTCTAGGATCTGAAAAATCTATAATAGTGACATTAGATGATAGTTCAGAGATTTATGTAGATCTAAAAATACCAGAAAATTTTGCGGCTGTTATTAAAGAAGATTTATCCGTCATTGCTAAGTTTTCCGGAATTAAAGACAAAATCTTTTTTGGAAAAATCGATGCTGTTGCAAGCAGGGTAAATGCTGAAACGAGAAGTATTTTAACTAGAGTTAAAATAGACAACCCTAACTATGAACTGATACCGGGTTCATTATTAGAGATAACTTTAAGTTTAAATAAAAGAGACTCTTTAAGTATTCCAGACACAAGCATCATCCTTGAAGGAAATAAAGCTTATGTATACAAGGTTTCTGAGGAAAACATCACTAACAGGTCTGAAATTCAAATAGGTCTTAGAAACGATGGGATTGTAGAGGTTATCTCTGGATTAAACTCTGGTGATATTATTGTTTCTGAGGGATTAAAAAAAGTTAGACCTAATGGTAAAATTAAACCAATAGATAAATAATGTTAATCACAGAATTAAGTATTAAACGTCCAGCATTTTCATGGGTATTATCTTTAATATTGGTATTGTTTGGATCATTTGTCTTTTGGAAATTGCCTGTAAGAGAATTACCATCTGGGTTACAACCACCAGTAGTTCAAGTAAATGTTGCATATTCTTCTGCGTCATCACAAATAGTGGATGAAGAAGTAACTCAAGTTATTGAGGAAGTTATTGGAGGAGCAGAGGGTATCAAAAATATTGATTCATCCTCCGAGAATGGAAAGAGTAAAATTAATATTGAGTTTGATACTGATGTAGATTTGGATGATGCTGCAAATGATATAAGAGAAAGAGTAGCAAGAGTTGTTGAAAGACTTCCATCTGAGTCTGATCCTCCAAGAATATTGAAACAGGCTGCAGGTTTTACTACAACAATGTGGTTATCTTTATCTTCACCAACTTGGAGCGACCTTGAATTAGGAGACTATGTAGAGAGATATTTAATTGATCAATTTTCAAGTATTAAAAACGTCGGAAGAATAAGAACAGGTGGTTTAAGAGAACTAAGTGTTAGAGTTTGGATTGATCCTATTAAATTAGCAGCATATAATTTAACTACGCACGAAGTTGAGTTGGCTCTTCGTAAGGAGAACGTCAGATTACCGGCAGGTTCACTCGAGGCAGATAATAAAGATTTAACACTTAATATTGATAAATCTTACAATAATTTGGATAAATTGAAACAACTTCCTATAAAAAAAGTTAAAAACAATGTTATTAAATTATCGGATGTAAGTGAAATAGAATTTGGACCAGTATCTGAAAAAGCATTTTTTAGATCTCAAAGTAAAAATGCATTAAACTATAATTCTGTTGGTATAGGGATTTACGCTCGTAGTGGCGCATCAACAGTTGAGTTATCAAATGATATTAAAGAGAAAATTAAACAAATTAAACCTAATTTACCAAAGGGATTAAATCTAGAAGTCGCCTTTAATAGAGCTACGTATATAAGTGTAGCGATTAATGAGGTATATAAAACTTTATTTATTGCGTTCATTTTAGTTGTAATAATTATTTATTTATTTTTAGGAAATTTGAAAGCGGTCATAGTGCCTGCAATTGCACTTCCAGTAAGCCTAATAGCAACTTTTTTAGGTATCTATATATTTGATTTATCAATAAATATTTTTGTACTTTTGAGCTTTATTTTAGCGATTGGTATAATCACAGATGACTCCGTTATTATGACCGATGCGATTTATAGAAGAATTGAACAAGGAGAAACGCCATTGATTGCGGCATTTAAAGGGTCAAAACAAATAACTTTTGCAATAATAGCCACAACATTAATTTTAGTTGCTGTATTTTTACCTCTTATTTTTATAGAAGGAATAGCGGGAACATTGTTTCGAGAAACTGCAATTGCTTTATCATTTGCAATAGTGGTCTCATCTTTGGTTGCATTAACTCTATCACCGATGCTCGGAAGTAAATTTTTAGATAACAAAAAAAAATCAAATTTTTTAGTAAAAAATTTTAATAAATTTTTTATTGGATTTTTAAATTTTTATAAAGAAACCCTTCATTTTTGGTTACATCGTAAAAACATAATAATTGGATTTATGTTTTTTATAATTATTGCATCTTCTATTCTTTATAATTTTACAAAAAAAGAACTATTACCTTTAGAGGATAGAGGAGCTTATCTCGTAATTGGATTTACTGATGAAGGAAGCTCATTTGATTACACTCAAAAGAGAGCTAAGGATGTTGAAAAAAGATTAATACCCCTTTTAAAGACTGAAAATAGTCCTTACAAAAAATTTTTAATGATTGTGCCTGGATTTGGGGCCGATAACAGTTTTTTAATTATATCTTTATTGGATAATTGGAAAAATAGATCGGAAAATTCTCAAAACATAATGAGAAAATCTATTGGAAAGATTGTAACTGTTCCTCAAACATTAGCTTTTCCAATTTCACCTCAATCTATTAGAACATCTAATTATAATAAACCTTTACAAATGGTAATTTATGGCAATACCTACGAAGATCTTGAAGAAACACAAAAAAAGGTAATAGGATCGATGAGAAAAAACCCAAATTTATCTAGAATAGAGTCTGATTATTCAAGAAACAGGCCTGAAATTAAATTACTAATAAATAAAATTAAAGCTAAGGATCTCGGTATTTCTATTAAGACAATTGGGGAAACTTTAGAAACACTTTATGGAGGCAAGGTAGTTACTAAATTTAATAAATTGGGTAAAGAATATCCAATTATTTTACAGCAGTATAAAGACGATAGAAAAAATCAACAGGGTTTGAGCAAAATATTTGTAAGATCAGAAAATTCTGGAGAACTTATTTCTCTTGCAAATTTAGTTGAATACAAAGAGGAGGGTTCTGCAAATAAATTGTCTAGATATAATAGACAGAGAGCAGTAACTATTTCGGCAGATCTGAGTGAGAACTATACTTTAGATGAAGCAATTAAATTTTTAGAAAATACTATGTCGGAAGTTGCGTCTGATAAACAAATTACGTGGAAGGGAAAGTCTGAGGAACTTAAAGAGACAAGTAATGAATTATACATTATATTTGCACTAGCTATGTTAACAGCTTACTTGGTAATGGCTGCAACTTTCAATTCATTTATTCATCCTTTTATCATTATACTTACAGTACCATTGGCAGTTTTCGGAGGATTAGTTTTTATACTTCTCCTTAATAGCTCTATTAACGTATTTTCACAAATAGCTTTGATAATACTAATTGGTATATCGACTAAAAATAGTATCTTGATAGTAGACTATACAAATCAACTTCGTGTAGCAGGAAAAAATATTGAGAATGCCTTAAAAGAGTCATGTTATTTAAGGTTTAGACCAATTATTATGACCTCATTAAGTACCATGATTGCAATGGTACCCTTGGTAGTTGGTAATATAGGTCCTGGAGCAGGCGAGGGATCGAGATTAGCTGTCGGATGCACAATACTTGGGGGAATGTTAATTTCTACTTTTTTTACACTTTATGTTACTCCAGCTATGTACTTGGCACTTGCAAAAAATACAAAAAGAATAGATGCAATTGATATAGAGCTAAAGAAACAACTTCGTTAAAAAATAATATATTTTTTTGTTCTTAATAACTTTTCACAATCAATTAATTGTCTTTTATACTTCTTTGATTGCTTCTCTACTTTTTTTGCTAATCCGATCACTTTTTGTTTATTTTTATAATCTTTGTATGCCCCCCAACCCTCATGGTATGCAATGTATTGTCTAAAAGAGTCTTTTTTTGAAATTTTTAATATCTTTTCAGTTTTGTTAGTATACCAACCTATAAAATCAACACTGTCTTTAAATCTAGATCTTAATGCATATTTATTTCCAGTTTCTTCTTTGTACTGTTTCCAAGTTCCTTCTACGGCCTGTGAGTATCCGAATGAAGAGGAAGGTCTTTTGTAGGGAATTACTTTAAACAATTTATATCTTGCAGGTTTGGCGAGCCAATCGAAATCAGACTCCATTTTAATAATAGCTAATTGTAGATAAATTGGGGTTCCCCATTTTAATTCGGTTTTTTTAGCGTGTTTATACCAAAGATGTCTTTCCGAAAATATAGAACATCCGTCAGCAGTATTTTTAGGAATAGACGAACAAGCCGAAATAAAAATTAGTAAAAAATATAGTACATACTTTTTTAAGAGAATCACTAACACATTTATAATTTATTTATTCATTTTTCTCCATGACCATGGATATTCAAATTTCATTGCCCATAAACCCAATTTTTTATCTTTAGCATAATTTTGATCACTTTGATATTTGCCTTTTGAATATTTAACATAATCAAAAGCATATCCATTTTTGACCATATATGAAGATATGCTCTCTTGTTCTATAAAACACTCAGCAATGATTCTGTTATATCTATCTTTATTCTCTGGAATGCAAATAACTAATTGGTTTTTTATTTTATCTTTAAGTGCTTTTTTTGATATATTCCCACAAAAAATTTCTTCATCAGTTTCGATAGAATTACAAATTTGTGACTTACCTTTATAATGACTTTCAGGTGCATCAATACCACTAAAACGAATTTTAAAATTGTTTATATAAATTGTATCACCATCAATTACTTTTGCTGTTCCTGAGAGTTTATCATTACTAGAACCTTCGCTCGATAAAAAAATTAATAAAATAAAAATTTTACATAAAGTCTGACTTAGCCTTATCATTAAACTCTTTCATTTTAGATCTAATTTCGCCATCATTTATATTTTTATCTACAAGGTCAGATTTTATTTTTCTAAAAACATCTTCATCACCTGCCTCAGCAAAATCAGCTTTTATGACATCTTGAATATACTGTTTTTTTTGTTCTTCTTTGAACTCCAAAATATCTGAGACCCATTCAGCAATATATTTATTTTTTTTTGCATTAATTTTAAATTGTAATTCTTCATCATGAGCAAATTTTTTTTCAAAACTTTTTTTTCTATCTTCAAATGTATTCATTTTTTTTTCCTAAATTTGTAAAATGCAAATATAATGAATGGTATTATAACACCTAATATATTACCAAATAAATCGAAAAATTGAAACGATCTATTTGGGATTATTATATGGCATGCCTCAAGAAATATTGAAATGAAAATTAAGTATAAAAATAATAAATAAATTTTTTTTGTTGATAAAAGACCAAGTAAACTAAGTATAACAAAAACATATAAATGATTAGATGAAATTGAAAAAAAATCAGATGTTATTTGAGGCTGACGACCTAAATCTTTATAAACCAAAAACCCTAAAATACTTCCTGGATAAATATATAACACTATTAATAATAAATTGTAAAAATGAAATAAAATCTTTAACATTTAATAAATATATTTATAAATAAAAATTTATAATGAGTCATTTAATATTAGTCAGACACGGACAAAGTTTATGGAATCTTGAAAATCGATTTACAGGCTGGGTAGACGTAGAACTATCAAAAAAAGGTGAGGAAGAAGCTGTTAAGGCAGGAAATCTTATAAAAGATTTAAATATAGAGATAGAAAGCATTTTTACATCATATTTAACAAGAGCAATTAAAACTTTAGAATTAATAATGAAAATGAATAAGTTTAAAAATCTCTCATTTACTAAAGCATGGGAGTTAAATGAAAGGCATTATGGTGCTCTAACTGGTTTAAATAAAGATGAAATGAAAAAAAAATTGAGTGAAGAGAAAGTGCACGAGTTAAGGAGATCTTGGGACAAGCCGCCCGATAAACTTGATGATAATAGTATTTATCATCCAAACAATATTAATATTTATAAGGATGTCCCCAAAGATAAGATACCAAATACTGAGTCTTTAAAAGATACATATGAGAGAGTAGTACCGTACTACGAAAGAAAAATTAAAAATAAAAATAAAAATATTTTAATTTCAGCGCATGGAAATTCTATAAGAGCGCTTTGTAAATATTTATTTGATCTAAGTAATGATAATATTTCTAAATTAGAAATTCCAACTGGTAATCCACTACTATTGGAAATAAAAAATGATAAGGCTAAAAGTGCAAGATATTTAGATGCAGAAAGAGCAAAAGATTTACTTGAATTTTAATAACTTTTCGTAAATTTCAATATCTGTTAAATGAACAAATTCTTGATCACTCTCAAAACCAAAAAGATTAGTATCTTTTAAAAGATTATTCCACACTTCATTCATAGAAAATTTTTTAACTTTGATACTATTCACAACTGTTCTATTTATTATTTGGCATCCTGTGTAGATATAATTACAGTTTTCATTTTTACTTAATACGTGATCATTCATAAAAAAATCACCTCTAAATCTGGTGTCAAAGCTTTTTGATTTATTAACTACCATTAGTAAATTTTTTAAATTTTTCTGATTATAATATTCAATCATTTCTAAAATAATTTTTTTATAACCCAAATTCCAAAGCGTATCAGGGTTTAGAATTAAAAAATTTTCCTCTGGTGTAGTATTTATAATTTTTTTTACACTTCCACCTGTATCAAGTATTTCTTCACCATCATTGATAACTTCAATATTAATATTATTTTCAATTTTATTAACATAATCTTCAATTTGATCAGAAAGATGATAAGTATTTAATTTAATATTTTTAATCCCTAAATCTGCAACTAGTTCAATAGTGTTAAGTAATAAAGATTTATTTTTGATTTTAATTAATGGCTTTGGAACTTTCAGTGTTATTGGGTGCAATCTCTTTCCATAACCCGCACAAAGTATTATAGCTGTTTCAATTTTCATTTTTTTTTAAATATTTTGAAAAATATATGCCAAAAAAATTATTTAACTCGTCAAAAACATTGTTATTTTTTCTTCTTTCATCTATCAATTTCCAAGCATAAGGTATCAATTTTAAATATTTGTACTTTTTATCTCTTTTTGAAAGTCTTGTAAAAATACCTATAATTTTTAAGTTTCTCAAAACTGACAATATTTCAAAGTCATTCCTGAATATCACTGGGTTTATTTTTTTTTGGTTTAAAACAAATTTATTGTAAATCTTCTCCCTATTTTCTAGTCTTGCTTTAATTCTAACGTCATCAATTAAGGAGGCTAAATCATATGCTTCATTTCCAAAAACTGCATCTTGACTATCTATTAAATAAATTTGATTATTTTTTATCATTATATTTGAAATGTGAAAGTCTCTATGAACCAAAACCTTTTTTCTAGATTTCAGACCCATTATTAGTTTTTTTATAATTTTAATATATTGTTTCTGAGCTTTTGTTATATTTTTTTTAATTATTTTTGGCATATACCACTCTGAAAATAATTTCGCCTCCTTAAGCAATTCAGTGTTCGTATAATTTTTTATAATATAATTTGATTTTAAAAAAGTATTTATTTTTTTTGTTTTTATATTTTTTAGTTTTTTTAAAGTTTTAAATATTTCAACATAATTATTGAGTTTTTTTAGTCCTGTCTGATCTCCAAGATCTTCAATTACGATATAATTTTTTTTATATTTTTCCGAAATTAATTCGGGCGTTAAAATTTTATTTTTTTTAAAAAGATTATTTATAGCAGCGTATATTAGTAAGTTTTTTTTTTTCTCTTTTTTTGCATAAACAATAATTGAATTATTTTTTTTATCTCTATAAAACTTTCTATGCGATGCATCACCAGATAATTTCTTGACATTTTTAAAATTCATTTAGTATATTTTTTTTGCTTGTGGTAATTGTTATTGACCTTTTATCAAAATTATTTTCATATTTAAAATTTAGACTTATATGTTCTTTCAGATTTTTGAAAATTATCTCAGGCCATTCAATCAATGTTATTGTATTATCAAAATTTTCATATATTCCAAGATTTTCTAGTTCTCTAATATCCTTCACCCTATACAAATCATAATGATGAATATTATGATTTTTAATTTTATACTCATTTAAAATATTAAATGTTGGACTTGAGACTTCTGAAATATTTTCTTGATATTTTTTTTGTAGATTGTTTATTAAATATTTAACAAATGTAGTTTTTCCTACACCCAAATCGCCAAACAAACATATAATATTTCCAGGTTTTAAGTTTTCTGAAAATTTTTCAGATACTGTTTTTGTATTTATTTCTAGTGAAATATCGAATTTTTTCGAATTAGTACCGATATGCATCGGGTTTGTAAGGCCCTTCTTGTTTAACACTAATGTAATCTGCTTGATCTTTTGATAATTTTGTTAATTTAGCTCCTACCTTTTCCAAATGAAGCATGGCTACTTTTTCGTCTAAGTGTTTTGGTAATACATAAACTTTCTTCTCATATTTTTCTGAATTATTCCATAATTCTATTTGAGCAGTTACTTGATTAGTAAATGAAGCACTCATTACAAAACTTGGATGACCAGTAGCACAACCTAAATTTACCAATCTTCCCTCAGCGAGTAAAATTATTCTTTTATTACTAGGTAACGTGATCTCATGTACTTGGGGTTTAATTTCATCCCATTTATAATTTTTTAATGCATCAACTTGTATTTCATTGTCGAAGTGACCAATATTACATAAAATCGCTCTATCTTTCATTTCTCTCATATGGTCAGCGGTGACTATGTCCTTATTGCCTGTAGCTGTAACAATTATATCTGCCTGACCTATCATATCGTCCATAGTTACAACTTCATAACCCTCCATTGCAGCTTGCAATGCACAAATAGGATCGGTTTCTGTTATCATAACTCTCGCTCCAGATTGTCTAAGAGATGCCGCACTACCTTTACCTACATCTCCAAAACCTGCTACTATTGCTACCTTGCCTGACATCATTACATCTGTTGCTCTTTTAATTCCGTCTACCAAACTTTCTCTACAACCATATAAGTTATCAAATTTTGATTTCGTAACTGAGTCGTTTACATTAATTGCAGGTACTAAAAGTGTACCATCTTGTTCCATTTTTTTAAGTGCTAAAACACCTGTGGTTGTCTCTTCTGATAAACCTTTAATATCTTTCATTAATTCCTTATAATCTTTATGCATTAAAGCTGTTAGGTCGCCTCCATCGTCTAAAATCATATTAGGTTTCCAGTCTTTATTGCCCTCTACAGTTTGTTTAACACACCACCAATATTCTTCCTCGGTTTCACCTTTCCATGCAAATACAGGTATCCCAGCTTTAGCTATAGCTGCTGCTGCATGATCTTGGGTTGAAAATATATTACAAGAAGACCATCTTACTTCTGCGCCAAGTTCAACTAAAGTTTCAATTAGAACAGCAGTTTGAATTGTCATGTGCAGACAACCTACTATCCTCGCACCTTTCAAAGGATTTTTGCCTTTATATTCTTTCCTAAGAGCCATTAGCCCTGGCATCTCGGTCTCAGCTAGTGAAATTTCTTTTCTTCCGAATTCGGCTTCATTAATATCTTTAACTTTGTAGTCAGTCATGAGCGAGGCTTTTAACAACTTTATAGGAATTAATCAACTTTAGAATTAACACCTGGGAAAATAATTTCTACATTTGCCCCTTTATCTTTATTATTTTTAGCGTTTATTGTCCCACTATGTAATTCTACTAGGTTTTTCACAATATTTAGACCCAGGCCAGAATGTTCCCCAAATTTCTCAGGCCTATTACTGTAAAACCTTTTAAATATTTTTTTTGTATCTGTTTCTTTAAAACCACGACCTTCATCAATTACATTTACCCTAATCTTTCCATCATCACCAGAACTAAGAGTGACATCTATTTGTTTGTTATCCTCACTAAATGAAACTGAATTATCTAATAAATTTGCAACTATTTGCTCTATTCTATTTTCAATTCCTAATATTTCGTATTTACCTGATCCGTTGGCTGATAACTTTACAGATATACCTCTTTTTGAATTATAGATATTGTTGAAATCATCAACAACTGAATTCAATATATTTTTTAAATTTAATTTTGTCATTTTTTCTGCCGAAATTGCTGCTTCATCTTTTAAAATTTGTGAATAATCCGTAATAAGCCTCTCTATTCTTTCTACATCATGAGATACAATGTTAATTAATTTACTTTTTTGATCTTTTTCTTCAGTTTCTGATATTATTTCGGCTGCGCTTTTTAAGGACGCAAGTGGATTTCTAATTTCGTGAACAAGATCCCTTGAAAAATTTTCTGCATTATTTATTCTTCTTTGGAGCTCACTAGTCATTTCATCCATAGACTTTGAAAGTATGCCTAGTTCATCTTTTCTATTTTTATATAAATTTATATTTGTATCTTCTTTGCTTTTGTCTTTGATTATTTCTGTATAGTGAACCAAATTTTTAATTGGCTTTAAAAAGTATCTATTTAAAACATATGAAAAAATTATAATAACTAAAGCAATAATTGCTGCTGTTCTTAAAACAAAGTTTTTCCTTTCATTAAAGGCAAATTTAATATCATTTGAATCTTCTATTACAGCGATGTATCCAACTTTTTTTTCATTTATTAAAATATTTTTTATCGTAATTAGTAAAAATTGATCATTAAAGTCTTGTATAAATGTAAAAGGATTTTCAAAATTATCAAAATTTGAATATTCAATTAAAACATTTTTTAGAAAACTGTTTTTGTTAATTAAATCCTTTGATTGCGTAGGTGCATTATCCATCCCATTATTTAAGATATCTGTTTCTAGAATTCCAAAATTTCTTGAAAAAGATCTTGGATCTAAATCAAGTGCATCTGTATCTGAAATACTGTTGAAACCTTTATCATATATGATCACTCTATCAATTGTTTGAAACAAAAATTTTGTTGAAATTAAAAATTTTCTTATTTCTTCTTGTACAAAACTTACCTTTAGCCTTTTTATATGATTTATTGTGTTATCAATAATTTTGTAGTGTTTAACAGACTTATCCTTAATCAAACTAGGCTGAATATTATAAATATATATAGATGTAAAAATACTGATAATTACAAAAAATACAAAATTAATAAATAAAAATTTTTTTAATATAGAAAAGTTTTTTAAAATATTGCTCAACATTAGCTAACATTCCATCTATATCCACTTCCGTAACGCGTTTCAATAGCAGCAAAATTACCATCGACTTTTTTAAACTTTTTTCTAATCCTTTTAACATGACTATCAATAGTCCTATCCTCTATATCTGTGTCTTCTCTGTAAGCAATATCCATAAGTTGGGCTCTTTCCTTAATAATTCCTGGCCTTTTAGCAAGCTCTTTAACAATTAAAAATTCGGTAGTTGTTAACTTATCTGGAAGTTGTTTTCCATTCCATTCACATTCTAATTGAGACGGATCAAGTTTTAATTTTCCATGCGAAATAATATTTTTTGTCTCCTCCAAATTACTATCTTTTTTTCTTAACTGTACTCTAATCCTTTCAATTAAAACCTTTACAGAAAACCCACCTGATTTTTTTACAAAATCGTCTGCGCCTAATTTAAGTCCTAAAAGTTCATCCACCTCATCATCTTTTGATGTCAAGAAAATAACTGGCATAGAGGTTTTTTTTCTAAGTTTTTTTAACAACTCTTCACCATCCATCTTTGGCATTTTAATATCGATTATTGCTAAATCTGGCGGTGTTCTTGTCAACCCAATTAATGCACTCTCACCGTCAAGATAAGTTTGAACTTTATAACCTTCCTTTTCAAGTGCAATACTTATACTTGTTAAAATATTTCTATCATCATCTACTAAAGCGATTGTTTGGTTCATAGTACAATTAAAAATACTAAATTGTTCTAATTTGGGCAATAGTTAGAAACTTCTAATGTAATAACCCCCAATTTTCACCGTAATTTATATCTACAGACAATGGTATAGAAAACGAATGAAGATCACTATTTTTTACACTTGTCATCTCTTCATTTATTATCTTAGATATCATTTTCAAATCAGCTTTAGGAATTTCGAAAATAAGCTCATCATGAATTTGTAAAATCATTTTTGAGTTTTCATATTTTTTACTTGATAATTTTTCGTGTATTCTCATCATGGCTAATCTCATTATTTCAGAGGCAGAACCTTGAATTGGAGCGTTTATTGCGGCTCTCTCCTGAAAATTTCTTACATTAAAATTCTTATCATTGATACCAGTGATGTGTGTTCTTCTTCCAAATATATTGCTTACGTACCCGCTCTTTCTGCAGAACTTTATTGTTGATGCCATATACTCTTTTATTTCTGGAAACTTTAGAAAATAAGAATTTAAAAATTCAGAAGCTTCAATATTTGAAACATTTATTTGTTTTGCAAGACCATATTGTGAAATTCCGTATATTATACCAAAATTTATTGCTTTCGCCTTTCTTCTCATATCTTCACTAACTTTTTTTGTGTCTATATTAAATATCTGACTGGCAGTAAGCGAATGTATATCTTCTTCATTTTTAAATGCTTTTTTTAGCTCTTTAACGTCAGCAAGATCAGAAAGTATCCTCATCTCAATTTGATTATAATCAGCCGATATGAGTAACTTATTCTTTTCTGCAACAAACGCTTTCCTTATATCTTTTCCATCCTCGGTTTTAATTGGTATATTTTGTAAATTTGGGTCACTTGATGCTAATCTACCAGTCGTTGTCGCTGCTAATAAAAAAGAAGTATGAACTCTTTTTGTTTTGGGATTGAGATGCTCAGGCAACGAGTCTGAGTAAGTATTTTTTAATTTTGATAATTGTCTCCACTCTAAAACTAGTTTTGGCAAATCATATCCTTTGAAAGACAGATCCTCTAATACTGAGGCACTAGTTGCAAAACTTCCTTTTTTTGTTTTTTTTGTAGCGGCAATTTTTAAATCGTTATACATAATTTCACCTAATTGCTTAGTTGAGCCAATTTTAAATTCTTTTTTTGAGATTTTAAAAATTTTTTTTTCTAAAAATTTAATTTTATTTTCAAACTTATCTGAGAGTTTTTTAAGAAAACTTTGATCAATTTTAACTCCATTAATTTCCATTAAAGCTAGTATTTTTATAAGTGGTTTTTCGAAAATCTCGTAAATATTTAAAAGTTTTTCTGATTTCAGATTTTTTTGAAAAATTTTATACAGTCTAAAAGTTATATCTGCATCTTCAGCTGCATAATCTTTTGCTACTTTAATGTTTACCTCACTAAAATTTAATTGTTTTTTACCAGTGCCAACAATTTCTTTAAAAGATATTGGCTTATGACCTAAATGCAATTCGGAAAGTGTATCCATGTTATGACGATTTTTTCCTGCATCAAGAACATAGGACATTAACATCGTATCCTCTAAAGAATTCATCTCAATCCCTCTTTTAAACAAAATTATAAAATCAAATTTGATATTTTGTCCTATTTTTTTTATGCTTTTATCCTCTAGTATTGGCTTTAAGATCTTAATCACTTTACTCTCATTCAAATTTTTATGTTCTTTGTGACCAATAGGAATATAACAAGCAGATCCAATTTTTGTAGATAAAGATATACCTACTAATTCAGCTTGATGCGGATCAAGAGATGTGGTTTCTGTATCAATGCATATTTCACCTTTTTCCTCTGCATCGTTTAGATAATTTAATATCTCGTTCTCATTTTTAATTAAAACATAGTTGTCTTTCGATATTAAATTTTTTTTTTCTTCTTCTTGGATATTTTCTTTTTGCTTAAAATCAATTTCACCATAAGTCGATATTACAGAACTTAATAATCTATTAAATTCCATTTCTCTCAAAAACGAATATAGCTTTTGTTTATCAATTTCTTTTAAAATAAAATTGTGAGCATTATCCTTTACAGGGACATCTTTTTTCAAAGTGACCAGTTTTTTACTAATCAATGCTTTATCTTTATTATGAATTAAAGATTCACGTCTTTTATTTTGTTTTATTTTAGAAGCATTTTTAAGAAGGTTTTCTAATGTACCATATTGTTTAATTAACTCTGCAGCAGTCTTAATTCCTATACCTGGTACCCCGGGTACATTGTCACTACTATCGCCCGCTAAAGACTGTACATCAACAACTTTTTCAGCATTAACTCCAAATTTTTTTTTTATATCCTCGTCATTTATAAACTTATTCTTCATAGGATCATAAATTCTGATATTTTTTTTATATAACTGCATTAAATCTTTATCAGACGAAACAATTGTTACATTTCCACCATTCTTGAGTATCTGGTCCGCATATGTTGCTATTAAATCATCAGCCTCATAGTTTAAAAGCTCAATTGATGGTAGATTAAATGCTAAAACTGATTTTCTTATATACTCAAATTGTGGAATTAAATCCTCAGGTGCCTCTGATCTATTGCCTTTATAATCAGAATATATCTCATTTCGAAAATTTTTTCTTGCTGAGTCAAAAATAACCGCAAAATGAGTAGGTCTATTTTTGTTGTCAATAGATTTAGAATCTTCGAGCAGTTTGAATAGCATATTACAAAAACCGTTAACCGCGCCTGTTGGAAGCCCATCACTCTTTCTAGTTAATGGTGGTAGTGCGTAATAGGCCCTAAATATATATCCAGAACCGTCAATTAAATAAAAATGGTCGTTTTTTTTTATTTTATTCATTTAATTTATTTTATCTTAATAATTCCTAATGTTATAAAACTAAATTCTTTATGGAAAAAAAAACTATTCTTGCTGTTAAAAATTTAGAGAAAATTTACAAAAAAAATGGCTCACAACAAACAACAGCTATTAAGGATTTAAACTTAGAGGTGAAAGAAGGGGAAATTTTTGGTTTGCTCGGGCCTAATGGTGCAGGAAAAAGTACATTTATAAATATTCTCGCTGGACTTGTTTTAAAAACATCTGGAGAAGTAAATGTATGGGGTTTTGATATAGACAAAAATCCTAGACAAGTAAGAGCTTCAATTGGAATTGTGCCCCAAGAGCTTAATCTAGATCCTTTTTTTAACCCTAGAAAACTATTAGAATTACAAGCTGGTCTATATGGTGTTAAAAAAAAAGATAGAATTACTGATACAATACTAAAAATGGTTTCTTTAGATAATCAAGCTGAAAGTTACTCCCGAGGCTTGTCAGGTGGAATGAAAAGAAGACTAATGATTGCGAAAGCACTTGTGCATCAGCCCCCAATTGTAATTTTAGATGAACCTACTGCGGGAGTTGATGTAGAACTAAGAAAAAATCTTTGGAAAAATGTTAAATTGCTGAATAAAAATGGAGTAAGTATAATCCTCACAACTCACTACCTCCATGAAGCAGAGGAAATGTGCGATAGAATTGGAATAATTAACAAAGGCAAACTAGTTGCCCTAGATACTACTAAAAATTTATTAGGAAGAATACAAAGGAAAAAGATAACTTTTAAACTAAGCGGAGAAATTAATATAGTTGATGAAGAATTGGAGACGTTAAAAGTTTTATCCAGTAATTATAATGAAATGATATTTTCATACGAAAAAGAAAAATTAAACATTGGTCAAATTATAAATTATATAAATGACAAAAACGTAAATATTATTGATATGTCTACTGACGATGGAGATTTAGAAGATGTTTTTGTGACATTAACAAATAGCTAGAAATATTAAATAATTTAGGATAAAATATTTTACTATGGAGTTAGTTCAAATAATTAAGCAAAATAAATTTCTAAAATATTTTTTGTATATCTTAATAGGTTCAACTTTGCTGGCTATTTCATCAAAAATAAAAATTCCTTTTTATCCAGTGCCAATGACAATGCAGACATTTGTGGTTTTATTATTAGGTATTTTATTAGGATCAAAATTAGGAGCGTTAACTATTTTATTTTATTTAATTGAAGGTATATTAGGTTTACCAGTATTTTCAAACTCACCAGAAAAGGGTGTGGGATATTTATACTTTACGGGTCCAACGATGGGTTATTTAATAGGATTCATTTTTGCCTGCTATTTTTCAGGATATATAAAAGTTAAGGACAATTTTTTCATAGTTTTGATTAAATTATTTTTTTCTGTTTCTATAATTTACATATTTGGATTATTGTGGTTAGGAACCTTAATTGGATGGGAAAAACCAATTTTTAAACTTGGAGCAGAACCTTTTCTACTAGCTGAAATATTTAAAGTCCTATTGCTCGGAGCAATGTGTAAATATTTACTTAGATTAAAGGAAATTATCTAGGAGATCTTTTAGATAATATTCTTTGTAAAGTTCTTCTATGCATCTTAAGTCTTCTAGCTGTTTCAGATACATTTCTGTTACATAGCTCAAATACTCTATGTATATGTTCCCATTTAACTCTATCCGCTGACATGGGGTTCTCTGGCGGCTCTGCTTTTTTGTTTCTATCAGCTAAAAGTGCTTTTTCAACATCGTCAGCATCTGCAGGTTTTGCCATATAATCAATAGCACCTTGTTTAATAGCTGAAACTGCAGTCGGGATATTTCCATAACCAGTTAACATTACAATTCTACTATTCTCGTTTGAATTTTGTATTTCTTTGACTACCTCTAAACCATTTCCATCATTTAGTCTTAGATCCACAACTGCAAATGCAGGTTTTTTTGTTTTAACTGCATCAATACCTTTTTTTACTCCCTCAGCTTGTATTACTTCAAAGCCTTTTTTTTCCATTGCTCTAGCTAGTCGTTCTCTAAACGGATTATCATCATCTACCAAAAGCAGCGATTTGTCAGTAAAATCAGTAATTTTTTTTATTCCTATGGTTGTGTTCATAGATTACATATGGAGACTAATAAGATAATTACAATAGCATTATTTACTTTACATTAGCTTATTTTCCCTTTATCTCCGCAATTATATAAATTTGCATAATAGTTATGCAAATTTTTTTTATTAGATTTTTTTTAGGAGCTAATATGAAAAAATTTAAATCAGTTGAGAGACTAATCAATCAGCTGAGACCGAATGACCCTATATACTGTATTAGGAAGCAGCCTATAATAAAAGCTTCCAAATTCTTTCAAAATAAATTTCAAGGAAGTGTATTATACGCAGTAAAAACTAATCCAAATAAGGTGGTGCTAGAAACAATACTAAACAGTGGAATAAATCAATTTGATGTGGCTTCAATTAAAGAGATAGAGACTATAAAAAAATTGGATAATAGAGTTAAATGTTCATATATGCATACAGTTAAAAGTAGAGACAATATTAAACAGGCATATTTTAAATACGGTATAAAAACATTTGCATTAGACTCAAAAGATGAACTTATTAAAATAATTGAAACAACTAATTACCCAAAAGACTTAGAGTTATTTGTAAGAGTTTCAGTATCTAATGAACATGCTGAAATAGATTTATCAAAAAAATTTGGAGCGGTTACGTCAGAAGCAGTGGGTCTCTTTAGGTTAACTAAACAATATTCAAAAAAAATTGGGATTAGCTTTCACGTAGGATCGCAGTGCATGCACCCTATTTCATACTCAAAAGGCATAGCAGAAATTGGTAAGATAATAAAAAAAACAAAAATAGATCCTGATTATATAAATGTTGGTGGAGGATTTCCTACAATATACCCTGATTTAATTTCACAACCTTTGGTAAATTACTTTAAAGAGATAAAAAATAGTTTGAAAAAATTAAAATTAAATAAAAAACCTGAAATTATATGTGAGCCCGGTAGAGCAATAGTTGCCGAGAGTGGCTCTACACTAGTAAAAGTAATACTAAGAAAAAAGCAAAAGTTGTTTATTAATGATGGAACTTACGGGACACTTTTTGATGCTGGTGTTCCAAATATTGTTTATCCATCAAAATTAATAACAGATGGCAGAATTGTATCAAAGAAAATGACAGCTTTTGATTTTTATGGACCTACATGCGATAGCATGGATTATATGAAAGGTCCTTTTTTGCTACCCAATAATGTAAAAGAAGGCGATTATATCGAACTTGGACAACTTGGAGCATATGGTCTAACTTTTAGAACAGAGTTTAATGGATTTTATTCAGACCAAATATATGAAGTTGAAGACTCTCCAATAATGACAATGTACGACAAAGAAAATAATAATGAATTTCTTGTTGCCTAATGACAGACAAGAAAAATCTAGGTCATAATAGTAAAAAAGATTTTCTTAAAAACCCTGTAAAACACATTGATATAACGTCTTTCGATTCTAGAGATATTATTTCGTCAATGAAAAATATGTCATTTGTTTCAAGGGAGACAGGTCAAGCCGCTGAAATATTTAATCAAATGTTAAAAGATAAAAATTGCACTATATTTTTAACATTAGCAGGCTCAACATCAGCCGCTGGATGCATGAAAATTTATAGTGACATGGTTAAGTATAATATGGTTGATGCAATAGTTGCTACTGGAGCCTCAATTATCGATATGGATTTTTTTGAAGCTTTGGGTTTTAAACATTATCAAGGTTCGCAGTTTCAAAATGATGAAGTTTTGAGAAAAAACTATATCGATCGTATTTATGATACTTACATTGATGAAGATGAATTGCAATTTTGCGATAAGACTATTTGCGAAATTGCTGATAAATTGAAACCTAAGTCTTACACATCTAGAGAGTTTATCTTTGAAATAGGGAAATATTTAAAAAATAATTCCAAAAAAAGTGGGTCTTTAATTGAAACCGCATATGATAATAATGTTCCGATTTTTTGTCCTGCATTTACAGATTCTAGCGCAGGATTTGGTTTAGTTATGCACCAAGAAAAGAACCCAACAAAACACATAACAATTGATTCTATTAGAGAATTTAGAGAGTTAACGGAAATTAAAATTAAATCTAAAAGTTCTGGAATATTTATGATAGGAGGTGGTGTACCTAAAAACTTTATACAAGATACTGTCATTTGTGCAGAATTGCTAGGTAAAGAAGTGGACATGCATAAATATGCGATACAAATTACTGTTGCGGACTCCAGAGATGGGGCTTGTAGTAGTTCAACATTAAAAGAGGCTAGCTCTTGGGGAAAAGTAGACATCACAAAAGAACAAATGGTCTTTGCCGAAGCAACAAGTGTTTTACCATTAATTGCAAGTGACGCTTATCATAATGGCGAATGGAAAAGTAGAGAAAGAAAAAATTTTTCAAAATTATTTAAATAAAATGTCAAAAAAAACTAAGGTTGGTATAATTCAACTTAAAATTTCAAAAAATAAAGACTTAAATTTAAAAAATTCAATCTCTCGAATTAAATTGGCTGCCCACAAAGGGGCAAAAATTATTTGTACACCTGAGCTTTTTATGTCTGAATATTTTTGTAAAACTGAAAGTCACTCTAATTTTAAAATCGCAGAAAAAATACCTGGTAATACATCAAATATATTCTGCAAGTTAGCGAAAGAATTAAAAGTTGTGTTAATTATTTCATTATTTGAAAAAAAATTGCCTGGAATATATTATAATACCAGTATCACTATCGATAATAATGGCAAAATAATTTCTAAATACAGAAAAATGCATATTCCAGATGACCCAGGATATTATGAAAAATTTTATTTTACCCCTGGAGATCAAGGATTTAAAAACGTAAAAACAAAATTTGGGGAGATAGGAACGCTTGTATGTTGGGATCAGTGGTTCCCTGAAGCTGCTAGACTTACAGCTTTAAAAGGATCTGAAATTATTTTTTATCCCACGGCTATAGGATGGCATCCAAAAGAAAAAAATAAATATGGTAAGTCACAACTTGATGCGTGGATTACTATGCAAAAGTCTCACGCGATTGCTAATGGAATATATATTGCGGGAGTTAATAGAGTTGGAAAAGAAAAAAAGGGAAACAGAGAAATTGAATTCTGGGGCAATTCTTTTGTCATAGATCCAAATGGAAATGTAATATCTAAGATGCGCTCTAACAAAGAGGGAATTTTAATTTGCAACATTGACTTTAAGAAAGTAGAAAATGCCAGACAACATTGGCCATTTTTGAGGGATAGACGTATTGACGCTTATAAAAGTTTGACCAAAAATCAAAAAAATGATTAAAAATTTTTCTCTTATTGGTTTTAAGATGCTAGGTGAATGGGAAAAACAAGACTCAATTTGGGTAACTTGGCCACATAATAGAAAAGATTGGCCAGGTCTTTTTAAATTTATCCCTAAAACATTTGCAGAAATAATATCAGCAATATCAAAACATCAATTAGTAAACTTGATCGTAAAACCTAATGAAAGTATTTTTGATATTAAAAAAGTTTTATTAAATCAAAATGCTGAATTAAGCTCCATAAATTTTCATAAAATTTTATCAAATAGAGCATGGATAAGGGATTTTGGACCGATATTTTTAGTTAACAAGAAAAAAAAAAGAAAAGTTTTTTTAAATTTTAAATTTAATGGGTGGTCGAAATATAAAGATTTTAAATTAGATAACAAAGTAAATGACAAGATTTCAACTATTATTAAAATTAGAAAATTTGAGCCTGAGGTTAAAGTTGGAAAGATAAAAAAAATGTTTGTATTTGAAGGAGGAGCGTTTGATGTTAACGGTAAAGGTTCAATTTTAATAACTAAAGAATGTCTACTTAGTAAAGTCCAAGAGAGAAATCCTGGAATAAAAAAAGCTGACTATGAAAAAATATTATCAAATTTATTAAATGTTAAGAATTTTATTTGGCTTAATAAAGGTATTAAAGGTGACGACACTCATGGTCATATAGATGATATATGCAGATTTGTATCTCCAAATACAATAATGACAGCAATTGAGAGTAATAAAAAAGACAAAAACTTCAAAATTTTACAAAATAACTTTAATATTTTAAAAAAGGCAAAAAATATCGATGGGAAAAATTTTAATTTAATAAAAATTCCTATGCCAAAGCCATTTTTTATACAAAAAGTTCGAGTCCCTGCAAGTTATTTAAATTTTCTCATATGTAACAAAATTATTTTATTGCCGTTATTTAATGATTCAAATGACAAAGTTGTTATAAAAATATTTAAAAAATTTTTCAAAACTAAAAAAATTGTTGGAATTGATTGTAGAAATTTAATTTGGGGTTTTGGAGCAATACATTGTATGACTCAGCATGAGCCAAGTGTTTAAACTAAACTGGTTTTAAACTTCCTAATAGTAGTCTAAAAGGAATTAACATTGCTAAAGCGACAATTAATTTTACTGCTAGATCGCCTAATGAAAGTGTAAACCAAGATATACCAGTGCCATAAAAAGATATCGAAAAAAACAAGAATGTATCGACTGTAGAACCTATAATTGAGGATCCTAACGGTGCAATAAACCATTTTTTTTTTCTTAATCTATCAAAAATTTGAACATCTAATAATTGTGCAATCAGAAAAGCTGTTCCGGAGCCTATTGCGATCCTAATCGAAATAAAGTCAGCAAAGTTAGTTGAAAAAAAGAGTGTAAAGACAACACCTATCACAAATCCTAAATATACAATTTTACGAGCAGCTAACTTGCCATATGATCTATTTGCTAAGTCTGTAATTAAAAAAGCAATTGGATAACTAAATGCGCCATAAGTTAATATATCTTCAAGACCATAGGCTTTTATTGGAAACTGAACAAGAAAATTTGAGGCTAATACAACTAACCCCATTAAAATTGATAATGTTAAAAATACTTTATTCACTAAGCAGTTTTATTCATGATTGATTTTTTCATTTTCTTCAATCTTAAAGACAAGTATTTGTTTTTTGTAGATTTAAGAAACTCATCAAAACTACCTTTTTTATCAACAGACCTTACACCAGCGTTAGATACAGTCAGTCTTAAGTTTCTTTTTAAAATTTGGCTTTTGAAATAAACCTTTTTTAAATTTGGTAAAAATTTTCTCTTTGTTTTATTGTTTGCATGGCTGACATTATGACCTTTTAAGGGAATTTTACCAGTAAGCTCACATTTTTTTGACATAGAAAACTTGTATAGGATTTCAAAGACCTGTCGTCAAGTTGATTTTTTTGATCCTATGACTTCATTGATGTTATTTATACCTTCCTGCTCTAAAATTTTAATTAATTCATTATTTATATGTGTTGCTATCCTTGGACCTTTATAAACCATTCCCGTATAAAGCTGAACTAAAGTAGCACCATTTAATATCTTTTCATATGCACCTTTTGCAGAATCTACTCCGCCTACACCTATTATCTTAATTTTTTTTCCAACAAGATTATAAAATTTATTTATGATTTTGTTAGACATATTTTCAATTGGTTTTCCTGACAATCCACCTCTTTCAAATTTATTTATATTTGACAAATTTTCTCTATTTCTGTCTGTAGAATTAGATATAATTATAGTCTCAACTTTGTTATTTACTAATATTTCGGATACATCTTCAATTTGTCTCGAAGACAAGTCAGGTGAGATTTTAACTGCGATCGGTATATTTGAGGAAGAATTTTTTTTCACTTTTAGTATTGATCTTATTAAGATCTCTAATTCTTTCGTTTGATGGAAATCTCTAAGATTTTCTGTATTAGGTGAAGAAATATTAATTGTTATGTAATCTGCGAGATTTAAAAACTTTTTGAAACATATAGCATAATCTTCAATTCTATTTGTTGAATCTTTATTTGGACCAATATTTATTCCCAATAGTCCTTTTGGCTCATTTTTTTTTATTCTTAAACTAACTACCTCACATCCTTCATTGTTAAAACCTAATCTATTAATAAGAGCTTCGTCCTCCTCTAATCTGAAAACTCTAGGTCTAGAATTTCCAAATTGTGGTTTAGGTGTTACGGTTCCTACTTCAACAAATCCAAATCCCAAATTGAATAAAGAATTATAAACCTCAGCATTTTTGTCAAAACCTGCGGCTACACCTATTGGAGAAAATATTTTTTTATTGAATATTGACGTTTCAAGTAAAGGGGATTTATTTACTTTAATAGAAGCAAAATTTCCAAATTTTAAAGTATTTATTGCTAATGAATGTGCAGTTTCAGGATTAACTTTAAATAAAAAAGGTCTTAAAATACTAAACATTATTTATTTTGTTTTTAATTAATTCAATTGTTTCATTTAAACCAAAAAAGCTAATAAAAAATCCCATTCTTGGTCCATTTTCATCTCCGAAAATTACTTGATAGATTAACTTAAACCAATCTCTAAGGTTATCTTTATAACCATTTTCCTTGCCAACTGTATATATTTCAGTTTGGATTTCCTCAGGTGTCATTCCATTACTACACCCCTCGAGTTTTTTTATTAGTTCATTGAGAGCATTTCTTTGATCATCATTTGGCTTAATATATTTTTTTGTTTTTCTAATAACTTCATTGAAATATTTAATTGCATAACCAACTAGTTTGTCAAAAATCGGAAAGTTTTTTTCATTGATGTTAGTTTTATATTTTTTAACAAATTTCCAAAGTATTTCTTTAGATGAAGCATTACTAGTCTCAACTAAATTAATCAGCATAGAAAAACTCATTATGATATCTTCTTGGGGTATTTGACCTTTGTGAACATGCCATGCAGGATTTAATAAAAGCTGTAATTCGCTTTGCGTCTTACTTTTTTCAATAAAATTTAGATATTCATCTACTGCTTTTGAAACAATCTCATGGTAAAGTTTTTTCGCTCTTTTTGGGTTCTGATACATAAAGAGAGATAAACTTTCTGGTGATGCATAATTAAGCCATTGATCAATTGTAATTCCATTGCCTTTAGATTTTGATATCTTTTCACCTTTTTCATCCAAAAATAACTCGTATGCAAAACCAGTTGGATTACTTTTTCCGAGAATTTTAATTATTTTTGTTGATAGGATCGCACTCTCAATAAGGTCTTTTCCATACATTTCAAAATCAATATCTAAAGCGTACCATCTCATTGCCCAATCAACCTTCCACTGTAATTTACAGCTACCATCTAATACACACACTTCAAGATCTTGTCCATGGTTATCAAATACAATTTTATTATCTTTTCCATTAATTTCTTTTACTGGAATTTCTAAAACTTTTTCTGTAGTTGGGCATATAGGTAAAAATGGTGAATAGGTTTTTTGCCTATCTTTTCCTAGTGTTGGGATAATTACATTCATTATATCATCAAATTTTTTCAAAATTAATATTAATGTTTCGTTAAAAAAACCTTTTTTATAAAGTTCGGTTGAGCTTTTGAAAGTATAATTAAAGTTAAAATTATTAAGAAAATTTTTTAGCATTTCGTTATTATGTTCTCCAAAACTATTAAATTTTCCAAAAGGGTCAGGAACTTTAGTCAGCGGTTTATTTATATTCTTATTTAATATTTCTTTGTTAGGAATATTGTCTGGAATTTTTCTAAGCCCATCCATGTCATCAGAAAAAGTAATAATTTCCTTTGGAAGGTCTGTTAGATAATCCAGAGCATTAACCACCATTGAAGTTCTAGCTACCTCAGCAAAAGTTCCTATATGTGGAAGGCCACTAGGTCCATATCCTGTTTGCAAAATTATCTTACCCTTTTTATCGATGTTTTTTTTTCTGTCTCTTAAAATTTTTTTTGCCTCAACAAATGGCCAAGCGTTTGTTTTTTCTATGTTTTCTTTATCTAGCACAATTTATCTAATTTTTCCTTATAAATACTATTATATTTTTTTCTAATAAAGTTGAAATTTATTTACCATAAAATAATGTTCATTCAAAATGTCCAATTATAAAACAGTTTTTTTTACACTGGGCTTACTCCAAATTGTTCTCGGTTTATCAATGATTATCCCTATTTTGATTCAAATATCGTACGACGAGGCAGATTCAGGTTTTATTGTATCGGGGTTGGCAACTATAATTTTTGGAATGTTATTTTATCTATCTAATTTAGATCATGACAAAAAAATTAATTTACAACAAGCTTTTTTACTTACCTCTTTATCATGGTTATGCATTGCATCTTTTGGATCATTGCCATTTGTTTTTTCAGAAATAAATTTGTCTATTACTGATGCTTTTTTTGAAAGTATGTCAGGCATTACAACTACAGGATCGACAATAATTCCTAATTTAAATGATGCACCTAAAGGTATTTTATTGTGGCGAGCCATGTTGCAATGGCTTGGGGGAATTGGAATTATTGTAATGGCTATAACATTAATGCCAATAATGAATGTTGGAGGTATGCAATTATTTAAAATATCGACAAACGATAAAAGTGAAAAAATTTTACCAAAAACTAAAGAAATATCTGTCAGGTTAATATTGATTTATTTGTTTCTAACTTTTGTATGTTCTGTTTTATATAAAATTTGTGGGATGAATTTTTTTGACAGTTTTACACATGCTATGACCACTATAGCAACTGGCGGTTTTTCAAATTACAATGAATCTATAGGATATTTTAATAATTCATATATTGAAATTACTTCCATAATTTTTATTTTATCTGGTAGCATTCCTTTTATAGTTTATCTCAAGTTTATAAATGGAGATAAAAAGATATTTATATCAGATAGCCAAATTAGATTATTTTTTAAAATTGTTCTTTTCTCAGTGATTTTTTTATTTATTTATCTTTCAACAATTAATAAAAATTTCTATGATATTAGTTTTTTGTCAGTATCATTCAATGTGGTATCTATTTTAACCGGGACAGGTTATGTCACTGACAACTTTAGTAGTTGGGGTAATTTCCCACTACTTTTCTTTTTAATATTAATGTTTATCGGAGGTTGTGCAGGATCAACAACGTGCGGTATAAAAATATTTAGAGTCCAAATCTTGTTTCAATTTTTTTCTAATCAAATAAAAAAAATAATATATCCTCACGGGGTATTTAATATGAAGTATGAAAAACAAAATATTGATGAGAAATTTATATCCTCTGTAATTTCTTTTATTTATTTATATTTTATAATTTTCTTCATTGTTACCTCATTATTATCAATAAATGGTCTTGATCTTATATCTGCTTTATCCGCTGCGGCAACTGCGATATCGAATGTGGGCCCAGGTCTCGGTGACACTATCGGACCTAATGGAAATTTTTCAGAAATATCAAATAATTCAAAATGGATTTTAAGTTTTGCAATGATTTTAGGAAGGCTTGAACTTTTTGCGATTTTAGTTTTATTTATTCCATCATTTTGGAGAAAATATTAATGATCAAAAAAAAAAAACCTTGGTCAGAGTCAATACTTGTTTATAAAGATATTAGAATGTTAAGAATTCTTTTATTAGGAGCGATAAGTGGTTTTCCTTGGGTATTAATAGCTAGTAGTTTGAGTCTTTGGTTAAAAGAAGAAGGACTAAGTAGATCTACTATTGGATGGGCAGGTTTGATCTTTGGTGTGTATGCATTTAATTATTTATGGGCTCCCTTAATAGACAGAATACAAATACCTATTTTGACTAAAAAGATTGGCCATAGACGTGGTTGGATAGTTTTTATGCAATTAGTAATTTTATTATGTTTACTTATCTGGAGTTTGATAAATCCTACACAAAACTTAGCGCTAATTATTGGGGTTGGTCTGATTATTGCATCTGCATCTGCAACTCAAGACATAACAGTTGATGCTTTGAGGATTGAGCAAATTAATGCTGATGAAGGTAAATCTATGGCGGCCGGTGCTGCAGTTGCTGTCGTGGGATGGTGGACTGGATATAAACTCGGAGGAGTTATTGCACTATTTACAGCAGAATTTTTTGAAAATGTAGGTATTCAAGATTACTGGCAGGCAACTTTTTTAGTTTTAGGTGGAATTATTATTTTAATGAATTTAGCTTTAATGTTTGTGCACGAACCAAACAATAATAGACGAAAGTTAAAACAATCTGAAACTGACAAAATAATTGAAAACAAACTAGGAACTTCAAATAAATTAAATAAATTTATCGCTTATATATCAGGAACTATCGGGGGTCCAATAATAAGCTTCTTCAAAAAAAATGGATTTACTATTGCTATTTGGATCCTAGGTTTTGTATTTTTATTTAAAATCGGGGAAGCATTTCTTGGCAGAATGTCTATAGTATTTTATAAAGAAATAGGTTTTTCAAAGACTGAAATAGCAATTTATTCTAAAACATTAGGATGGATAACAACTGTAGTTTTTACTTTAATTGGTGGAATTTTTGCTATGAGATCTGGAACAATTAAAACAATGTTTGTTGCTGGGGGTTTTATGGCTGCTACAAATCTTTTATTCGCAGTTCTTGCTTGGTCTGGAAAATCAGAGTTGCTATTCGCTATAGCAGTTATAGCAGATGACATATCTGCTGCTTTTGCAACCGTTGCTTTTGTTGCTTTTATATCATTACTTGTAGATAGAACTTATACAGCTACTCAATACGCACTTCTTGCCTCTATTGGAACAGCTGGAAGAACTACACTATCTTCATCTTCAGGTGCTTTAGTTGATTGGCTCAATGGCGATTGGGGTACGTTTTTTATAATTACCACTTTGATGGTAATTCCCTCGTTAGTATGTTTGTGGTTCATTAAAGATAAAATTGTATTAAGTGAAAAATAATTTTTTTTGTAATAAACCCGTAATAAATATTCTTTTGCAGCCAAGAAAATCTTCTAAAGTTAGTAGTCAATTAATTTATGGTGAGAAATTTAACATAATCTCAAGAAGTAAAAATTATATCAAAATTAAAAATTTTTATGATGGATATATTGGTTATATAAATTCGAATGAATTCAAATCGAATTATAAACCAACTCATAAAGTAGTATTTCTTAAGTCAAGAATTTATTTAGATAAAAAAGGTAAAATCAAACCATCTAATTCTTTCCTCCCATTTTTAAGTGAAATAGAAATTTTAAAATCAAAAAAAAAAATGATTATGTTTGAAAATAATAAATGGATAAAAAAAAAAGAGATTTTGCCCATAAGTAGAAAGGTCAGTAATTACAGCAGAATTTTTAAACTATTCTTAAATTGTCCATATAAATGGGGAGGAAAATCTTATAGAGGGATAGATTGTTCTGGTTTAATTCAAATCTATTATAAGTTTAATAGGAAATTTTTTCCAAGAGATACGGTTGATCAAATCAAAATTAAAAAGGGTAAAAAAATTAAAAAATCATACTCAAAAGGAGATATAATTTTTTGGAATGGTCATGTTGCAGTTTGTTTAAATAATAAAATACTAATACACGCTTACGGACCTAGAAAAAAAGTTTTGATTATGTCAATTAAAGAGACAGTAAGTATAATTAAGGAAACTGCTAATCTCGAAGTGAAAAAAATATTTACAATTTAAATTTCTCTTCCAAAGTCAGGTTTTGAGACATCTTGTTTTGAACTAATTATTTGCTTTCGAACTTTTTTCGAATTTACTAAAATTTTTTTTATTTCTTTATCTTTTTTAGCTTTAATTTTTTTTTTAATTAAATTAAGATTTTTAATAAATTTGTTAATTGAATTGATCATATTATCGTTATTACTAAAAAATATATCCCTCCACATGATTTCATTTGATGCTGCTGTTCTTGAAAAATCTCTTAAACCACCAGCACTATACTTAATTATATTTTTTTGTTCGACCTTTTGAAAATCTTGAGCCGTTTTTATTAAGTTATAAGCTATTAAATGTGGCAAATGACTTGTAATTGCAAAAATTTTATCATGCTCTTCAGCATTCATCATAATTACTTTTGAACCTAATTTTTTCCAAAATTTTTTTACCAAGTTTATTTTATTCTTCATGCCTTTATTAATTAAGATGCACCATTTATTATTAAATAACTCTTTACTCCCAAACTTTGGGCCACTAACTTCAGATCCTGCTATTGGGTGACTTAAAACTAAATTTTTATTTTTAGCGAATTTGAGTAAATTTCGCTTAGTAGATCCTACCTCAGTTATGACTAAATCTTTTGATTTAAGCTTATCTATTTTTGAAAAGATAAACTTATATTCACTCATTGGCGTACAAATTATTATAAAGTTTATGTTTTCTAAATCTTTGTTTAAGTTAGAAATGAATTTTATTTTCTTATTTATCTTTCTTATTATTTTTCTATTTTTTTTTAATTTTTCATAAACATAGATGTTTTTTGATACTTTATTTTTTATAGAACTTTTCAAAATTGAAGATCCAATCAAACCACATCCTACAATTAGAATATTATTAAACATTTTTTAATATATTTTTAATTTCTTTTAGAAATAATTTATTTTCAGCTATATTTCCAATTGTTAATCTTAAATGATTATCAATTCCATAAGTTTTCATTTCTCTAAGAATAATCCCTTTTTTTTCTAATTTTTTTTCAATTTTATTTGCTGATAATTTACAACTATTAAAATTTAGTAGTAAGAAGTTGGCACTAATTTTGTTTGAGTAAATATCAAATTCCTCTAAAGTTCTTTTAATTCTTTTACTCCAAAATAAATTATGTTTAACTGACTTTTTAATAAATTTGTTATCTTTTAATGCTTCAATTGCACATAATTGCGCGACTTTATTAACATTAAAAGGTGGTTTAATTAAATTTAAAGAGTTAATAATTTCTTTATCTCCATAACCCCAGCCTATTCTTAAAGCTGCTAGTCCATAAATTTTTGAAAATGTTCTTAGTATAAATACATTTTTGTAATTCTTAAATGTTTCCAACCCTGATGCATAATTCTTATCTTTCATATATTCATAATATGCATCATCAATTACTAATAAAATATCTTTTCTTAATCTTTTTCTTAAATCAATAAGCTCATTTTTATAAAGGTAAGTGCCTGTTGGATTATTAGGATTTGCTAAAAAAACAATTTTAGTTTTTTTGTTTACGTTTTTAATTATATTATCTACAGAAATGGTATAGTTTTTCTCTTTAGAAAAAATTACTTTCGCACCTGAAATAGAAGCATATATTCTATACATCAAAAAACTAAATTGGGGCACTATAACTTGATCGTTATTAGTTAATAATAACTGACATAACATTTGAATAATCTCGTCTGATCCTGATCCACAGATTACTTTGTTAGCATTACAATTAAATTTTGTTGAAATTTGTTTTCTTAATAACTTAGATGTGTAATCTGGATATTTAGAAGTACTAAAATTATTTTTCAAAATTTCCCTCACTTTCGAACTCGCACCCAACGCTGATTCGTTTGCAGACAGTTTAATTATTTTTTTAGCATTCTTTAACTTGGGTATTTCATACTTTCCTGGCTTGTATGACTGAAATTTTAGTTTTTTAAATTTGGTTAATTTCATAACTTTAAATTTTTCTGGTATTTATAGTTAAATTATTATTTATTCAAATTAAATAAGTAAAAAAATCCTCTAAAATTTGACATATAAAAACCTATAATGTAAACACTAAATGCGCTGATTTAACTGAATTGCGAGCGCTATAAAAAAACCGCTAAATAAGTTTTTTTTCCTCACAATTCAAAAAAAAAGATATGAATAAAATTGATAATTTAAAAAAATATACTGTTAAAGATAGACTAAAGTTAGATTGTGGTAAGGAAATTTCAAATTTTCCAATAGCTTACGAGACTTATGGTGAGTTAAATGGTGAGAAAAATAATGGTATTTTAATATTTCATGCTTTAACAGGAGATCAGTTTCCATATGGGAAAAATCCTATAACAAATAAAGAGGGTTGGTGGAGTTATGCTCTTGGACCAAACAAAGCTATAGATACAAATAAATTTTTTGTAATTAGCACCAATGTTATTGGAGGGTGTATGGGATCATTTGGACCCTCTAGCATAGACCCCTCAACAAGTAAACCCTATGGATCTAGTTTTCCTGTCATTACAATCAATGACATGGTGAATGCACAAAAATTTTTATTAGACTATTTTAAAATTAAAAAATTATTTGCAGTAATAGGTGGCTCAATGGGTGGCATGCAAGTTCTGCAATTCGTTTCGAATTTTCCAAATATAGCAGAGGTGGCTATACCAATTGCATGTACTGCAAGTCATTCAGCACAGAACATTGCATTAAATGAACTTGGCAGGCAGGCAATTATGGCAGATAAGGAGTGGGATGACGGCAAATATTTAGAAAATGGAAAATCTCCATCTAAAGGTTTGGCTGTGGCGAGAATGGCAGCTCACATAACTTACTTGTCAAAAAAAGGTTTGCAGGAAAAATTTGGTAGAAAGCTACAAGAAAGAGATGCTCTAAAGTTTGGTTTCGACGCTGACTTCCAAATAGAAAGCTATTTAAGATATCAGGGTTCAGTTTTTGTTGATAGGTTTGATGCAAATAGCTATCTATATATAACAAGAGCAATGGATTACTTCGACTTAACAAAGCAATTTAACGGAAATCTTTCAGATGCTTTTAAGGGAAGTAAGACAAAATTTTTCATAATTTCTTTTACATCTGATTGGCTTTACCCTACAACAGAAAATAGAGAAATTGTTATAGCTTTAAATGCAATTGGTGCTGATGTTGGGTTTATTGAAATAACTTCTGATAAAGGTCACGACTCATTTTTACTAGATGTGCCCGATTTTTTAAATGCTGTTAAAAATTTTTTAAATAATTCTTATAAAAATATTCATGAAACAAGAATTTAAAATAATTTCTTCATTAATTGAGGAAAATTCAAAAATATTAGATGTCGGGTGTGGAAATGGAGAGCTTATGAAATATATTTTAGAAAATATTTCAAATAATATAAGAGGTTTGGAGATATCAAAAAAAAATGTTCAGGATTGCATCGAAAAAGGTTTAACAGTTATTGAAGGAAATGCTGAATTAGATTTGGGCCAATTTCCAGATAAGTCATTTAATTATGTAATCTTAAGTCAAACACTTCAAGCATTTTTAAATCCTGAAAAGGTTTTATATGAATTGTTAAGAGTTGGAAGAAAAGCAATTGTGACTATACCAAATTTTGGACACTGGAAGATAAGAATAGATTTATTGTTTAAAGGAACAATGCCCGTGACTGAAAATTTACCCAATGAATGGTATAATACACCTAATTTACACATGTGTACAATAAAAGACTTCGTAACATTCTGTAGCCAAAGAGAGTTAAAATTAACAAAATCTATTTCTTTAAGCGGAAAAAAAGTTTCTTATATTAAAAAAAATAATTTGAGTTATAAAAATCTTACTTCAGAATTAGGTATATTTGAAATAGAGAAATAATATGAGAATAATAACGGTCAAGTGTCTAGAAGATAATTTTTCTTATATTTTAATAAATGAGAAAAACAATAATGCTTGTGTGATTGATCCAGGTGAGTCAAAACCCATAATTGATACAATTATAAAAGAAAAAATTAATTTAAAATATATATTAAATACCCATCATCATGGTGACCACGTAGGAGGGAATTTGGATTTAAAAAAAAAATTTAATTGTAGTATTTTAGGCTTCGACAGAGATAAAGATAATATCCCAGGAATTGATATATTTATTAATGATAAAGAATTATATCAAAATGATGATATTGAATTTATAACATATCACACTCCTGGTCACACAAAAGGTCATGTAATATTTCATTTTCATAATCAAAATTTGTTATTTACCGGAGATACACTTTTTTCTTTAGGCTGCGGAAGAATTTTTGAAGGATCATATGATCAAATGTTTAACTCTTTAAAATTAATTAAAAATTTTTCGGAAGATACATTGATTTATTTCGGTCATGAATATACTTTACAGAATTCAAAATTTTGTAGTCATTATGATCCTAATAATAATAAATTAAAAAATAAGATTTTAGAAATCACAGAGAAATTAAAAAATAATGTATCAACTACCCCAACTTATCTAAAAGAAGAACTTGACTGTAATATTTTTTTAAAATGTAAAGATTTGAATTCCTTTTCAAAATTGAGACAATTAAAGGATAATTTCTAAGTTATTCAACTTGACTAAGGGGAGCCTCTGACTATATTGCTGTTAATAAATTTTAAATTAAATGTCTTTTGCAATAATAAAAACGGGTGGAAAACAATATAAGGTGAGTGCTGGGGAAATACTTAAAGTAGAACTCATGAAGGAATCTAAACCAGATTCAAAAATCGAGTTCAAAGAAGTTTTAGCTTATAGTGATGAAAGGTCTTTTGAAATTGGTAGTCCGACTATAGATGGGGCAAAAGTTGAAGCGGACTTAATAAAAAATTCAAAAGAGAGAACTGTTTTAATCTTTAAAAAAAGAAGACGAAAGAATTCTAGAAGGAAAAATGGACATAGACAGCAGTATTCAATGGTAAGAATTAATAAAATATTTTCTAAAGACGGTGCTGTAATAGCAGAAGCCGGAAAGTATACAAAAAAAGAAAGAAAGTTAGAAAATATTAAAACTGAGGAAAAAAAGTAATATTTTATTATGGCAACAAAAAAAGCAGGTGGTTCGTCGAGGAACGGGAGAGATAGTGCTGGTAGAAGATTAGGTGTAAAAAAATATGGTGGTGAAATAGTTATACCAGGAAATATAATTATTAGGCAAAGAGGTACAAAAATTTTTCCGGGCGACAATGTAAAAATGGGTAAAGATCATTCTATTTTTTCAATTATTAAGGGTAAAGTTATTTTCAAAAAAAGCAAATCTGACAGAACTGTAGTTTCAGTAAAACCCAACTAATTAATCCAACTAATACATTGTAGTATGAAATTTTTAGATCAAGTTAAAATATATATAAAAGCAGGTAATGGAGGATCTGGTTCACCTAGTTTTAGGCGGGAAAAGTTTATTGAGTTTGGCGGTCCGGACGGCGGTGATGGAGGGAAAGGTGGATCTGTTATTTTAACTACTGAAAGAAACTTAAATACCTTAATTGATTATCGTTATCAGCAGCACTTTAAGGCAAAGAGAGGCGAAGATGGAAAAGGTAAAAATCAAACAGGAAGAGGTGGTGAAAATTTATATTTAAAGGTTCCAGTAGGTACTCAGGTTTATGAAGAGGATAACAAAACTTTAATATATGATTTTAAAAAAGAAAACGAAGAGTATGTAGCAGCAATAGGTGGTAAAGGAGGATTTGGTAATACAAAATTTAAATCTTCTACAAATAGAGCTCCAAAAAAATTTACAAAAGGAAAGATAGGTGAGGAATTTTGGATATGGCTACAACTTAAAACAATCGCAGATATTGGAATTATAGGTCTCCCTAATGCTGGTAAATCTAGTTTGTTAGCATCTGTAACTAGTGCAAAACCTAAAATTGCAAATTATAAATTTACTACGCTGAACCCAAATTTAGGAGTTGCCATATATGACGATAAGGAAATTACTTTGGCGGATATACCTGGTTTAATCGAAAATGCACATTCTGGGGTTGGATTGGGAATTAAATTTTTAAAACATATTGAAAGATGCAAAACCTTATTACATTTAATAGATGTTAATGAAAATGATTTGATAAAATCGTACAATCAAGTAAGGGATGAGTTAGGTAAATATAGTAAAAAACTGCTAAATAAAGAAGAAATTGTAATTTTTAATAAAATTGATTTAATAGACTCTTCAAGACTAAATGATAAAAAAAAAGAATTTAAGCGCAAAACAGGAATAGATATATGGATATTATCTACATTCGAAAAAAAACTTGTATCAAACGTAAAAGCTAAATTAATTAAATATGTATCTTAAAAATTACAAAACTATAGTAATTAAAGTTGGTTCATCTCTTCTAATTGACATCAAAAAAAAAGTGAGAAGAAAATGGTTAGAAAAATTTGCTTTAGATATTAAAACTTTAAAAAATAAAAAAAAAAATATAATAATTGTAAGTTCTGGAGCTATCGCTTTAGGATGTGAAAAACTGAAAATAAATAAAAAAAGTATAAAACTTGATAAAAGTCAGGCTGTTGCTTCAATTGGTCAAATTGAATTAATGAATTTATATAAGAATATTTTTAACAAACATAAGATAAATTTATCACAAATTTTAATTACGTTAGAAGATACAGAGCAAAGACGTAGAGCTATAAATGCAAAAAGAACTTTCGAGAATCTCTTTGATCTTAGTTATGTTCCGATAGTAAATGAAAACGACAGTATTGCTACCTCTGAAATAAAATATGGGGATAACGATAGATTAGCATCTAGAGTAGCTCAAATATTAGGAGCTGATTGTTTAATTTTACTTTCAGATGTAGATGGTTTGTATTCTTCAAACCCTAAAATTAATAAAGATGCAAAATTAATTAAAATGATTAACAATATTGACACAAATATTGAAAAAATTGCAACCAAAAGTATTGGAGATCATGGCACCGGAGGCATGATAACTAAAATTGAGGCTGCTAAAATTTGCCAAAACTGTGGGTGTAACATGGTAATAGCAAATGGTTTAATGTTTAGACCTATTTCAAATATTGACAAAACAAATAAAGGTACATGGTTTTTACCAAAGGTTTCAAAATTACATGCAAGAAAAAAGTGGATTATTAGCTCAATTTCACCAAAAGGAGATTTGATAATTGATGATGGCGCAGTTCAAGCCCTAAAAAAAGGTAAAAGCCTTTTAGCTGCAGGGATAAAAAAAGTCAATGGTCAATTTGTTAAGGGAGATCATATAAGAATATTGG
>CACLQJ010000005.1 GCA_902609065.1 uncultured Pelagibacteraceae bacterium
AATATATAAATCTAAATCATTAGGCATGTCCATTTCATGTGATGGTGTTTGCTTGACGCTTATTTCAAGAAAAAGAAATATTTTAGAATTTTTTTTATCAAATGAAACATTAATGAGATCTAAATTTAAAAACATTAAAATTGGAAATTCAATAAATTTGGAGCTTCCATTAAAAAAAGGTCAAGATATTTCTGGTCATATATGTCAGGGACACGTAGATACAACTGCAAAAGTAACTAATATACAAAAAGCTGATAAAGCCCAAATTTTTACATTCAAAATTTTTGGTAAATTTGAAAGTTATTTAGTTGATAAGGCCTCAATACTAATAAACGGTATTTCATTAACAATTTCAGATATAAAGAAAAATAATTTTAAAATTTGGGTAATACCTCATACATTGAAGCTTACAAATTTATCATCAATTAAACTTAATGATATTGTAAATATAGAAATTGATATTCTTTCAAAATATGTAAGAAAGTTTTTAAATGGTAAAAAAAAAATTTAGTAAAATAAAAGAAATTATAAATACCGCTAAAAGCGGTGGAATGTATATTTTAGTAGATGATGAAAATAGAGAAAACGAGGGAGATTTGGTATTTTGTGCGTCAGACGTCACACCTAAAAAAATTAATTTTATGGCAAAACATGGTCGTGGATTAATTTGTCTCGCATTAAATTCAGTTCAGGCAAAAAAATTAAATTTAAATTATATGTCTCCTGTAAATAAATCGAGACACCAAACAGCATTCACAGTTTCGATTGAAGCTAAAAGTGGAATAACCACCGGTATATCAGCTCAAGATAGATCAAGAACCATTAAAATAGCTACCAAATCAAACGTTAAACGAAAAGAAATTGTATCACCGGGACATGTTTTTCCAATTATTGCAAAAGATGGTGGTGTATTAGTTAGAGCCGGTCATACAGAGGCATCTGTCGATATTTCTAGATTATCTAAAAAGAAAAATTCAGCTGTAATATGCGAGATAATGAATGAAGATGGTAGTATGGCCAAAGGTCAAAGTCTATTCAATTTTGCTTCTAAACATAATTTAAAGATTGGCAAGATTGAAGATTTAATTGCATATAGGTTAAAAAAAGAAAAATTAGTAAAATTAAAGAAAAATTCTGAAATTAAATTAAATAGTAAAAAATATAAAATTAAAATTTATGAAAATTTACTTGATGGTTCTGAGCATTTTGTTTTGATAAAGGGCAATATGAAAAAGAATGTTATGCCTCGTGTTAGGGTTATATCTTCAAATGTAGTAAAAAACTATTTGATTAATCAAAAACTTCCTAATTCATTTAACAAAACACTAAATTATTTCAAAAAATTCTCGAATTGTGTACTAGTTTTCATTAACGATACTAATTTAAAATCTGTTACACAAACCTTAAAGGACTATAAAGATAAACAAAAAACAAACAATTTAAAGGACAATTTAATAAGAAATTATGGTATTGGAGCACAAATAATTAAAGATTTAAAAATAAAAAAAATGATATTAATAACTAGATCACTTAAAAAAGTTATTGGTTTAGAAGGGTATAATATAAAAATTGTTAAACAGGAAATTTTAAAGTGAAAAAGAAATGTTTAGTTGTTGTAGCCAATTACTATGAGAATATATCAAAATCTCTTTTAAATAGTGCTTTAAAGATTATAAAAATAAAATATCAGGTAAAAGTTATAAATGTCCCAGGTGTATTCGAAATACCAGTAACAATTTCTAAAAATATTAATCGATTTCATGGCTTTATTGCTCTTGGGTGTGTAATAAAGGGTCAAACACCACACTTTGAGTTTATTTCAAGAGCCGTAACAGAAAGTATATTAAGTTTATCTGTAATTAGTAAAAAACCGATTGGTAATGGAATAATTACATGTCATAACAAAAAACAAGCCATTGCTCGTGGTAAAAAAGGAGCGGAAGCTGCCAATGCTGTACTATCAGTATTAAAATATTAAATAATTAAAATGAAATATAATGGAAAAAATAATCCAAGAGTTATTATTATTCAAAAATTATATAGCAAATTAATTAATAATGAATCTGAATTAGTATATCCCAAACATAGATTTAAAAAATTTATAAAGGATGTTGTAATAGGCACTTTGGAAAGAAATGAATTAATTAACAATGAAATCAGTCTTCATCTTAAAGAGGATGTTGATATTAGAAGAATTGACAAGGTATTCGAAGTTATTTTAAAAAGTGCTATTTTTGAATTTTTATATAAACCTGCCACATCTACAAAAATAATCATTAAAGAATATTTGGATGCTTCAAATTTTTTTATTGATATATCCCAAACTAAATTTTTAAATGCTATTTTAGACAAGGTTTCAAAAAAAATAAGAAATTAATGGAAGAAAATATTCTAATTTCAAAATATCTAAGTAAATTAATAAAAAAAAATCCATCTGCCTTGAGTCTGAATGATGATGTCTTTTTTGATAAAAAAAATAAAATTGTAATTTCAGTAGATACGTACAATGAAGGATTTCATTTTATAAATACGGATAATTTAAATTTGGTAATTAAAAAAACTATTCGAGCGTCAATATCTGATTTGATTTGTAAAGGTGTAAAACCAAAGTATTATTTTATATCGTTTACTGCTAAAAAAAATACTTTAAACAAAAATAAAATACAAAAAATAATTGTCTCTCTTAAAGAAGAACAGAAAAAATATGATATTAATATATCAGGTGGAGATACAACCAATGGGAAGTTTTTCTCATTTACTGTTGTTGTCTTGGGTTTTTCATCTAAAATAGTAAAGAGAAATACTGCAAAATTAAATGACGATATTTATGTGTCAGGAAATATAGGAGATAGTTATATTGGTCTTAAATTTTTAAAAAAAAAAATAAAAATATTTAATAATCAAGAAAAAAAATATTTCATTAATAAATTTTACTTACCAGAAGTGCCTATAAAACTTTTTAAGTTAGTTAATCGATTTGCAAATTCTTCAATAGACATATCAGATGGCATTGTTGAAGATTTGAACAAACTGATAAATAGACAAAAATACAAGTACCAAGTTAGTGTAGATTTAATACCAGTATCTAAAGAATTTAAATCTATATTGAAAAAAAATAATCTTACCTTACATAAAAATTTATTTAACGGTGATGATTATCAGGTAATTTTTACTGCTTCTATGAAAGATAGAGCTAAAATTAAAAATTATGCAAAAAGAATGAATCAAAAAATTACAATAATCGGACAAATTATTAGCTATAATTCTAAAAATATTCTTACCAAGGACAATAATCCTATTAAAATGACTAATATTAAAGGTTATAAGCACTTCATTTAAAAAGTTAATTATTGCCTTTTACAGTTTATTTTGTAATGTCCGATTTTTAAACAAAGTACAAATCTTATGGATACATTTAGCGAAACAATTCTTTTATATACTATATTTGCAGGAATTTTATCTATTGTTTATGGTTTTTTTACAGGAAAAAATATTCTCAACTCAAGCTCAGGAAACTCAAGGATGCAAGAAATTGCTTCAGCAATACAAGTTGGTGCTAAAGCATATTTAAATAGACAATATAAAACCATAGCAATTGTTGGTGTAATTGTATTAGTGATAATAACTATAGTTTTTAGTCCTTTAGTTGGTCTTGGTTACGTAATAGGTGCTTCCCTATCGGGTATAGCTGGATACATAGGAATGTTAGTTTCTGTTCAAGCAAATGTTAGGACGGCAGAAGCTTCTAGAAAAGGTTTGACACATGGACTGAATGTCGCTTTTAAATCTGGGGCTGTCACAGGGATGTTAGTAGCTGGTTTAGCACTTTTATCTATATCAGTTTACTACTATATTTTATTAAAATTAAACATTGATGAAAGAGAAATTGTAAATGCTTTAGTTGCATTAGGTTTTGGGGCATCGCTAATTTCAATTTTTGCTAGATTAGGTGGTGGAATATTTACCAAAGGTGCTGATGTCGGCGCTGACTTAGTAGGGAAAGTAGAGGCAGGCATACCAGAAGATGATCCGAGAAACCCTGCGGTAATTGCAGATAATGTAGGCGATAATGTTGGTGATTGTGCAGGTATGGCAGCTGACTTATTTGAGACTTATGCGGTTACAATTGTAGCTACAATGGTTTTGTCATCTATTTTTTTCATAAATGATTTAAACATGATGCTATATCCTTTAACTATCGGAGGTGCATGTATTATTACGTCTATATTAGGCACATATTTTGTAAAATTAGGAAATACTAAGAATGTAATGGGTGCATTATACAAAGGTTTTATCGTTACAGCTATATCTTCATTGATTATTTTATATCCTCTAACTGATTATGTGATTGGATTTGATAAATTATATTCAGTTAATGGAAAAACATTTAATGGAAAAAGCTTGTATTATTGTGGTGTAATTGGGCTCGTTATTACAGGTTTAATTATTTGGGTCACAGAATATTATACTGGTACAAATTATAGACCAGTTAAAAGTGTTGCTAAATCCTCAACTACAGGTCATGGTACAAATGTTATACAAGGTTTAGCTGTTTCAATGGAAGCAACAGCGGTACCAGCTTTGATTATAGTAGCTGGTATCTTAATAACAAATTCAATAGCTGGCTTGTATGGAATTGCAATAGCTGTAACTACAATGTTAGCTTTGGCTGGAATGGTAGTTGCATTAGATGCATATGGACCTGTTACAGATAATGCAGGTGGAATTGCTGAAATGTCAAAACTACCAAATAACGTTAGAAAAACCACTGACGCATTAGATGCAGTAGGTAATACAACAAAAGCTGTTACCAAGGGTTATGCAATCGGTTCTGCTGGTTTAGGTGCATTAGTTCTGTTTGCTGCTTATACAGAAGACATAAAACATTTCTCAAAAATAGCTGGTTCTAAATTAGAAGGTGTTGTAGTAACTTTTGATCTATCAAACCCCTATGTCGTAGTAGGTCTATTAATTGGTGGTATGCTACCATATTTATTTGGATCTATGGGGATGCAAGCTGTTGGAAGAGCAGGCGGTGCTGTTGTTGTTGAAGTAAGGCGACAATTTAAAAAATTTCCTGGTATTATGAAAAGAACCCAAAAACCTGATTACGCTAAGTTAGTTGACCTTTTAACAATTGCTGCCATAAAAGAAATGATCATACCCTCTTTATTGCCGGTTTTATCTCCAATAGTTTTATATTTTATTATTTTTTCAATTGGAGGCCAAGTAGCAGCTTTAGCATCTGTAGGTGCTATGTTATTAGGTGTAATAATAACTGGATTATTTGTTGCTGTTTCTATGACAGCTGGAGGCGGTGCGTGGGACAATGCGAAAAAATATATTGAAGATGGTAATTTTGGTGGGAAGGGTTCAGAGGCACATAAAGCAGCTGTTACAGGAGATACAGTTGGAGATCCTTATAAAGATACTGCAGGTCCAGCAGTAAATCCTATGATTAAAATAACCAACATAGTAGCATTACTTTTATTAGCTGTTATTGCATCCTAAGTTAAGTTATTTTGATCTTGTTCGTTCGATAGGAGAATTAATTTTGTTTCTTAAACTTGTCAAAAGATTATATACAAATGAATCTTTTTGATAAGCACTTGAAGTTATTTTTTCACTAAATTGTAAATTATTCATTTTTTCCAGATCATAAAACTCTTTAGATTTAACTAAACCTATACTATCTAATTGCACTATTAAAATATTATTTTTATCTGTGGATCTTTTGCCTAATCTAAATATAGATGTACTAACTTTTTTGGTTTCTATATAAATCCACAAATTTTCATTAAATGAACTTTTTGTAGATGGTGGCCCCAATAATTCTAGAATATCATTTTTATTAGATCTATTAATAATTAATTCCTCAGATTTACTTTTTATTAAACTACTTCCATGATTTTTAACTACTTTATTAGTGCTGCAACTTGATATAAGTATTAACAGTATTAAAAGTGTTTTTTTCATATGAATAAAAATTATATTAATATTTACAATAATTTAATTAATTTAACTAGAAATAAATTACTTTATGAAAACACTAATTCTGACGAAAACTTTTCTGTTAGGTTAACTTTTTATCTTATTCATTTTGCATTTTTTCTTAAAGTTTATAAATCTGGAGACAAGAAAGAATTACAAAAAATATATGACTTTAATTTTAGACAAATCGAAGTTTCTATAAGAGAAATTGGATATGGTGATGTTTCTATTAACAAAAAAATGAAAGATTATCTTAATTTTTTCCATAAGATAATTTTAGAAATTGATAATTGGGAAGAGAAAGAAATATATAAAAAAAAACAATTTATTAATAATTACGTAAATATAAATTCAAATTCAGCATTTTTTATTGATTATTTTGATAAATATTTAATTTTATTAAAAAAAAACTCTTTAAATTCATTCTTAAACAATATAATAGATTTAAAAGTTTAAATATGGCTGTTCCAAAACGAAAAACTACAAAATCAAGAGCTGGTAAAAGGAGATCGCATTTGAAGCATTCTCCTAAAAATATTATTGAAGATAAAAAAAGTGGTGAATACAGACTCTCTCATCATATGGATTTAAAAACAGGTTATTATAAAGGTAGACAAGTTTTAGACCCTAAAGAGTAATTTATGTCAACACCAATAAGAATTGCAGTCGATGCAATGGGCGGTGATAATTCACCTGAAAAAATAATAAGAGGTATTTCATTACATTCTAAAAATGAATACAAAATAACCTATAATATTTATGGTGATCAGGACTTAATTAATCCTTTTTTAAAAAAATATTCAATTAAACAAGATTTTGAAATTTTTGATACTAAAGAAAAAATATCAAATGAAGACTCTGCTTTAGCAGGAGCCAAGAGAGGCAAGAATACCAGTATGTGGAAAGCAATAAATAGTGTTAAAGAAAAACATTCTGACGTTGTAGTATCAGCTGGAAACACAGGTGCTCTTTTTGTTATAGCTAAATTAAACATGTCTATGATAGAAAATATTGATAAACCGGCACTATCAGCATTGTGGCCTAATAAAAATGGCATGAATGTAGTTTTGGATTTAGGAGCTAATATTGAGTGTAGTGAGAAAAATCTTATAGACTTTAGTTTAATGGGTTCAGCTTTACATAAAGCACTATTTCCAAACGAAGTTTCAAAAGTGGCGCTGCTAAATATAGGCTCAGAGGAGATAAAAGGAAATATAATAATTAAAAATACTTATAAAGAACTTTCAAATAAAAAAAATCCTATTTATGATTTCTGCGGGTATATAGAGGGTAATCATATAATGGATGGTAATGTTAATGTAATAGTTACAGATGGTTTCACTGGCAATGTCGCTTTAAAGACTGCAGAAGGTACCGCAAATTTTATAACTACTGAATTAAAGGATGCACTAAGTGGGAGTTTATTAGGTAAAATTTCGTCATTATTAAATATTAAAAACTTAAAAAAATTTAAAGATAAATTAGACCCAAGATTATATAATGGTGCGATTCTTCTTGGACTTAGTTCACCAGTAATTAAAAGTCATGGTGGTACAGACTATATTGGATTTGCAAACTCTTTAAATGTTTGTAAAAAAATAATAGAGGGTAAATTAATAGAAAAAATAAAAAATAATATTTTATAATATGCGTGTAAATTTAACTAAAAAAGAAATTATAAATTCAATTTATATGCAAATAGGATATTCAAAAAAGATTTGTGAAACACTGTTAGATGATTTTTTTGATATTTTATTAGAAAAATTAATTACTAATCGTAAAGTTAAAATATCTAAATTTGGGACCTTTTTTTTAAAAGAAAAAAAAGAAAGACTAGGTAGAAATCCAAAAACTAGAGAAAAAGCAATTATTAAGAGAAGAAATGTAATTACTTTTAAAGCATCTAATGAATTAAAAAAACATATCAACGGTGAATAACGATAATCGAAGATATAAAACAATTGGAGAAGTAGCTAACATTTTAGATCTAAAAAATGATAATGGAAAACTTAATACGCATACCATAAGATTTTGGGAGAAAGAATTTAACGTTATTAAACCCAGGATATTAAATTCGAGAAGATATTATTCAAATGAAACAATTGAAATTTTAAAAAATATTAAATATTTACTAAAAGAAAAGGGTATGACAATTAAAGGTGTCAAAAATCAAATTAATTTAGAAAAAACTACTGTTGACGAAAATGGTAATTCTAATATAAAGAATTCTCAAAATATAAAAATTAAACTTAAAAAAATATCAAGGATACTTAAAGAATTAAAAAAATATTGATATGGCAAAAAAGACACATATTAAAATAAGATTGGTTCCAGAAAACAAACCTGATAGTTCTTTCTTCTATTATGTAAAAAAACCCGCTGGAGGTGAAAAGGCAAAAATAAAATTAAAAGCAAAGAAATACAATCCGAGCACTAGAAAACACGAGACATTTGTAGAAAAAAAATTACCTCCACATAGCAAGTAACTATTTTTTAAAATTACGTCTTTCAAAATCGATGTATGATTTAATCATACTTTTCCATATTTGATTTGTGATTTTAGGATCAATCTTACTTTTAATTGATTTATTTTTAATTCTTTTAAGTATAGTTTCAATTCTTTTTTTATCAACAATTTGATATTTATACTCTTTGAGACTAAGAACTTTTTTTACAGTATTAGTTCTTTTTTTTATTATTTTTAACAATTTATTGTCTAACGAATCTAGTTCTTTTCTAAGCTTATTTAATTTAATTAGTTTAATAGGCGACATTTATACAATTGGATTTATGTAAATTTATTATATCTAAACAAATATGTACATACATAATAAAAAATTAAAAGATCAAATTTCAATCTGGCTTGCATCGATGTTTTGGCTAATATCCTTAATGATAGTTGTCGGTGGTCTCACTAGATTAACAGATTCAGGATTGTCTATCACTAAATGGCAATTATTTTCTGGAACTTTTCCACCTTTAAATGAAAAAGATTGGATTAATTATTTTCAACTTTACAAACAAATACCTGAATTCAAGTTACAAAATTTTACTATGACAATGAATGAATTTAAAATTATATTTTGGTGGGAATGGGGACACCGTTTTTTGGGTAGAGTTATAGGATTAACTTATATTTTACCATTGTTGTATTTTTCGTTTAAACTTAAATTTAAAAATTTGTTAAATTTATATTTAATTTTTTTCTTAATTTGTTTTCAGGGCTTTATAGGGTGGTATATGGTTTCTAGTGGTCTTATAGACCGAGTTGATGTCAGCCATTATAGATTATCTGTACATTTACTTATAGCTTTTTTAATTTTATCTTTGATTTTCTGGAATTATTTAAAGTTAAAAAATATTAATTTTCCTGAAAAAAATTTGAATACTCTTATCCCACTAGTTTTTTTGATTCTAATATTTTGTCAAATTTCTATAGGTGCATTTGTATCTGGTATGGATGCAGGCACTATATACAATTCATGGCCTTTAATGGGAAATTCTTATTTTCCAGATGACAATAAATACAATAATATATTTAAAATTTCTGCTTTTAATGATCCATCGTTAGTGCAATTTATGCATAGGAATCTTGCATATGTAATAATGATATTTTATATTTATATTTTTCTTAAAGTTTATAGAAACAAAATTTATAATCTTTTTAAAATTGTTAATATTTTAGGAATATTACTTCTTATCCAAATAGTTTTAGGTATACTTACATTGCTTTATGGTGCACAGATTTCATTTGCTTCTATGCACCAAATAAGTTCTATATTTTTAGTTAGTTCTTGTATTTATTTACTTTATATTAATTTAAATACTAACTAACTGCCTTAAGTCCTGGTTTGCCCGATGCGGTTAATGCTTGCTCTAAATCAGCAATTATATCATCTGGGTGCTCAATACCTATTGATAATCTAACATAACCAGGTGTTACACCAGCAGCTAATAACTCTTCTTCAGTTAGCTGACTATGAGTTGTAGTAGCAGGATGAATAGCTAAGCTTCTAGCGTCGCCAATATTTGCAACATGATAGAACATTTTAAGTGCTTCTATAAATTTCTTACCAGCTTCAACTCCTCCTTTTACCTCTATTCCTACTAAAGCACCATTTCCACCTTTGAAATATTTCTTAGCCCTATCCCCAACAGCTCCTTTATGAAGAGTTGGATATATAACTCTGGTCACGCTCTTATGTTTTGATAAAAAATCAACTACTTTTTCAGCATTTGAACAATGCTGTTTCATTCTAAGCGGAGCAGTTTCAAGTCCTTGAATTATTCCCCAAGCATTATCGGGCGCTAATGGCGCACCTAAGTCACGCAATAAACATACTCTTGCTCTAACTGCAAAAGCTACGTTTGCTCCAGTTAGCTGTGGTACTACTTCTCCCCATACAGCACCTCCATAACTTGCATCAGGTTCATTAAACAATGGTTGTCTTTTTGGATCAGTAGTCCAATCAAAATTACCACCATCTACTAAACATCCACCAATTACAGTTCCATGACCTCCAATGAATTTAGTTAACGAATGAACAACAACGGCCGCACCGTGATCTAACGGCTTACAAATAACTGGTGCTGCAGTATTATCCATTATAAGTGGGATATTATGTTTTCTTCCGATATCTGATACTTCCTTAATTGGAAATACTCTTAAGTAAGGATTTGGAAGCGTTTCTGCATAAAAACAACGAGTTTTCTCATCAATTAATTTTTCAAAGTTTTTTGGATCAGATGGATCTGCATATCTGCATTCTATTCCAAGTTTTTTAAGTGTATGAGTAAATAAGTTTACAGTTCCACCATAAAGATCTGTAGAACTTATAAAATTATCTCCTGACTGACAGACATTCATAATTGCAAATGTAGATGCAGCTTGACCTGAGCCTACTGTAACGCAAGCTAAACCATTTTCTAATGCAGCAACTCTTTTTTCTAAAACATCGTTAGTTGGGTTCATTATTCTAGTATAAATGTTACCAAATTCTTTTAGACCAAATAAATTCGCAGCATGATCAGTATTATTAAACTGATATGAGGTTGTTCTGTATATTGGCACTGCTACAGCTGTAGTGGATGGATCGCTTCTATAATCTCCTCCATGTAACGCTATAGTCTCTGGGTTTTTTGATTTTGACATATTAATCTCCTTTAGCTTTATTAAAAATGAATTCTATTATATTTTTCACTTACGGTTCAAGGTTAAAAAAGTCACTTAAAACAATGATTTTTGAATTTTAAACCAACAATTGACTTTATTACTATATGAAGTATTAATCCCCGCAAATATGTCTAAATTTTTAAAAAAAAGTGAATTGTCAAGCAGTTGGTACGAAATTGACGCATCGAATGCTGTTGTTGGCAGACTGGCAACTATTATATCAAAGATAATTAGAGGTAAAAATAAAACTAATTATACTCCACACATGGATAATGGTGATTTTGTAGTGGTAAAAAATATAGAAAATATTAAATTTACTGGTAATAAGTTTGAAAAAAAAAAATATTTTAGACATACTGGCTATCCAGGTGGTATTAAGGAAACTACACCAGAAAGACTATCAAAGAAAAAACCCGATCAGATATTAAAACTAGCAGTTAAAAGAATGTTACCTGGTGGACCATTAGCAAAAAAACAATTAACTAAACTTAAAATATATTCAGGAGAATCTCATCCGCACTCAGCACAAAATCCTAAAATTTTAGATTTAACAAGTTTAAATAAAAAAAATATTATAAAAAACTAGTGATGGATAACTCTAAATACGCGACTGGAAAAAGAAAGACTTCTATAGCAAAAGTTTGGCTATCTAAAGGTTCTGGAAAGATATTGGTTAATGGTAAAGACTTTAAGGAATATTTCAAAAGACCTAATCATCAAATGCAGATTGTAAGACCTTTTGAAATAATTAATGAAATGACAAGTTACGACGTAAACTGTAAAGTAATCGGTGGTGGAATGACAGGCCAAGCTGGGGCCATGGTTCATGGTATTTCTAAAGCAATATTAATGTATGACGAAAATTTAAAATCAACTTTAAAAAAAGAAAAATTGACCACAAGAGACTCAAGATCTGTGGAGAGAAAGAAATATGGTCATAAAAAAGCGAGAAGAAGCTTTCAATTTTCTAAAAGATAGTTCTAAACTAATTTTCTTTACAATTTACTCTAATGAAAAAATTAAATGTATTAATTCTTGGTTCTAATGGTTTTATAGGTTTAGAATTAGTGAAACTTTTGTTGAACCATAATAAAATTAATATTAAGTATTTATGTGGTAATACTAGCGTTGGAAAAAAACTATCAAATTACGATAAATATTTTGAAAAATATAATTTACCAAAAATAGTAAAGTTTAATAAAAAATATCTTAAAGAAATTGATGTTATTTTCTGTTCATTACCAAATGGAGATGCACAAAAAATTTCTAAGTTTGTAAATAATAAAATAAAGTTAATAGACTTATCCGGAGATTTTAGACTTAAAAACCCTAAAATTTATAAAAAATGGTACAAACAGAAACATTTATCTATCAGTAAAATTAAAGATAGCATCTATGCACTACCTGAGATAAAAGGAAATTTAATTAAAAAATTTAATATTATTTCCTGTCCAGGCTGTTATCCCACAAGTATTCTTATACCGTTAATTCCTTTAATTAAAAAAAAACTTATCAAAAATAACAACATTATAATTGATTCTAAATCAGGATATTCAGGAGGTGGTAGAGGTGTATTTAAAAAATATAAAGATATTAATTTGAATAACACTATAAGCGTATATGGTATATCAGATCACAAACATAATGCTGAAATTCAACAAGAGTTAAATCTAATATCGAAAAAAAAGGTAGAATTTACTTTTACACCAAGTATCGCTCCGATGTTTAGAGGCATAATTACTAATATTTACGTAGATTTAAATAAAGGAATAAATGTGAAAAAAATTATAAATGTTTTAAAAGTTACTTACAGGTTAAAAAAATTTATACGTATTAAAAAAATAAATTCTCAACTAAGTACACAATCTGTTATTAATTCAAATTTTTGTGATATTTCGGTTTGCAGATCGAAAGATAAAAAAAAGGTAATTATTGTGTGTGTTATTGACAATTTAATAAAAGGTGGCGCGGGACAAGCTATACAAAATTTAAACACTATGTTTAAATTTAAATCTAATGAAGGATTTGAGTGAATAAAATATTCTATTTACTGTCAATATTTATATTTATTTTAAGCTGTTCGCTCGAATATTCTGGAAATATTTTCAAGAAAAAAAATATTATAGAAGAAACACATACACTAAGTATACCTCAATTAAGTAAAAATAATAATATTAATGATTACAAAAATAAGCTTTTAAAATATTCAAAAAATAATAAATTTCCTGATATAAATAAATGAATAAAACAATAAATATTGCTGTAGTTGGATTGGGCCAAATTGGAAATTATCTTTTAAACGAATTAAATACCAAAAAAAAAGATATCGAAATTAAAACTGGAAAAAAAATAAATGTTGTCGCCATTTCTGCCAAAAATATAAATAAAAAAAGAAAGTATAAAATTAACAAAAAAATCTTTTTTAAAAATCCGTTAAATATATTAAAGTCCAAAAAGGTTGATATTTTGTTTGAGTCTATTGGAGTGTCAGATGGAATCTCAAAAAGAATAGTAGAAACTGCAATTAAAAAAAGGATACATGTTATTACTCCTAATAAAGCATTAATATCAAAACACGGAGACTATCTTTCTAATCTAGCTGAAAAGTATAAAGTAAATTTAGAATTCGAAGCATCTGTTGCTGGGGGTATTCCAATTTTAAGAACAATTAAAGAAGGATTAGCAACAAATAAAATATTTAAAGTTTATGGAATACTCAATGGTACATGCAACTATATCCTTTCAGAAATGGAAAAATCAAATACACAATTTTCCGATGTCTTGAAACAAGCACAGAATTTAGGCTATGCTGAACCAGGAAATCCAAAACTTGATCTTAATGGTTATGATGCATTTGCTAAAATTAGAATATTATCAGCTTTATCCTTCAATAATAAAATATCAAAAGATAAATGTTTAATGGAAGGTATCGAAAATATTTCACTTAAAGATGTTGATGTAGCAAATAAATTAAATTTTAGAATAAAACTTCTTGGTATTTCTGAAATAATTAATGGAAAATTATTTGAAAGAGTGCATCCATGTTTAGTCAACAAACAATCATATATTGGAAATGTTAATGGTGTTATGAATGCTGTTATTACTGAAGGTAACCCAGTTGGAGAAAGTGTGTTACAAGGAGAGGGAGCTGGACCTGGACCTACTTCATCAGCTCTTATGTCTGATTTGCTGTCTATACTAAGAGGTAACATTAAGTTCCCTTTTGGTATACCAAATATTAAAAGAAAAAAGATTAAAATTTTTAATTATGACAATTATATTAATTCTTTATATTTAAGATTTGAGGTTAAAGATAAACCAGGTGTGCTAGCTCAAATTACAAATATATTAGCAAAAAAAAATATATCTGTTGAAAGATTAATACAAATTCCAGATGTAAAAAACAAAACAGCATCTATTATAATAATTACACATAAATCAATAGAAATAGACGCACAAAATTGTGTAAAGATTATTTCAAAAAATAAAAATATAATTAAATATCCTACTTTAATTAGATTGCTTTAAAGATGGATCTATACTTTAAACTTTTTGAAGTTTTATTTCCGGTATTTTTTATTGTTGGCATTGGATATTTTTTAGGAAAAAAAAATCCTAAATTAGATACAACATTTATAACTAATTTTGGAGCAAATATTGGTTCTCCAGCTATTGTTTTTTATTCCGTTACAACAACTGGTCTCACATTTGACATTTTTATTAATTATTTTTTTTATTATTTTCTTGCTATCATTGGCTTTTCTATAGTTGGTATAATTTTCTTAAAATTTTTAAAAAAAGATATCATAATGGAGCTTCCACCATTTATTCTGCCAAATACTGGCAACATGGGTTTGCCAATTTGTTTATTTGCATATGGATCTCAAGGGCTTGGTATAGCTGGTGCAATCGCTTCTATAATTATTTTATTCCATTTTACTCTTGGAGTATTTTTATCTAGTAAAAAATTTACTCTTGAAGTTATTACTAAAAGTCCTGCTTTTTATTCAATTATAATTTCAATCATATTTATTTATTTTAAAATTGATGTTCCAAATTTTATTATAAATACAACTATGTTATTAACTTATGCTACGATTTTTCTAATATTAATGTCCTTAGGTATTGCTTTAACCAGACTTAAAGTATTTTCATTTAACAAAGCCCTAATATCATCATTAGCAAGGGTAATAATTGGACCATTAATTGGCTTTGGAATAATTAAATTTTTTAATTTAACAGGAATGGCAGCTGGAGTTCTTTTAATACAATGTTCAATGCCAAGTGCTATTTTAAATTATTTAGTTGGATCTATATATTCACCAAAGAGAATAGTTGACAATATTTCAAGTATGATAGTGGTAAGTACAATATTGTCTTTTATTACTGTACCAATAGTAGTATTTTTAGCTTTGAAATATTTCATATAATGCGCAATAAGTTAACTATATTAGGATCTGGAAGTTCTTTAGGTGTGCCAAGAATAGATGGTAATTTCGGCAAATGTAACCCTAAAAACAAAAAAAATTATAGAACTAGATGTTGTGCACATTTAAGATTTAATGAATTCAATATTTTAATTGATACATCTCCCGATCTAAGATTTCAATTATTAAAAAATAAAATTAAAGACGTAAATACAGTTTTATATACACATGCTCATGCTGATCAAACGCATGGCATTAATGATTTAAGAGCATTTTATATTAAATATAGAAAAAGATTAAATATCTATGCAGATACATCTACAAGAAAACAACTTATGTCATCCTTTGGATATTGTTTTAAAAATAAACCTGGATACCCAGGTATTTTAAAAATGAACAGTCTAAAAAAAAAACATATTTTTAATTCACAAAATGGTAAATTATTAATTGAACCTATAATGACACAACATGGCTATATAAAAGCCGCAAGTTATTTAATTAATAAAAAAATATTTTATGGAAGTGATGTAAGTAAAATTTATAGTAAGGACTTAAAAAAGCTAAAAAATCTTAACATTTTTATTATAGATTGCTTACGTTATGAATATCACCCGTCTCATTATAATTTAAATGATGTTTTAAATCTAATTAAAATAATAAAGCCAAAAAAAACTATACTAACAAATCTACATAGTAGTGTTGATTATTCAAAGCTCAAAAATATTTTACCCAAAAACGTCATTCCTGCATATGATGGGATGAAAATTTTATTCAATTAATGTTTCAATTTTATTACGTAACTTTGCTGAGTTAGGTTTTGTAAATGACGAGAAGGCGTCTTCAACCTTTCCATTTTTGTTAATTAATAATTTATAAAAATTCCATTTAGGTACGGCAGAATTTCCATAACTTTCTTTTGCCCATTTGTATATTTCATGTGCATTATCGCCTTTTACCTGGTAAATAGAGGTCATTGGAAATGTTATATTAAAATTTACTTCACAAAACTCTTTAACCTCTTTTTCACTGTCTTTTTCTTGATTAAAAGAATTTGATGGTATGCCTAATATAACAAAATTTTTATTTTTATATTCTACCCATAATTCTTGCAGACCTGTGTATTGATTTGTAAATCCACAATAGCTAGCTAAATTAACCAACAATATGACTTTATTTTTGTATTTATTGAGATTTATATCCTCACCAGTTATTGATTTTATTTTAAAATCATAAAATAATTTTTTTTCATATTTAGCATTTGCATTTGATGAAAAGAATATCATGAAAACTATTAAAATTATTTTAACATTAGTTATAAACATTTATTTTTTTTTTGAAGATAAATACAGCAAAATAAACCCAACCACAGTTGATAATAGTGACCCAGTCAACACTCCAATTTTCACACCATCCATATACTCCATATTATTGACGAATGCTAAATTCCCAACAAATAGGCTCATAGTAAATCCGATCCCGGTTAAAATGCCGACAGCATAAAAACTTACCCAATTCGAGTTATTAGGTAGTGAGGCAAGTCCAAATTTAATTGATGCATAAGAGAAAATAAAAACACCTAGTTGTTTTCCAACAAATAATCCTAATACAATTCCAAGTGGGACCGGCAACATTAAAGATGATAAACTTAATCCCACCAATGAAACACCTGCATTTGCAAAAGCGAAAAGAGGCATAATCATATATGCTACATAAGGGCTTATAGCGTGCTCTATTTTAATTAATAAAGAAAAATCATGTTCTTTTTTTCTATGAGGTATAACCGATGCAAGAAGCACTCCAGCAATTGTTGCATGAACACCAGATTCATGAGTAAAAAACCATAAAAATAAACCTAAAATTAAATATGGAGTAAATTTTTTTACTGAAAATTTATTGAGAACTAACAATAAGATAAAAGTTATTAACATTAATAATAGATATTTTATACTTAAATCTCCAGTATAAAAAAAAGCAATTATAACAATCGCACCAAGATCATCTATAATTGCTAGTGCTGTTAAAAAAACTTTTAAAGAAATAGGAACTCTTGAACCAAGCAGTGATAATATACCTATAGAAAAAGCTATGTCTGTAGCAGAGGGAATTGCCCATCCGTTTAATGTATTAGGGTTTTCAAAATTAATATAAATATAAATTAAAGCGGGTACTAACATACCACCGACTGCACCAATAATTGGTAACATTGCCTGCTTTAGTGAAGACAATTCACCTTGTAGAAATTCTCTTTTAATTTCCAATGTCACAAAAAAGAAAAAAATTGCCATTAGAGCATCATTGATCCAATGTAGGACGCTTAATTTAAGACCAAAATTATTCACACCAATAAATAGATATTCATTTAGTGTATTAAAATAATAACTAGATAACTCAGAATTACTAACAATCAAAGCTGCAATAGCACTTATTAATAAAAGTATACCGCTAGCGGCCTCAAGTTTAAAAAACCATTTAAATGGTGATGTAATATAATTTATCATTTATCTTACCAAATCATTAAAAAATAAAAATAAATCTTTTAATGTTTCGTACAGATTATTCAATAAGAATTTTATATTGGGAAATAAAGGTGTTAAGGTATCTTTGAAAGTATCTAAAACCAATATTAAAGCAACAAATGATATTAAATTAACAATTAATAATTTAACATAATTAATTTTTCTAATGTTTGTAATTTTATCATGTTTATCAATAATTATAGATTTTTTTTTTTCATTGATCTCTATGTTTTTATTTGGTGATAAAATGTTATTATCTTCTTCAGTCTTTATCTCCTCAAATTTTTCCTCTTTTTCATCATAATTATTAATTATATCATTGTCGTAATTTTCATTAGAAATTACTTCTTCAATATTTTTGACCTCTGGTTTAAAAAACCATTTATTACCGCAACTACCACATTGCAATAATCTACCTTTTTCGGGGATGAGTTTTTTGTCTAAATTGAATATTTTATTACAATTCGGACATTGAATCTCCATAAGATGTTTATAGCATATTCTTTAAAAATTACTTTGTTTTTGCGACTGATTATGCATTGAAATTAACTATAACTGATGTATTAGTTAATTGCTCGGGGTGTAGCGCAGCCTGGTAGCGCATCTGGTTTGGGACCAGAGGGCCGCAGGTTCAAATCCTGCCACCCCGACCATTTATTATGAAGAAAGCTAAAATTTATAAACCAACAAAAACTGCCATGCAGTCTGGCCTAAAAAAAACTGATAAATGGCTGTTAGAGTTTATAACTAATGATACTTCAATAAATCCACTTATGGGCTGGGAAAGTTCAGATGATACGTATTCTGAATTAAATTTAGAATTTTCGACAAGAGAAACAGCCATTGAATATGCTAAAAAAAATAAAATTGATTATGAAATAATTGAGCCAAAAAAAAGAAAAATAGTCAAAAAATCTTATACTGATAATTTTATAAAATAAATGTTTAAATTTTTTACACAAAAAAAGTGGGTGCCTTGGAGTATTTTTGGATCAATGTTTATTTTAATTTCAACTTGGTATCAAGTTCAGTTAGATGTACAAATTAATGAGTGGTTTGGTGAATTTTATGATACTCTTCAAAAAGCCTTAACGACACCAAACTCAGTTACCGAACAAGAATTCATTGGATATCTATTTACATTTGCTAAAATCGCAGCTTTATGGATATTGATTGCTGTATTTACAGGTTTTTTTACTAGTCATTGGGTTTTTAGATGGAGAACATCTATGGCTGAATATTATCATCAGCAGTGGCTTAAAGCTAGACTAACTGAAGGCGCTTCACAAAGAGTTCAAGAGGATACTTTAAAATTTGCAAGAATTATGGAGGGTTTAGGAACTGGATTGCTTGATAGTATTATGACTTTAATCGCATTTACACCAATTCTTTGGGGATTGTCAAAACAAATTGATGTTTTGCCTTGGATAGGTGAGGTCGATCATGCATTAGTTTGGGTTGCAATATTATCTGCTTTAGGTGGTACTCTGCTTTTAGCAGCTGTTGGAATTAAACTACCTGGAATAGAGTATGATATTCAAAAAGAGGAAGCAGGTTATAGAAAGGAACTAGTTCACGGTGAGGACGATCCGATAAGAGCAGCCCCACCAACAATTGGCCAGTTATATAATAGAGTTCGTGGAATACATTATAAATCTTATTTTCATTATTTATATTTCAATACTGTCAAATGGAGCTATTTTCAGGGTATGGTTATTGTGCCTTACTTGGCATTAGCCCCAACAATTATAACCGGGGCAATCACATTAGGTTTTGTACAACAGATTACTAGAGCATTCGGTCGTGTTGAGGGATCTTTGCAGTATTTAGTAAAAAGCTGGTCAATTATAGTTGAATTAATTTCTGTTTGGAAAAGATTAACAGAATTTGAAAGAAAATTACAATCTCAAGAAAACGATCTACAATCGAAAATAGTTTAATGTCACTTGATAAAAATTTGCCAGAAAAATTGTCAATAATTACTTCTAAAGCAGCAATATCTACTTTTAGTCATATTGGGAAAAGAGACAAAATTTCAGCAGATAAGGCAGCAGTTGATACGATGCGTAATGAACTCAACAAATTAAATATAGACGGCAAAATTGTTATTGGGGAAGGTGAATTAGATGAAGCGCCAATGTTGTATATAGGTGAGAAGGTAGGAAATATAGGTCCATCACTTGATATAGCGGTGGATCCTGTTGAAGGTACTAACTTTGTAGCAAATAACTTACCTGGTAGCCTATCCGTTATTGCAGTTGCTGAGAAAGGTAATTTATTTAATGCACCAGAAACTTATATGGAGAAAATAGCAGTTAATCATGAGATTCCAAATGATGCAATAGATTTAGATTACTCAATCGAAAAAAATTTGAGTAACTTATCTGATATTAAAAATGTTAATATTTCAGATCTTACTGTATGTTTACTAGATCGACCTCGACATAATAAAATTGTCGATGAATTAAAAAGATTAAAAGCAAATATAAAATTTATTACCGATGGTGATATTGCTGGTGCTTTGTACGTAACAAACAAAAAATATAATGTTGATATGTATTTTGGTATAGGTGGTGGTCCTGAAGGAGTTTTAGCTGCTTGTGCACTTGACTCTTATAATTGTTATTTTCAAGGGAGGTTTTTATTTAAAAAACCACAAGATAAAAATAGAGCAAAAAAAATGGGTATAGTAAATCTTTATAAAAAATATGAGATTAATGAAATAGTTAAGGGTGAAAGTATATTTTGTGCAACTGGCATTACTGATGGTGATTTAGTTAATGGTGTAAAGCTAAAAGATAATATGTTTATAACTCAAACATTAGTGACGCAGAAGAATATATCAAATAATATTATAATAAATAAATTACCAAGCACTTGATTATTAATAATTTATACAATAAAAGATGTTTTTTTGGTCCCTTCGTCTATCGGTTAGGACACATGGTTTTCATCCATGAAAGAGGGGTTCGATTCCCCTAGGGACCGCCATGATGAAGTATTTTGTTTACTTAATCGTTTCAAAAGACAAAAAAAGAACAATTTCATATGTAGGTTATACTAATAATATCAAAAAAAGGTTAAAATTACATAACACCTCAAAAGGTGCAAAATTTACCAAAGGTAGAAATTGGAATTTAACTTATGTAAAATCCTACGTATCAAAAAGTGATGCTATGAAAGAAGAATATAAATTGAAGAAAAACAGAAAATTAAGAAATTACCTCAAAAGAATAAAAAATTGAAAATATCAATATTATTACCTTATAAAGAAAATTTTTCACCAGATTATCCAGGTGCAGTTTCGATATATGTCAAAGATACTACAATTAACAGTAAATTTAGAAAAAATATATTTATTTATGGAAGCACAAACTATAAAAAAAAATTATTAAAAAACTACGTGAATTTACCCTTTAATAAAGAATTATTTCAAAGTTCTAGCAAGATATATGTAAACAATTTTTTAAATGAAGAAAAAAAAAAAAAATCTCAAATTATAGAAATTCATAATCGACCCTCATATATAAATTCAATATATGATAACGTTAAATCTAAATTAGTTTTATATTTCCATAATGATCCACTTGATATGAATGGATCAAAATCTGTATCTGAAAGATTAAATATATTGTCAAAAGTTGAAAGAATTATTTTCAATAGTCAGTGGTCAAAACGAAGATTTCTATCTGGCATGAATAGAATATATATTAAGTCAAAAAAATTATTAGTTATTTATCAATCTACTAACAAAGTTAAAGTAAACCTAAATAAAAAAGAAAAACTTATATCTTTTGTTGGTAAACTTAATAGAGCAAAGGGATTTGATATTTTTGGCCAGGCAATAGTTAAAATTTTAAATAAATATCCTAAATGGAAATCTAATGTGTTTGGAGATGAACCACGAGAAAAATTATTTTATAAACATAAAAATTTAAAATTAATGGGGTTCAAACCTCATAAAGTCGTATTAAATAATTTTAAGAAATCAAGTATAACTGTTGTATGTTCTAGATGGCAAGAGCCTTTCGGTCGTACAAGTTTAGAAGCTTCGAGTAGGGGGTGTGCAGTTATAATCAGTAATCGCGGCGGTTTGCCTGAGACTGTTACGAACGCAATTATTCTTAGGAAGTTAAATCACAAGTCTTTATACAATGCGTTGGTCAATTTAATTGAAAATAATAAAAAAAGACTTAATCTTCAAAAAAAATCAATAAAAAACTTCTATCTATCTAATAGATTTGTAACTAAACAAATTGATAATTATAGATCAATAATTAATCATAAATTATTTAAAAATTCATTTTTCAAAAATTCAAAGTTTAAAATATTACATATTACAAACTTTAACGAAAGACATAATGGTAGGCTATTTTATAATACAGGCAGAAGATTAAATAATGGTTTTGTTAGATTGAATCATAGTGTTTTAACTTTAAGTGATAGAGATATAGTAAGTTATTACAGGTCTATAAGAGATTATGATGGATCTAGAACCTTAAACAATAAATTGTTAGAGGTAATATCAAACTATTTACCCGATCTTATTGTTTTAGGCCATGCTGATCTTATTAAAAAAGAAACATTAAAATTTATCAGAAAAACATATCCAGATATAAAAATTGTTCAGTGGTTTCTTGATAGAATGGATAGTGATTGGAAAAGCAATAAAATAAGATTTTTGGATAAAATAAATTATGTCGATTGTAGTTTCTGCACTACATCACCAGATACTTTAAATTTCCCTAAAAATAACAAGATTTTTTACATACCTAATCCTGCAGATCAATCAATGGAAAATCTTGAAGTTTATAAAAACAAGAGTCCAAAAACAGATGTTTTCTTTGCAATGTCACATGGTGTCCATAGGGGTATTCTTAAAAAAGGGAAAATTGATAAAAGAGAAAATTTTTTAAATAAATTAATAAAAATTACACCTAATGTTAAATTTGATATATACGGTTACAAAAATAAACAACCTATCTGGGCTGATAATTTCAAGAACGCACTTTTTAATTCAAAAATGGGTATTAATTTAAGTCAGGGAGCATCAACAAAATATTATTCAAGTGATAGAATTACTCAATTAATAGGAAACGGATTAATGACATTTATCGACGAAAAGACTAAATTGAATAAATTTTTTACTAAAAAAGAAGTTGTTTTTTATAAATCGATTAAAGATTTAAGTAAAAAAATTTTAAAATATAATGAAAATGATAATCTTAGGGTAAAAATAGCAAAAAATGGAAAAAAGAAATACCTAAAATATTTAAACTCAAAAAATATAGCAAAATTTATTATACAAAAAACTTTTAATATAAAATATAAAAATAAGTATCTTTGGGAATAAATATAGTGTTTTCAATAATTATCCCTACATTTAATAATTTAAAATACTTAAAACTTTGTATAGAAAGTATTAAAAAAAACTCTCATTACAAACATGAAATAATTCCACATGTAAATGTTGGCGAGGACAAGACTAAAGAATACTTAGACGCAGAGAATATTGCTTATACATATACTAAATATAATGCTGGTATTTGCGAGGGAATGAATAGGGCAGCTAAAAAATCAAGATTTAATTTTTTACTATATTCACACGATGATTTTTATTTTTGTCCAAATTGGGACCATATATTGTACAAAGAAACAAAAAGAATTGGCCATAATAAATTTTATTTGTCAGGTATTATGATGAATAATGGTCCGCTAAAGTTTAATGTAGGATCAAAAATTGAAGATTTTGACGAGAAAAAATTATTGGATAATTTTGATAAAATAAATTACTACGACTTTCAGGGATCAACTTGGGCACCACATTTAATTCATAAAGAAATGTGGGATAAAGTAGGTGGATTTAGTGAAGAATTTTTTCCTGGTACTGGATCAGACCCTGATTTGAATATGAAATTATGGAAAGAAGGTGTTAGAATTTTTAAAGGTTTAAGTAAATGTAAAGTTTACCATTTCGGATCTATTGTTACAAGAAAATATAAAAATCATCCTACTATAAAAACTGAATCTGGTAGTAAAGGAGGAAAAATTTTTTTATTGAAATGGGGTATAACATTTAAATTTTTTAAAAAACATTATTTACGGTCTGATAGTATATATAAAGGAGAACTATCAAATCCTATAAGAAATATTCAATTCTATTTAGAACTAATAATATGCAAATTAAATTTTATTTACCTAAAAATATTTAATTCAAAATTGTATAAATAAATAGAAGATGATTAATTTATTTTTTTTTTATTTCGATAATAAATTTTTCCAAATAATTTCTTAAACTCAATATTACCATCTGGATCATCCGATCCAGGCCTTTTTCTAAAAATTGTTGAATGAGCGCCAAGTTTTCGTTCATTTGAAGGTCTTCCATTTGAATAGTAATACATCGCAATTGATTTTCTACTTTGATCTTTAGGACAATTAATCTTGTCAGGATTACCATGATAAGAAAAATCAGTAGTAGAAAAAATAACCATTCTATTAAAAATAGGGATTATTCTTTTTTCACACTTTGTCATATCTTTATTCCAAAGCTGTAAATTACCCCCAAATCCATCTTCCCAATTTTTATTTAAATAAATTAAAATATTTAATCTTCGATCCAATTTTAAAGTTGGATGTATATTGAAATCGGCGTGAATATTTAAATAACCATCATTTCTAAGTTCATGCAAACCACCACCCTGTAAATAGGGATCAGATTGAAGTTTTTCATTAATACCAGTAAGGGTTTGCAAAAAATCTAAAAAAATTTGTGAATTTAAAAAATTTATAAAGTTACTAGTATTTACCGATAATAACCTACTATCATTTAAAGTAAATTTTTTTTGCTCAACTTTGGTTTTATATTGATATCCAATATTATCCAAATTTTTTGGAAATTCGCTTAAAATATCATTAAGTATGGTTTCATTAAATAAATTATCAATAACAACATGAGGGAATGGAGAACTATTTATATATTCTTTATTTTTAGATTTAGCAAAAGTTTCTAATTCGAGAAAATTTTTGTTTAAAAATTTCATATTAAATTAAATTATATTGTTATAAACTAATCTTATTTCATGTCTCATATTGATCAAATAAATTTTATCAAAGAATTTAAAGAATTTTATATAAAAAATAGTTTTAATAAAGATATAGATGTTCTTGAAATTGGTAGTCTTGATGTAAATGGAAATATAAGGAATTTATTCAATTTTAGTAAGGAATATGTTGGAATTGACCTAGAAAAAGGTCCTAATGTTGATTTAGTTCTTAATGGTATAAATATTGATAAACTAAACAAAAGTTTCGACATGATAATCTCATGTGAGTGTTTTGAACATGCTAAAGATTGGAGAGTTATATTTGAGAAAATGTGTCAAATATCTAAAGCAAACTCTTTTATAGTAATTTCTGTTGCCTCTACTGGTAGAGTAGAGCATGGGACTGAAAGATCTGGTAATTGGCAATCACCTGGTAACAATGACGATTATTATTTGAATTTAACTAAAAGAGATTTTACTAAAAATTTTGATTTAGATAAAATTTTTTCTAATCATTTTTTCTTTTATAATGTCAATAGTTATGATCTTTATTTTGTAGGAATTAAAGGTTTTGATCTGAAGAGAGACAGCCTCAATAATATACCACAAAAACTGAAAATTTTGTTTAAAAGAAAGAAATTAAGAAAAATTTTAACTTATATATATACAATTATTATTGGTGAAAAATTAAGACAAAATATTTTCTTTTTTAAAAAAAAATTAATGAGTAAATTTAAAAAATAAACTATATCTTAAAAATTATTTATTCTTTTATAAGATTTTTCACCTTTTATAGAGCTTAATAATGCATGATTTCTTATCTCGTACTTCTTTATTTTATTATGTTTGGATAAAATTCTAAAAAAAAAAATCTTCATGTTAGTCCTAAACAATATCGGTAAAAAATATATCATCGAAATTAAAAATCCATAATGTTTTTTAAAATAATAAAATTTTGACCATGTAAAATGCCAATTGTATAAATTGTTAAGTTTTTCTTTTTCAGCTACACTTTCTAAATTAACTGAGGTTCCTATATTATGTTTAATCTTAATATTATTTATCTGATAATTTTTATTTATTTTATAACCTCTCAAACAAAAATCACTTTCCTCAAAATATAAAAAAAAATTTTCATCGAAACCACTTAATAGATTGAATGTTTCAATTTTGATAAACATACAAGCACCGCTAATGAATTTCCAATCTGCTATTTCGATATTTTCATTACTTTGTTTAATAGATTTTATATCTAAGTTAATGTAACGAGGTCCAAGAACAGAAAATTTGTCATTTAATTTTGATGCTGCCTTTTCAAAATATATTATTTTTTTTTCATCTATATCCTCAATATCTGGATTTAAGATCAAAAAATATTTCGTTTTTATAAAATTACTTCCAAAATTAATTGCTGCACCATAACCATTATTATCAATTGAATGATAAATAACTTCTGGATATTCTGTGTTTAATTTTCTTTCAAGCTCTAAATCATCAGAGTTATCAACAACAATCATAGGAAATTTATTGCACAATTTTTTTATTAAATTTATTACCAAACTTTTACTTTTGTGGGATAATACTAATATTGATATATCTTTATTCATAACTAAATTTTGATCTTATTTAGTGCATTATTTTTAAATAAATTTGCCTCTTGTATATATCTTCTAACCATTTGAGTGGTTTTATGACCTGTCATTGCCATGATACTCCTCTCATCTGCTCCGGTTTCAGCTGTTGATGTTGCAAAACCAGACCTTAAACTATGACCTGCATATTTTGTTTTATCCAATCCTGCCAATAGAGCATATTTTTGAATTGTAAGTGCCACAGTTTTATCGGATATTTTAAAAATCTTACCATCGCTAATTTTTGAATGATTAATCCAATCTCTTAAGGATGTTACGGGACAATAGTTTTTGTTTTGAAAGTAGGGGATGGCTTTCGTCATTCCAAGTCCTGTCTGATCAGTTTTCGATCTTTGCACCAATATTTTCACTCCCTCATTAACGAATTCTATATCTTCATATTCAATTGATACTAATTCTGATCTTCTGAAACCTCCTGCGAATCCTATTAATATTAATGCTCTATTTTGCAATTTTTTATATTCATTCTTATCTTTATTAATTACATTAATAATTAATCTTAAATCATTGATTAATATTGGTTTTTTTGATAATTGTTTAACCCCCATCTTTCTTTTGATACCCATTAAATTCTCAGCAATTATTGGGTGTTTTGTATCAATATAATGCCCTTTTAATTTATGAATAACTTTTATTGAGGCCAATCTTCGCTTCAAAGTACTAAATCTACTAAAAGAGCTTAAATGAGTAAGGTATAAAGCTATAATTTTTGGATCACTTGGCATAGAATTAAAACTATTTTTAAAACAAAACTTCGTAAAATCTCTGAAGTCGGCCTGATAAGCTCTTAAAGTATTGTGAGCTTTAGAATTTTTTAAATTCTTTAAAGTTTCCAATTCAAGATTTTTTACATCAGTGATCAAATCATTCATATTTATTTCCGATAACCATTAATTATCGGAAATATAATATATCACATTTTAATTGTCAAGCAAATAAGTTATTAGAAATTATGCCTAAATATTTATTAATTGGCCTGGGTGTAATGGCAATACTATTTGTATCGATGCATTACTGGGGAAAGTTATCTACACAAGGAAAAAATAGATTTTTAATGCTTATATTTGGTGGTTTTTTTATTAGTATTTTTGTTTTGCTTTTTTTGTTAATGAATTAAGGATTTTTTATCAACAATGTTAGTAACTTATATTATCAATTATAAAGTGATTACATTTCAAGTTAAATTATTATAAGATTTAAATAGCTTAAGAGGCAACTCTTAACTGACCGACTGGGGAAAAACCGAGAGGTTCAAGCCCAGGGGGCAGAAAGCTCTGCGGAGTAGCGCTAAAATAGCGGAGCGGCAAGGCATGGCGGTAGCGCCTAAAACGACGTGCCAAAACTACTGTTCTTTGTACCTGAAAAGGTACAAGGAAACAGGGTTTTCCCACAAAATGATACTCAAAGGAACTAAATTTCAAATTAAAGTTTGGAAATATTTGAAAACTATTCCAAAAGGTAAGGTTAAAACATATAATCAAGTAGCTTTGGGCATAAAAAGCCCTAAATCAGCACGTGCTGTAGCTAAAGCTTGTGCTAAAAACCCATATGCTCCAAAAATACCCTGTCATAGAGTGATTAGATCTGATGGAACTCTTGGAGGCTATTCGGGTAGAGGTGGAATTAAGGAAAAACTCCGATTATTGAGATCGGAAAAAGTTGAAATTTAGACGTATTTTTAAAGCTTTTTTAGCTGAAAAAATCACTAAAATCAATACTTTTTGCTATTATTATCTGTTTTTTTTTAAAATATCGTATTTCGCCCTTTAGTTGTACCTTTATTAAGCAAACACTTAAAATAGACCCCTCTATGGTCGTTTAAATGCTATATTCAATTAGTGCATTGCTCTACTAACCAACAGTTTCAACGTTTTTTTACTACCCTATTTTTTGATAAATTTTACAATTTTAAAGTTCTAAAACACTATATTTTAATAACTAATTTAAGTTTTTTATTAAATATAAGCATGTTTAAATTATTATTGAGAAATTCATTTTTTTTATCTTAAATTAAATAAAATATTATCTTAATTTAAATATAATTAAAATATATAACAAATACAATGTTTTAAAATTAATATATAAAGTATTACTTTATATATTAGTAAATAAATCTTACCTATTATATAAATTTTTTAAAAAGACTCTCTCGCCTAGAAATGTAAATGCCACTTAGTACAATAATAAATAAACCCAAGAAAGTCCAATTATCTGGAAAATCATTAAAGAAATAATAACCTATAATAATGTTGGTAACAATTTCAAAGTAACTTAATGGGGCTAATTTAGAGGCATCTGCATATTTTAGGGATAATATCAACAATAAATGGCCTATACAGGCAAATATTCCTATCGCAGCCATAATAAACCACTGGTCTAAACTAGGTTTAACCCACACAAAAGGCATTATAGTAGATATGATGATGGCCCCTACTACACCAGTTAATAATAAGGTTAATAATGGATTGTCTGAGGAACTCAATTTACGTGTAATAATTAAATAAAAACCATACAAAACACCTGTTCCAAGTGCTGATAAACTAGCTAGATTAATCTCTAAAAATCCTGGTCTAATTACAACTAAAGATCCAATAAACCCAATAATTACTGCTGTCCATCTTTTTACACCAACTTTCTCGTTTAAAAAAAAAGGTGAAAAAGTGGTCACAATTAAAGGAGCTATAAATGCCAAAGTTAAAGCTTTTGCAAGAGAGATAACTGAAATTGAGTAAAAAAAACAAATATTTGCTGTTAATAGAATTAAACCTCTTAAAAATTGTAATTTTGGTTTTTTAGTCCGCACTAAATTTTTTTTAAAAAAAAACAACATAATTGGTAAAACAAAAAATACAGTAAAAAAATATCTAGCCCATGTTATTTGTAATACAGGCAAATCTGTACTCAAAAATTTAGCAAAACCATCCATAATGGGCAAAACTATCCATGCAGCTAAATTGAGGATTACAGCCCTCATTAAAAAAACAATTTATTAAAGTTTTCTGATGTAATTCTATCTAATTGTGAAACACTAATGTTTTTAATATCAGATAGCTTTTTTAAAGTATGAATTATGAAACTAGGTTCATTTTTTTTTCCACGAAAAGGATCTGGTGCTAAAAATGGACTATCAGTTTCAATTAACAAATTTTCTGAAGGTATTAATTTAAATGTATTACATAAATCTTCAGATTTTTTAAATGTTATTATACCGCTTGCAGAAAAATAAGCATTTAAATTAAGTAATTTTTTGGCAAAATCTTCTGAGCCTGTATAACAATGCATCAATATTTTAGGTTCATATTTCTTGTAATTTGACAATATATCAAATGTTTCAGTTTCAGCATTCCTAGAGTGTATTATTATAGGTACATTCAATTCTATAGAAGCTTCTATATGATTTGTAAAACTTCTGGTTTGGGATAATTTATCACTATTAGTATAATAAAAATCGAAACCAGTCTCACCTACTCCAATTATTTTTTTATTTGATTTGACTTTTTGAAAAATAATTTCTTTAGAAACTTTATTATTATTCGTTTCATGGGGATGAATACCATAAGTTCCATATATGATGGGATCTTTTGCTATTAAATTAAGAATATTTTTAAATCCATCGTCAGTAGTGCAGATTGTCAGCAATTTTTCAATGCCTAAAGCTTTAGATCTATTTAGAATATCATCTATATTGGTATAGATTGGCTCATGATCTAGATGACAATGTGAATCAATCATTGTTTTCAATTTTTTTAAATAAAATAGGAATTTTATTTATTTTACCACTATTTATGAAATTGTTATTATTTATTGTTTCAAAATTGTTGTTTTCAATTTCAATATTAAATATTTTCATTGTTTTTTGGGCTGTGTTTGGAATTATGGGATATAGCAAGATAGTTACTTTTCGGATTAATTCTAAAGAAGTATATAATATCGTATTAAGTCGTTTTTTATCCCCCTTTTTTTTCCATGGTTCTTGATCATTAAAATATTTATTTGCAGCAAATAATTGGTCAACTATGAAATTAATATATGAATTAATATCTTGTTTATCTATATATTCGACTATTTTTGTACAGTTGTCTGTATATTTTGACAATAAATTTAAATCTTCATCAATAAAATTTACATCGTTAGATATTTCTGAATTCATGTTTTTTTCACAAAAAGACGTAACTCTTTGACATAAATTTCCATAATTATTTGCTAAATCGCTATTTATACAATTTTCTAATTTTTCTTTAGAAATGTTCCCATCATTGCCAAATGATACCTCTTTAATTAGGTAATACCTTAATGGATCTAATCCATATGTATTAATGATTTCAATCGGGTCTAAAATATTGCCTTTTGATTTGGACATTTTTTCATCTCCAGATAAGATCCACCCATGTCCATACACCCTTTTAGGTAGCTTAATGTCCGCTGCTAAAAGGAATGCAGGCCAATAAACAGCATGAAATCGCAGAATATCTTTCCCAATGACGTGCAAATCAGCTGGCCAAAAGTTTTTATATAACTGATCTTTTTCATTTGGATAATTTAATGCACTTAAATAATTTGTTAAAGCATCTAACCAAACATACATAACATGTTTTTCATTAGTTGGAACAGGTATACCCCACTTGAAAGATTTTCTACTTACTGATAAATCTTTTAGTCCACCTTTAACAAAACTAACAACTTCATTTTTTCTCGAAATTGGTAATATAAAATTTGGATTTTCCTCATAAAATTTGAGCAACGGCTTTTCCCATTTAGACAATCTAAAAAAATAAGACTCCTCCTCTACCCACTCTACAAAGGACCCTGAAATTTTTGATTGTTTGGATCCATTGATTTCTTCAATTTCATCTTCGGTATAAAATGCTTCATCAGAAACAGAATACCATCCAGAATATTTGGATAAATATATTTCTTCTTTTTTTTCTAAAATATTCCATATATTTCTTGCTGATACCTTGTGTCTTTCTTCAGTGGTTCTAATGAAGTCATCATTAGAAAGATTTAAAGTTTTACTAAGATCTTTAAACGTCTGACTTATTTCATTACAGAAATCCAAAGGGTCTTTATTGTTATTTTTTGCAGCACGTTCTATCTTTTGACCATGTTCGTCGGTACCAGTTAAATAAAAAACTCTGTAACCTTGCATTCGTTTAAATCTTGCAAAAAAATCTGCAATTATACTTGAATAAGCATGACCCATGTGGGGTTTAGCGGATGGATAATATATAGGTGTTGTTATATAATAATTTTTATTTTCCATTTAACACTCTAGACTTAAATTCTAAAAAAAAGATTTCTAAATCTAAATTAAAATTTATTATATCAGAAAACTTTTTGTTAAAATAATATGTAAGCTTTAAAAAATTTTCATTTTTGCTTAATCGATATTTCTTTATAAATAACATTTCTATTAAAATTTTAATATTATCAACAGAAATATTTTTATTACGATAAACATTCTTTTCAATAATTTTTTGTAAAATTTCTTCCAGGGTTAAATTTGTAATTTCAACATCTAAGATTTTAATTAACTCGATTAATGAGATAACGTCACCAGGTGTTAGAAATGGATCTTTAAATTCCTCTGATAATTCATCAAATATATTCTCGTCAAAGTATTGATTAATTATCTCTGTTTTATACTTATTATCCAAGTTCAATCTATAAGTAATGCATCGAGATTTTATTGTATCAAGAATAGATTTTGAACTATTGTGTGTTAAAAAATAATGGACATTCTTATTCGGCTCCTCGATAAGTTTTAGTAATCCATTGGATGATGCAACAGATAAATTTTCAATATCTTCAATTAATATAATTTTTAACTCGTCATTAAATGAAGATTTATTAACAAAATTATATAAATTTCTAATTTGAGATATTTCAATATATTTTTTATCTTTTTCTTTACATATTTTATGAAAGTTTGGGTGAGAATTATTTTTTAATAAAATAAAACTTTTATTTTTATCATTTATGATATTCATATCTAAATTGTATGCAAATTGTTCATTCATAGAAAAAATATAATTGATAAAATGGTTTGTAAGAAGAAGTTTACCAATTCCTCTGCGTCCAGAAAAAATAAGTTTATTTGGTAGATTTTTATTTAAATAGATTTGAGACAGATCCCTAAAATAACTTTCAAACCCTAACAACTTTAAATTAAAATTATTCATTTATATAAATTTTTACTAATTGTATTTAATATTTGTGCTGTATTTTCAATTCTATTTTTTTCAGTATTAATTATTGTAACATTTTTTTTATTTTTTAATAATTTAATAAAACCGTTTTGCACTTTTTTATAAAATTTTAGACTAAATTTGTCATATCTATTATTATTTTTTCGTTTTTTTATTCTTTTAAGAAGATTTTTTTTGTCAACAGTGTGCAAGAAAATATGTTTAATTTTAATATGTTTTACTAAAAAATTGTTTAATTTTTTTATTAAATTAATATCTATATTCATCCCATAATGCTGATATGCTAATGTGGAGTAAATAAATCTATCAATTAAAATTATCTTTTTACCTTGATACTTGTTAATAATTTCATTTATATTTTCATTTCTTGATGCTAAATAAAGAAACAAATCTGTAATTGGACTAAAATTTGATTTTGTATTCAATAATATATTTCTTATTTTTTCTGAATTTTTTGATCCACCAGGCTCACGCAATATGATGTAAGGTATTTTTTTTTTCTTTAAAAACTTGCTTGCCAGTTTAATTTGTGTAGTTTTTCCAGTACATTCTATACCTTCGAATAAAAATATTGGATAATTAGACATCACCCCAAATCAAATAATTAATAGAAGTTAAAATTCTTGAAAAAATATTTAACTTTTTAACATTTTCGTATGAAAGTAAATCGTGTTCTTCTAATAATTCATCCTTATAATATATTTTTAATTTACCCAATACTTGATCTTTTGAAATAGGTGCATTTATAGGTCCAGAGTATTCCATAATAGCTTTCAAATTTTTTTTTCTAGCTTTTGGAATTGTTTTATAAATATCTTTTTTCACATATGCTTCGATTTTTTTTTTCTTACCAAGCCAGACTTCTACTTGTCCAATGCTTTTTTCCTTGTCAAATAATTTTATTGTATCAAAATTAGTTAATCCATATGTCAGTAATTTTGCAGATTGCTTAGATCGAGAATTTTTACTAATAAATCCACTGCCAACAGCTATTAATCTCCTATCATTTCTTTTAATAGTGGATGCAAGTGAGAATTTTTCTACTGCAAGATATCCAGTTTTAATTCCATCAGCACCAAAATTTTTATACAATAATGGATTTCTATTCCCTTGTGTTATTGGATCACCTCCAGTTCTTTCCCATGTAAATGTTGTCTCCTTATACATCTCATAATATTCAGGATAATTCTTTATAAGATAATTAGACATTATTAAAATATCACGCACAGTAGAGTAATTATCTGGATCATTAATACCGGATGAATTTGAAAAATTTGTATTCTCCATTCCTATTTCTTTTGCTTTTGAAGTCATCATCGCAGCAAACTCTTCTTCAGTTCCAGCGATACCTTCAGCTAATGCAACACATGCATCGTTACCAGACACTATAATTATTCCTCTTAGCAAATTCTCAACACTAACCATGTCACCTACCATTATAAACATAGATGAATAGCCTGATTGAGACAATCTCCAAGCGTTTTCAGATATTATAAATTTTTCATCAAAAGTAAGATCCCCCTTTTCAATCAAATCAAAAGCGATTATTGAAGTCATTATTTTAGTCATAGAAGCAGGGTAAATAGATAAGTCAGGTTCTTTTTGATATAATATTTCCCCAGATAAGTAATCTTGTAGAATTGCAGTTTTAGCATCTACATCGAAGTTCGCTTTTAAATTTGTTGTGATAAAAAAAATTATTAAAAAATAACATATAATTTTGTTTTTCATATTTTAATTATTTCTATATTTTCAAAATTTAAATCAGATATTTTATTAAATGCATTTTTTAAAGAAGTTAAGTTATAATATGGTCCTAAATATACTCTAAATTGAGTTTTTGAAAGCTTATTAATATTAATATTATTAATATTAAATTCATTTTCAACTCTTTCTTTTAACATTGAGGCAGTATCGTAAAAATAAAAATCACCTAGTTTAATAACGTATTTAAATACACTTAATTTAGATATTGATGTTTTGTTCGTTTTATTACTTGATAAATCTTTAATGCCTATTTCAAGAACAGGTGCACTAACTGCAACATTTTTTTCTTCATCAAATGTTTTGGCTTTATTAGCCAGAAAAACAGAATTTTTGTCTATTTCAACAACTTGTATATATGGTTCGTCTTCATTTAATTCTAATTCATGAGCAATTCTTTTGGAAATAACCGAATTATAAAAAAATGGGTATTTATCATTTTTTCCAACAATAGCTAGTATTGTTTTCTTATTTAAAAGATTTTTTACTATTACATTTGTGCCTTGTTTCAAATTTCTTTGAAATATTATATATGACCTATTATCCAATTTTTTTTTAATTTTCCCGTTTTCAAAAAGTTCTTTTTCAAAAATTAAAGCAAAACCAGAGTTAGTAAAAGGTTCTTTAAAATTAATTACCGCTTCTCTTTCTATTGGTGAACAAGATGTTAAAAGATATGTAAATAATATAATTTTATAATATCTCATAAAAATTGTCCTTTAAAGTACAAACTGCTAATGCAAATCTTAACGATCTATTCCATTTTAAAACTAATTCATAATTATTGAAAACTATATAAGCTGGAGAAAAAATATTAGCATCATCCACAATATCTTTGTCAGGTGTTATTATTGCGATTTTAGTATTATCTTTTATATCTATAGCATCAGTATTTTTTATAAATTTTTTATAATATTTAAATTTTTTTTTATGTTTAATCATTTTTGCTGAGGTATTTAAATATTTTATAGGAATATTGTCTTTTAATACAACTTTTTTAAAACAAGGACTTCCTTTTTTCCATCCTATTTTATGAATATAGTTAGCGGCAGAAGCAAAAGAATCATTAATTGACTTCAAATCAATAGTTTTATTATTATCGTAATCTATTGCATAATTTCTAATTGTAGAAGGCATAAATTGAAAATTACCAAAAGCACCAGCCCAAGAACCATAAAGTACTTTGTGATCTATAACTTTTAAATCTATTAATTTTAATACTATTAATAGTTCATTTGAAAAAAATTCACTTCTTCTTTTATCAAAACTTAGTGTTGCTAACGATGACACGATATCCATCTTACCTAAATATTTGCCATAATTAGTTTCTATAGCCATTAATGCAAGTAATAATTCTTTTTCTACAGAAAATTCTTTCTCTATTTCATTAATAAAGCTTTTATTTAAATTATATAATCTAGTTCCGTTATAAACCCTTTTGCTTGTTACTCTTTTATTAATATATGTTAACGTATCTTCATAAAACTCAGGCTGATATCGATCGTATTTAATTACATTAGGTAAAAATGTTGCATTTTTTAAAACTAAATTAATTGTATTTTGTGAAACACCTTCACTTATTGCGAATTTTGAAAAACTATTTAACCAATTATTAAATTCATCATTAGCGTCTGCATTATTTAAAATTAAAAAAATTATAAAAAAAGCTTTAATTATTTTCATATAAATCTCTCATATATATAAATACAGCAATCCATATAAAAATAAAACTAATCAACTTTTCGGTTGAAAAAGGTTCATTAAAATATAAATAACCTAGTAAAAATTGGCTAGTTGGGGTTATAAAAAATATCATTCCAGTGGTACTTAAACCCGCTTTCTCTAGTCCTTTAATGTAAAAAAATAGTGGAATCACTGTCATTGGCCCAGCTAAAAATAACAAAAACATACTAATAGGTTCATTTATTGAAAAATTATTAAAATTATTTTGTAAAATAAAATATAAAAATAATAAAGCTAATGGTAAAGCAAATATACTCTCTACAAACAAACCAATATCAGTATCTACATTTATTTTTTTTCTTAATAAGTTGTAAATGCTCCAAAAAATAGCTACAAAAATTCCAACCCAAGGAAACGATTCAAAGTTATATAAAAGATAAATTGATGAAAGAATTACAATAGTAATTGATATCATTCTTTTTTGATTTAATTTTTCTTCGAAAAAAATAAAACCTATAAAAACATTTAATATAGGAAATATAAAATATCCATAGCTTGCATCTATTATTCTATCTGTTGAAACGGCATATATCCATGTTGTCCAATTTGCTAAAATTAAAATACTAGTAATAAATAATATAAATAAGTTTTTTTTATTGTAGAAAATTTTTTTAAAAAGAAACCATTTTTTAAAATATATAGTTGTTAGAAATAATATTATACAAGTCCAAAAACTACGGTGTACAACAACCTCTATAGTGCCAGCATAACTAATATACTGAAAAAAAAATGTTCCTAACAAACCCCACCAAAGAGATCCAACTGTTGCAAAATAAATTCCATTTTTTAAGTTTTTGTTTTTCATATCACTTTTACTAAATAAAGATTTTATTAAAGTATTTAATTAATATTGAAATATACATTTTTTTTGTTGTATTTTATTATTATACTTATAAAACCTTGCCTTAGGAGAGATGGCTGAGCGGTTGAAAGCACCGGTCTTGAAAATCGGCAAAGGGGCAACTCTTTCCTGGGTTCGAATCCCAGTCTCTCCGCCATTTTTATTAATAACTTTGAAAAAGCTTTAAAATATTTAACAATAAATTGTCTTTAAAATCTATTAATGATTCTTTTTTTTTAATTGATTTTAAAGTTTCGTCATCCAAATTTATAAATTTATTTAATGCTTCTAAATGATTATCATCAAGATTGTCTATAATTGATCTTACAAAACCTATCATTAATATATCCATCTCTTTTGTTCCTCTATAAGAAGCACGATAAATAATTTTATTTTTAAGATCTTCTTTATTTGATGACATAGTTATATAAACAATAACATGAAAGATTATGATTTTTTACTTTCTGATATTAATACTATAAAAGGTATTGGTTCTAAAACTACAAAATTATTCAAAAAAAAAAATATTAATACCGTTTTTGACCTTATATGGTCTTTGCCAAGAAATTTTACAGATAGAAGTGTTATTTCTAAGATTAATGAGCTACAAATAGGCAAAATTCAAACTATTATTGTAAATGTAGAAAAATATCTTTTTCCTAGAGTTAGAAATTTACCGAACAGAGTTCGATGTTATGATGAGACAGGAATAATTGAATGTGTTTTTTTTAACAGTTATGAAGGTTATATAAGAAAAATTTTACCCTTAAATTCTATTGTTACTATAAGCGGAAAAATTTCGTATTATAAAGATAAATACCAAATTACTAATCCAACACATATATCATCAAATGAAAATAGTGTACGAAAAATTTTACCAAATTATAGTTTAACAAGTGGTTTAAATGAAAAAAAATATCTATCAGTTATTAGTTATGTTTTAAAAAATTTACCTGACCTTAAAGAATGGCATAACGACACTACTTTAGATAAATTTAAAAATGTGTCTTGGAAACAGGCTATTTTAAAATTACATGATTCAAAAAGTATTAAAAAGAAAGGGAATTTTTTAAATAGATTAATTTTTGATGAAATTTTATCTAGTTTTTTAACAAACTCGAAAATTAGAAAAAGTATTAAAAAAGTTAAAAAAATTAAAAAAAAATTTAAATCAGACATAACTAATTCATTGATAAATAAATTAAATTTTAGCTTGACTAAAGATCAACTCAAATCGATTGATGAAATTAATTACGATCTAAAATCAAATGAAAAAATGTTTAGATTATTGCAGGGCGATGTTGGAAGTGGCAAGACAATCGTATCGCTAATTACCGCTATAAATGTTATTTCGAGTGGGTTTCAAGTGGCATTAATGGTGCCAACAGAAATTTTAGCTAAACAACATTTTAATTTAGCAAATCAGCTTTTTGAAAAAAATATTAAAATTAAAATACTCACAAGTAAGACAGATTATAAAAACAGGAAAAATATTGTAAACAATTTAGCTGATAATAAAATAGATTTATTGATAGGAACGCATTCTTTATTTCAAGATAAAATAAAGTTTAATAAATTAGGATTAATTATAATTGATGAACAACACAAATTTGGGGTTAAACAAAGAAAAAAACTTTCTGATAAAGGAGGTAAAAATTGTGATGTTTTGGTTATGTCAGCCACACCTATACCAAGAACAATGATCATGACTATTTTTGGAGATATGGACACTTCAATAATTAAAACTAAACCAAATAATCGAAAAGATGTAATAACTTATAGCAAACCTGAAACTAAAATTAATGAGGTGATTAAGTTCGTAAAAAAGCACGTAGAGAATGGTAACCAAGTATTCTGGGTATGCCCATTGATCGAAGAGTCAAAAAAGATAGACCATCAATCATCAATTAAAAGATACGAATTTTTAAAAAAGATTTTTAAAAATAAAGTAGGTCTCCTTCATGGAGCTCTTGACAAAGAAACAAAGGAACAGATACTTTTCAACTTTTTGAAAAAAAAAATCAATATTTTAGTATCAACAACAGTAATTGAAGTTGGTATTGATTTTCCAAATGCTTCTGTGATTGTAATAGAAAATGCTAATAAATTTGGATTATCACAACTACATCAATTAAGAGGACGTGTTGGTAGAGGTGATAAACAGTCTTATTGCATTTTAATGTTTAAATCCACACTAAGCGAAAATGCAAAAAAAAGAATTAATATTTTAAAAAAATATAATGATGGTTTTAAAATTTCAGAGGAAGATATGAAATTGAGGGGATATGGTGATTTATTAGGATTTAAACAAAGCGGACTTCAAACTTTTAGACTAGCAGATCCAGTTTTAAATGAGGACTTATTTATGTTAGCTGAAGAAGAGGTTAAAAAAATTGAAAAAGACAATCAAGATATAAACAATTATAATTTATTACTTAAACTTTATGATCGAGCTGACATACTAAATGACCTTATTTAGGTCTTTGGATTGGAAGTTCCGGCGGATACAATAAATTTTGATGCTTCCTCAAAACTCATATCTAAATATATTACTTCATTTTTTGGAAACATTAGTAGGAAACCACTTGTAGGATTAGGAGTGGTAGGCACAAAAATGTTTACTAATTTTGTGTTAGTTTTTTTTGAAATCTCACCCCTATTTTCTTTGGTTGCGAAACCTACGGCCCAACTTCCTTTTCTAGGATACTCAACCAATACTACACTTTTTTTGTTCCCCTTTTTTGGTGCTAAGCTTTCAGTCATTTGACCAATTGCAGAATAAATTGTTCTTAGAATTGGTATTCTTTTTAATGTTTCATTAACCAACTGAAGTATTTTTTTTCCGATAAATGATAGCGATAATGATCCGATTACCGTAATAAATAATATTGATAGTAAAATTTCAAGACCAGGTATTGAAAACGGCAAATAACTGTTAGGATTAATTTCTTTTGGAATTAAATTAGATGAAACTGATATAAAAAATTTTGTTAGATATAATGTAATACCAATTGGGACCAAAACAACTATTCCAGTAATAAAATAGTTACGTAGTCTAGCTAAAAATGATCTTTTTTTTTTTAATACTTTTGCCATAATGAATCTAGTATATATTTACTATATTAAATCATTTTTATGAATAGAAGAAAATTTATACATTATATTGGTTGTGGATGCTTATCTTTGGGTCTAAACTCATGTTCATCAACACCAATTACTCAAAGAAAGCAACTCAAATTAATTCCTGAACATAAATTAAACGCTCAGGCTGCACAAATTTACGAGAAAATTAAAAAAAAAGAAAAATTAAGTGATGACAAAAAAAAACTAAATGAGATAAAAAATATTGGGAAAAAAATAGAAGATTCTATTAGTAAATATTTTGATGATCAAAATATTCCTGATCCAACTTTAGGATTTGATTGGGAATACATTTTAATAGAAAAAGACAAAGTAAAGAATGCTTGGTGTATGCCTGGCGGTAAGATTGCTATATACACAGGGATTTTACCGATAACTAAAAATACAAATGGACTTGCAGCAGTTATGGGTCACGAAATTGCCCATGCGGTGGCTAAACACTCTGTTGAAAGAGCAAGTAGAGGAGTTTTATTAAAAACAGGTACAAGTCTAATAGATATTTTTTCTGGCGGTAAGTTATCACAGGTAAACAGAGCAACAGGAATGAATACTGTAGGCTTGTTATCTCAAATCGGAATAATGAATCCGTTTAATCGTAGACAAGAAAGTGAAGCAGACTACCTTGGCATGATATTTTCATCCTTATCAGGTTTTGATATTAGAGAAACAGTTAAAATTTGGGAAAGAATGAAATTGGCTAACAAAGGAAAAGAGCCATCCGAATTCATGAGCACACACCCTTCTTCCTCTAATAGAATAAAACAAATTAATGATTGGATGAGTGAAGTAATTATAAATTATCCGCCAAATGCATAAGATGGTGAGCCCTGATGGACTCGAACCATCGACCCATTCCTTAAAAGGGAATTGCTCTACCAACTGAGCTAAGGGCCCACAAATTAACATTTTTATAATGATTTTTTTTATATTATCAACGTGTAAATTTTACAATATTTTGGAGTATTTATTATAAAATTTGAGAAAAGAACCTTTTTTTATATTTTTTCTTATCTGTGACATCAGTTCTTGATAAAAATTAATGTTATTTAATGTAAGAATCATTGAACCAAGCATCTCATTCGTATTAAATAGATGATTTAAGTAATCTTTTGAATACTTATTTAAATCAAATTTTTCTACTGAGCTATCAAGAGGTTTTTTATCATTCTTATATTTTGAATTTCTAATGTGTACTCGTCCATTCCATGTAAAAGCTAAACCGGTTCTACCTGATCTTGTTGGCAAAACACAATCGAACATATCAATACCTCTTTTAACGGCACCTAAAATATCCGATGGAGTCCCTACTCCCATTAAATATCTAGGTTTATCTTTTGGCATATGTTTTTTTAAATCATCCAATACATGAAACATTTCTTCTTGAGTATCACCAACTGCAAGACCACCTATTGCATATCCATCAAAACCGATTTTTTTTAAATCATTTAATGATTGCATTCGTAAATCTTTGAAAAGACCACCTTGGACTATTCCAAATAAAGCTTTATGTTTGTTTATACCAAATGCTTTTTTTGATCTTTCAGCCCAATGTGTAGATAGCTCAACTGATTTCTTAATAAATTTGTAATTCAAATTTTTTTTAGGACATTCATCAAGAACCATTACTATATCTGAATTAAGTTTTTTTTGAATATTTATACTCTTCTCTGGACTTAATATAAATTTTGACCCATCTATATGTGAATTAAAGATTGCACCTTTTTTTCTGTCTATTTTATTTAGCCTTGCAAGTGACATAATCTGGTATCCTCCAGAATCTGTTAATATTGGAAGTTTACAATTTATATACTTGTGGAGCCCACCAAAGTTTTTAACTCTTTTAACACCTGGTCTAATCATTAAATGATAGGTATTTGAGAGGATAATTTGACTTCCTGTCTTTTCAACATCTTTTATAAATGCACCTTTAACAGTACCTTGTGTACCAACAGGCATAAACGCTGGGGTATCTATTGGACCCCTGTGTGTAATAATTTTTCCTAATCTTGCGTAATTGTCATTCTTTATAACATTAAAAGCAAATTTTTTTAATGCCATATGATAAAAAAGTTATTCAGTTCTAAAACTAATTATTTTGTCTGGATCATTTACTGCACCGTTATTATTTGAGTCGCCCCTTTTAATTTTATCAACATATTCCATACCGCTAATAACTTTACCAAAAACTGTATATTGTCTATCTAAAAAAGGTGCAGGTTCAAAACAAATAAAAAATTGACTATTTGCACTATTTGGGTCGGAAGATCTTGCCATTGACAATGTTCCTTTATCATGAGGTAAATTATTAAATTCTGATTTTAAATCAGGAAAATCAGAGCCGCCCATTCCAGCTCTATTTAAATCATAATTATCATTGTTAGTATTTCCAAATTTAACATCGCCTGTTTGTGCCATAAATCCGTCTATTACTCGGTGAAAAACTACTCCATCGTAATTACCATCATTAGCTAACTTTTTAATTCTTTCTACATGATTTGGGGCAACATCTGAAAATAGCTCTATTTTAACATCTCCATCTTTAAGTTTTAGTATCATTATATTCTCCTTTGCAATTGATTTTGTTTGGAATATCAAAAAAATTATTAAAATTATTTTATTTATATTTTTCATATTTTTTTTTTAGCGCTTTAATGGTATTTTTAGTAGTAAATTTTTTTAAATCACCTTTTAATTGTGCTATTTCTTTTACAAATCTTGATGAAATAATTTGATTTTCGACATCTGACATTAAAAATATAGTTTCAATATTTTGGTTAAGTTTTCTATTCATTCCCGCTAATTGAAACTCATATTCAAAGTCTGAAACAGCTCTAAGTCCTCTTAATATTAAGGTGGATTTATATTTTCTACATAATGAAGTTGTTAAGTTGTTAAACGTAATAACCTTAATTTTTTTTTTGTCATTTTTAAGATCTTTAAATAATGCTTTATTAATTATTTGAATTCTTTCATCTGAATTAAAAAGATATTTTTTAGTGCTACCATTGGAAACAGCAACAATTAATTTGTCTACAATTTTTAAAGACTTTTTAATTACATCAATATGTCCGAAGGTTATAGGATCAAAAGTCCCTGGGTAGATAGCTGTTTTTTTCATCAAATTAGATTATCATCTATTTTAAAAGCAGAGACAACTTTTTCGTCACCAGATAATTTTATTATTCTTACTCCTTGTGTATTCCTTCCGGCAATTCTAATTTCTTTGACTGAAGTTCGGATTATTCGACCTTTGTTAGTTGAAATGACAATTTCGTCTCCTTCAAACACAGGGAATGAAGATGTGGTATTTCCATTTCTTTTTGAATTAACAATACCAATTATACCCTTTCCACCACGATTTGTTAATCTAAAGTCTTTTTGAGATGTTCTTTTTCCATATCCATTTTCTGTAATGGACAACATGTAATTTTGATTGCTTAAATTAATAGAATTATTGTTACCATTAGATTTGCCAATTTTATCAACTATTGATAATGAAACAACGGTATCATCATTTGATAAATTAATTCCTCTTATACCTTTTGAAGATCTGCCCTTAAAAATTCTAAGTTTTTTCGACTCAAATCTTATGCATTTTCCAAGCTTTGTATTTAAAATGATATCTTGATCATCATTACATATCTTAACACCAGCAATTTTGTCGTCTGAATCTAATTTCATAGCAATTTTTCCTGAAGCATTAATTAAGGAAAAATCATCAAGACTATTTTTTCTAATTTTACCTTTACTAGTAGCAAATATTATATGCATACCTTTTGTATTTGTGATTTCGTTAGGTAGTGGCATTATAGAACTAATAGATTGGTGGTTTCTTAATGGAAGAATATTAAATAAAGATTTACCTCTAGAAATTGCAGAACCTTCAGGTATTTTCCAAGCCTTTACTTTATAAACAAATCCCTCATTAGAGAAAAATAATACCGAAGTATGGGTGTCTACAGATAAGGTTTGGATAACGGAGTCTTCTTCTCTCGTTTTAATGCCCGTTTTACCTTTTCCACCTCTTTTTTGTTGTTTTACATTACTAAGTGAACCTCTTTTTATGTATCCTTTTAAAGTAACTGTTATAAGTGCAGCTTCTTT
>CACLQJ010000006.1 GCA_902609065.1 uncultured Pelagibacteraceae bacterium
TAAATCTTTTACTTTATTTTCATTTGTCTTAACAATTAAATTCTTAATTGAAGGTTTTTTTGAAAATAAGGACAATATTGAAATATTGGACTCTATATCCTTAATATTAATTTTTACATTATTTATAAAAATAACTGGGTCAATAGAATTAATTTTAAATGAGAAATCAAAGAAATCTAATTTTATATAAATATCTCTTATTTCTGCATTAAGATTTTTATTTTGTTCATTCAGTTTAGTTGCTATAATATCGTTAAATCTATCCGTTTTTACACCTATACTTGATAGATAGATTACGAAAATTAATAATACTGACAAAAGAAATAAAAAAAATTTAATTGTATTAGACATTAAACCCATACAATAAACTTTCTAAAAATGAATCTATTTCCCCACTTAATACTTTATCAGGATCGGTCCTTTCATGATTGGTCCTGTTATCTTTTACGAGTTGATAAGGTTGAAGCACATAAGATCTAATTTGATGTCCCCACCCAATATCTGACTTATTTTTTTGCTGGCTTTCATTTTGCATTTCTTTTTTTTGTAATTCAAACTCATATAATCTTGCTTTTAACATGTTCATACAAGTTTCTTTATTTTTATGCTGTGACCTTTCGTTCTGGCATTGTACAACTATTTTGCTTGGTAAATGGGTTATCCTTACCGCGCTATCAGTAGTATTTACATGTTGTCCACCTGCTCCGCTTGATCTGTATGTGTCAATTCTTAAGTCTTTTTCTAATATCTCTATTTCTATTCTGTCATCAATTACAGGATAAACCCATACACTGGCAAAACTTGTGTGTCTTCTAGCGCCAGAGTCAAATGGTGAAATTCTTACTAACCTATGAATTCCAGATTCATATTTCAAAAATCCATAAATATAATCGCCTTTAATTTTTATAATAGAAGACTTAATTCCAGCTTCATCACCTTTGTGTTCACTTATAATTTCAACGTTATAATTTTTATTGGTTGCCCATTTCATATACATTCGTCTTAGCATTTGTGCCCAGTCTTGACTTTCTGTACCACCCGCACCCGCATGAATTTCTAAATAAGCTTCTAAAGAATCAGTATCATTAGACAGAAAACATTTAATTTGATTTTTAAGAGCTATATTTTCTACATCTGTAGCGCTATTTATAGCGTCGTTAATTACATCTTGATTGTTTTCTTCTGTTGCAATTTTATAAAGATCGTATATTTCTGCACATTCTTTTATAGTATAATTGTAAGTATTAATTAATTCATCAAATTTTTTTTTATATTTAATTTTTTTTTCTGCGTTAGGCTTATCATTCCAAAATTCTGGTTTTTCAATTTCCTGATTAATTAATTTTAAGTTTTCGAATATCTTTTTTTGGTCAAAGATACTCCTTTACTTTATTATTTATTTTTTTTATATTGTTTATCTGATTTAGAAAATTTTCATCCATTAGTAAAAATTAAAAATGTTATTATCGTATAACTTATAATTTAAATTTTCGTTTTGATCAAAAGAGTTTTTGTTAAAATTTTTAGCCTTAAAAGCTTCAATAATTGTATTTTTCGATCCGTATTTAGCTTTTTTACCTGTCTTTGAGTCTATTACCATCATTTTAATATCATCAGAAACTTTAAATGGCCTCGCATTATTTTTATTTATTGCTTTTTTTATAAAATTTTTAAAAACTGGCATTGCTGTTTTTGCTCCTGTTTCATACCTTCCTAAACTTTTTGGCACATCATAACCGATGTAAACACCAATTACCAAATTGGAGGTGTAACCAATAAACCATGTATCTGTATTCTTATTTGTAGTTCCAGTTTTTCCAGCTAGATCTAATTTCAATTCTTTTAAACCTTTGCCAGTTCCTCTTTGAATAGCACCTTCAAGCATTGAAGTAATTTGGTACGCTGTTTGTGACGAAAAAATCTGTTTAAAATTGTTCTCTATACTTGGTAATTTTTTACTTAAATAGGAGATATTTTGACAATTTTTACAAAATCTTCTTTCGGAATTAAAAATAGTATTACCTTGACTATCTTGAATTCTATCAATAATTATGGGAGTAACTAGTTTACCTCCATTAACAAATGAGCTATAGGCTGATGACAATTTTAAAAGCGTAGTTTCGGCTGAGCCTAGTGAAATTGAAAGTAGTTGATCTGGATTTTCATAAATATTCAACTTTTTTGTAAGATCGATAATATTTTCGATGCCAATTTGTTGAGCAATTCTAACGGTCATTAAATTTCTAGATTTTTCTATACCTGTCCTTAATGTAGATAATCCATAAAATTTCTTTCCATAATTTTCTGGTTTCCACAATTTTAAATCTTCACCCTGATCAAATACTATTGGAGCATCTAATACTAATGTTGATGGTGTGAAATTGTTTTCTAAAGCTAAAGCATAAACAAATGGTTTGAAAGCCGACCCGGGTTGTCTTTTTGCTTGTGAAGCTCTGTTAAACTCACTCTTTTTAAAACTGAAACCACCAGACATGGCTTTTACCCTTCCGGTAAAAGGATCTATTACAACAACTGCTCCATTAGCAGAAGGAAGCTGTCTAAGTTTATAATTTTGGTCACCTATTTTTTCTACATAAATTATATCGCCAACTTTAAAAATATCCTCAAATTCTTTTTTGACCCAAGAAATATCTTTGTAGTTTATTACTCCATTAATTTTTTTTTCAGTTTCTATCATGGTTTCAAATTTTAAAATTTTTTTTACAATGGCTAGCTCCCATTTTATAGATTTTTCTAATTTAAGTTTTTTTAAACTATTTTGCCAATTTTTTGAGTAATTTACATTTGTTAGTGGACCCCTCCAACCATTACGTTGATCATATTCTAATAGGCCAGCTCGTAATGCATTTGTGGCTATGCTTTGTAATTCTAAATTCAAAGGAGTTTTGATATTAAATCCTTGTTTATAAACTTTATCGAAACCATAAATATCAATTATTTTCTTTCTTACATCTTCAACATAATATCTAGAATCTTCCAAAAATATTTTTTTTCTTTTTTTTAATATTATTTCTGCTTGTAAAAATTTTTTTTTTTGATTTTGATCTATATAAGAATTCTCAAATAAGTTATTTATTACCAAATTCCGCCTAAATTTCGCAAGTTCCGGATTTTTATAAGGATTATATTTACTTGGTGCTTTTGGTAACGCAGCTAGAAGTGATGTTTCAATATAACTTAAATCGCTTATTGGTTTATCAAAATAATTCAAACTTGCAGAGGCAATTCCATAACTTCCTTCACCTAAATATATTTGATTTAAGTATAGTTCTAATATTCTTTCTTTAGATAATGCTCTCTCAATTCTAAACGCCAATATAGCCTCTTTAATTTTTCTATCTAAACTTACTTCATTTGAAAGTAAAAAGTTTTTAGCTACTTGTTGAGTAATGGTTGAGGCACCTTCTAATCTTTTTGAGAATATAATATTAAATATATTGTTGTAAGTTGCCCTTATAACACCTTTTGCATCTACACCTGGGTGAGCAAAAAAGTTTTTATCTTCTGCCGATAGAAATGAGTTAATTATTTTTTTTGGTATAGAATTAAAGGGCACAAATATTCTCTTTTCCGTTGAAAAATCGATTACTAATTCTCCATCATCAGAATACAACTTGCTGGATACAGGGGGTTTGTAATTTTTTAAAAATTTATAATCAGGAAGTTTATTAGAATAAAACCATAAAATACTTATTAAAGAAATAGACGATATAAGAGTGAAAATCACCGAAGTATATAAAATTTTTTTAATTAATTTGTTCATTTTAGTTTAAATTACTTAACGAATTTGTTAATGTTAAGGCACAGAATTTATTATGAAAAAAATTAATCAGAAACTATGGCTAAAAATTTATTTATTGATGCATCGCATCCAAATGAAACTAGAGTTGTTCTTAAATCAAATCACAATATTGAAGATTACGAGTACGAAAGCTTAAAAAATACTTTAATAAAGAATAATATCTATCTCGGGAAAGTAAGTAGAATTGAACCATCCTTACAAGCTGCATTTGTAGATTTTGGTAGGGAGCGTCATGGTTTTTTGTCATTTAATGATATTCAAAGTGATTATTATCAATTACCAAAAGATGATTTAGATAAAATTAAAAAAGAAGAAGAAACAGCAAGAGAACTTTTATCTAAAGAGAGTGAAATAAAAGAAATTTCACAAAATGAAAAAGTTGAAGATAGTGATCTAGGTGACAATAATGGAAAGAATGTTGAGTTTGAAAGTGAAGATAGCAGAAAGAGACATCCTTCAAAAAGATATAAAATTCAGGAGGTTATTAAACCTAATCAAGTTATACTTGTTCAAGTATTAAAAGATGAAAGAGGACTTAAAGGTGCAGCATTAAGTACCTTTATATCTATAGCTGGTAAATTTATTGTATTAATGCCTAACACTCCTAAAGGTGGTGGCATATCCAGAAAAATTTTTAATCCAGTTGAAAGAAAAAAAATAAGACAAATATTGAATGAAATAGATATACCGAGAGAGATGGGAATAATTGTCAGAACAGCAGGCTCTAACAAAACAAAAAATGAAATAAGTAATGATCTCAAGTCATTGATAAATGTTTGGGAAAAAATAAAAAGTAATGCTTTAAATTCTATTGCACCTTCCTTAATTCATCAAGAAAGTGACATTATTAAAAGAAGTTTAAGAGATATGTTTGATGACGAAACACAATATATTACTGTTGAAGGTAATGAGGGATATCAGAAAACAAAAAAATATGTAAAAGAAATGCTTCCTAAACATTTAAAGAAAGTTAAAAAATATAGAGATAAAATTCCATTATTTTTTAAAGAAAAGATAGAGTCGAAATTATACGAAATTTTCATGACAGAGGTAAAATTATCTTCGGGCGGTTATTTAGTTATTAACCCAACTGAGGCCTTAATTTCTATCGATGTTAACTCTGGCAAATCTATCAAACAGAAAAATGTAGAAAATACAGCTCTAGATACCAATCTAGAGGCTGCTGAAGAAATTTCAAGGCAAATTAAAATCAGAGATCTTTCAGGTCTAATAATTATAGACTTTATAGACATGATAAGCTTTCATAACAAACGTGCTGTTGAGAGAAAACTTAAAGAAAGATGTAGAAAAGATAGAGCTAGGATACAAATCGGTAAAATTAGTAACTTTGGCTTGTTAGAAATGTCTAGACAAAGATTAAGAGAGAGCAATGTTAAATGGCAAATAAAATTGACTAAAGAGACTTACGCATTAAAAATGTTAAAATTATTAGAATTAAAATCTATTGAAAATAAAGCAAAAATTATAGATATGAAAATTAATGAAAGTATAAAAAATTTTATGGAAGAATTTAAATTATTTTAAAAATAAAAATAAATTAAAAGTCAACTTAGAAAGAGATAATAACTTTGAAATTTCTGAGTATATTGTTGAATTTAAATCAAAAACAGGAAAAGTAGTTGAAAAAATTGAAAATATTAATCTTTTAAAAAATACATATTCAAGCAATGACAATGTCAATAATAAAATTATAAATTTAAAAAAAAAGAAATTTTACAAAAAAAAGTTTTATAAAAAGAAGATTAAATAATACCAGACTTTGGAGAAGATGCCGAGCCGTAAATATTTTTTTTTATTCTTCCTGATAAAAAAGATTTCCTTCCTGATATAACAGCATACTTCATAGCCTCAGCCATCAAATAAGGTTTTTTTGCTTTCGCAATAGCAGTATTAACTAAAACCCCATCACTACCTAATTGCATTGCCTCTGCTGCATCTTTAGCGTCGCCAAGTCCAGCATCTATAATTAAAGGTAATTTAGTTTGCTGACGAATTATTTTTATATTTACTTTGTTTAAAATTCCTAGTCCAGATCCTATGGGAGATGCTAACGGCATTATTGACGAGGCACCAGCATTTTCCAATCTTTTTGCCATTAGTGGATCGTCATTGCAATAGACCATAACTTTAAAACCCTCTTTAACCAAAGTTTCAGTTGATTTTAATGTTTCTATCATATCTGGAAATAAATTTTTTTTGTCACCTAGAACCTCTAATTTAACCAATCTCCAACCCCCTATTTCTCTTGCGAGTCTAAGAGTTCTTAGCGCTTCATCAGATGTAAAACAGCCAGCTGTATTTGGGAGATATGTAATTTTTTTTGGATCTATGTAGTCCATCAAAAGAGGTTTTGATTTGTCAGATATGTTGACCCTCCTAACTGCAACGGTTACTATTTTTGCACCTGAAATTTTTATTGCCTTGGAGCACTCTAAAAAATTCTTATATTTGCCTGTTCCCACAATTAATCGAGAATCATATTTTTTATTAGCAATTTGAAGTTTATCTTTATTCATATTTAACCACCACCAATGAAATGGACAATTTCAAGACTATCCTTTTGTCTAAGTATTATTTTATTTAACTTTTTTTTATCCATAATTTTTTTATTTAACTCTATGGCAACCATTTTCTTTGGAATTTTTAACTTATTCAGAAGTTCATTTATTGAGTAGTGGTTATTTATGGTATAATTCTTACCATTTACTTTGATTTTTATTTTTTTTACTTTTATCATATATTATATATCATTTGTGAATAAAAAAATTCTTATTATAAATGGTCCAAATATTAATCTATTAGGAGAAAGAGAACAATCCCAATATGGGAATAATACTTTAGAGGATATTAAAAAAGAATGTGTTAAATTATCAAAAGAAATAAGTAGTGAAATAAAGTTTTTTCAATCAAATATTGAGGGAGAAATTGTAAATAAAATTCAAGACGCTAGAAATAATTTTGACGGTGTTATTATTAATGCAGCAGGATTTACGCATACATCTGTATCAATAAGAGATGCTTTAAATATTTTAAAAATACCTGTAATTGAAGTGCATATTTCAAATATTTATAATCGAGAGGAATTTAGACACAAATCTTTGTTAAGTGGAGTTGTAACTGGTGGAATTTTTGGATTAGGAAAAGATAGTTATATTTTAGCCTTAAAAGCATTACATACAATATTGATAAATGGAAATTGATAAAAAAATTATTTTAAAATTACTAAAAACTCTAGAAGAGTTAAAAAAGTCTACTCATGGTCAAAACATAAATGATTTTGAAAACGATGAAAAAAATAAAGAAGAAACCTTTGAAGATAATGTTATTATCAAAAGTCCGATAGTTGGAACAGCTTATTTAGCACCAGAACCTGGTGCCAAAAAGTTTGTAGAACAAGGTAAAAAAATTAAAAAAGGTGATACGTTAATAATTGTTGAAGCAATGAAAACTATGAATCATATACCTTCTACATCAGATGGTATAATAAAAAAAGTTTGTGTTGAAGATGGTTCGCCAGTTGAATTTGGTCAAAATTTAATAATTCTTGAATAATGTTTAAAAAAATTTTAATTGCCAATAGAGGTGAAATAGCTGTTAGAGTTATAAGGGCATGTAAGGAATGGGGTATATCAACTGTAGCAATACACTCTGATGTAGATAAGGATAGTATGCATGTAAAGCTTGCTGACGAAAGTGTTTGTATAGGTTCCCATAAGCCTGCAAGTAGTTATTTGAATATTCCAGCAATTTTGTCAGCAGTTGAACTCACTAATGCTGATGCTGTTCACCCTGGTTATGGATTTTTATCTGAAAATTATAAATTTGCAAAAATGTTAGAAGATTATGAAATAAAATTTATCGGGCCATCCTCAAAGTTAATAAAAATGATGGGGGATAAGATAGAAGCAAAAAAAATTGCTAAAGAATACGGTTTACCAACTATAGAGGGCTCTGAGGGGGGCATCTCTGTTTTAAGTGATGCAAAAAAATTATGTGAAAATATCGGTTTTCCGGTATTGATTAAGGCTGCTGGTGGAGGAGGTGGAAGAGGAATGAAAATAGTTAAAAATAAAGATGAATTTGAAAAACAATTTAAAAATGCAAAGTTGGAGGCAAAGAAATATTTTGCAAACGACGAGGTATATATTGAAAAATTTTTCCAAAATCCAAGACATATAGAAGTTCAAGTTCTCTCTGGCAAAAATAGAACTGTCCATCTTTATGAAAGAGACTGTTCAGTTCAAAGAAGGCATCAAAAATTAATTGAGGAGACTCCAAGTCCAGTTTTGACAGATAAAGTAAGAAAGGATTTGCTGGAGAAAACAGTAAATATGGTTGAAAAGATCAATTATGAGGGAGCTGGGACCGTTGAGTTTATATACGAAAATGGAAAATATTTTTTTTTAGAGATGAATACTAGAGTTCAAGTTGAGCACCCCGTAACAGAGGTAGTTACTGGTATTGATATAATAAAAGAACAAATTAGGATAGCTTTTTATGGAGACACATCATTAAAACAAAGTGATATTGTGCCTAGAGGACACGCAATTGAATGTAGAATAAATGCAGAAGACGCAAGTAAAAATTTTCAACCCTCTCCAGGAACTATTACAATGTGTCATCAACCATCAGGTTTTAGGACTAGAGTAGATAGTTCGATATATCAAGGTTATAAAGTTTCACCACATTATGATAGTTTAATTTGTAAGTTGATTTGTCATGGTAGAGATAGATATGAGGCAATACAAAGAACTAAAAGATCATTAGATGAATTCGTCATTGATGGTATTACAACAACTATAGATTTGCATAAAAAGCTATTAGATCATAAAAAATTTATTGAGTCGGACTTCAATGTAAATTGGCTCGATAACGAAAAGATACTTTAGTTAAAACACTTTTTGAGCCAGATATCATAGATTGGATGGTCAAAAGGTCTGAGTGAAGGGCTAGATGCAAAAGTCCAACCATTAAAAATAAATACTTTATCTTTATTTACAATAGTATTATCTTTTACTTGTAAATATGCAGTTATTTCTGGATTGTCATCAAATTCAGAGTTTTTACATTTTAGTGCTTTTATACTTAAGTTTTTAAAGTTTTGCTCCACTCCGACTTCCAGGACTAATGTTGAATTTTTTGAATTCACCTTATCTAAAATTTTTATTTCCACAAACTTTTCAGTTAGTATATCATTTGATGATAAGTTCGTTTGAAAAAAAAATAATAAGAAAAAATTTAAAATAAGAAGGATTTTATTTTTTCCATGTACTGTATTTTTTTTTAATTGCATCTTTATTTTTTTCTGGATTGTAGGCCATTTCAGTGCCTGTTGTATTAGACTGATGTTCTTTTTGCCAAGTATATTTAATTAATTTGTTTTTATTTTCTATTTGATTTTTTGTAAAATGAATCCATGAGTACCATTCTTGTGGAATTTTTGATGCGTCGATTTCATTATTATAAATTACCCACCTTCTCCCTGCTTTGTCCGTATAATATTTATTTCCAAATTGATCAGTTCCAACAAGCTTACCGAAAATTAAAGTATTAATTCTTGTACCTAATGTTTGTCGATTCCACCACGTAAAAATTTCTTTTATCAAAGTCAACATATTATTTTTTCAATTTAAAATTGTATAAATACAATTAGACTAAATGTCATTTTTGTATATATATATTTTTACTCGATTCAAAATACAATTTTAAAAAGGAAGTTTAATGGCAAAATATTTAGTTGAAACATATTACACCTGTAGCTTTAAAGTAAAGCATTACATAGATAATTTAAGTGAAAAAGAGTTAAATAACCTAGAGCAGAGAGATGATGGTAAATTTGAGGTTTTAGATATAAAGCTAGATAATAGAAAAACTAAAAATTTAGAAAAAATTGGAGATAGCAAAGGTACTGAGAGTCAAAATTTTGAAAAAGTCGAATTAGCTAATAACTTAAATAATAGCTCAAACATTAAACAGAATGTAAATAAACAAAGTATAATTAATAAGGTTTCCGATGGTATGAGTAAAAGATTTAGCATGCCAGACAGACGTAAAGGATATATTCAAAAAGCTAGTATAGATAACCATAAAGTTTATTTGCACACTGGTGAATACGAAGATGGAAAAATTGGTGAAATATTTATAGACACTAGTAAAGAAGGTGAGCTCGTAAAAGCTTTAATGAATAATTTTGCAATAGCGATATCTCTAGGTTTGCAATATGGGGTCCCTCTTGATGAGTATGTTAACGCCTATGTGGATACAAAATTTGAACCGTCAGGTAAAGTTTATGGCAATGATAGAATATTAAGTGCCAGCTCAATTTTAGACTATATATTTAGAGAGTTAGCTATTTCATATTTAAATCGTGAAGATTTAGCTCATACGCCTTCAATTGCAGGTTCTAACTTAGACAAAAATACAGAAAAAAATAGTTCTGAGGAAAGCGAGGATCAACAACAGATATTGAAAATAGTTAAAGATATTACAAGTAAAGGTTTTGTAAGAAATAATTATAGAAAAAAACTTGTAGATTTATCTGATATAAAACTAAATTTAAAAGGAAAAAAATAAATTATTTTTCTGATATTTTTATTTTAAGTTCCTTTAATTGGTTTTCTGAGATCTCAGATGGTGCATTCATCATTAAATCTTGTGCATTTTGGTTCATTGGAAACATTGTTACTTCTCTAATATTTTTTTCATTCGCTAACAACATTACGATTCTATCTATTCCTGGTGCTATTCCTCCATGAGGTGGGGCTCCAAAACTGAGTGCATTTATCATCCCACTAAATTTTTCATTTACATCATGCTCGCTATAACCTGCTATTGAAAAAAGCTTGTACATTAAGTCTGGGATATGATTTCTAATTGCCCCCGAAGAAAGCTCAATACCATTACATACAATATCATATTGATAAGCCTTTATACTTAATGGCTCTTGGTAGTTTATTTTATTTATATCTCCTTGGGGCATAGAAAAGGGATTATGGCTAAATATTATTTTGTTAGTTTTTTCATCTAACTCAAACATTGGATAATCAACTATCCAGCAAAAAGCAAAACTATCATAATTTATTAGGTTGAGATCTTTTGCTATTTTATCTCTAGCTATTGAAAGAAACTTTTCTACTTCATTTTGCTTATTGCATGCAAAAAATATACTATCTCCAACCTCAGCATCGGTAATTTTCATTAGTTCCTTCAATGACTCTTTTGAAAAAAATTTTCCTACAGGTCCTTTTGCATTTATTTTATCTTTATTTTCAATTGAGAAGTATGCAAGGCCAGATGAACCTTCATTTTTTGCCCATTTGTCTAAATTGTCAAAAAAACTTCTCGGTTTATTATAAGTATTTTTAGTTACTATACATCTCACAATACTACCTTTTGTGACTAACTTTTTAAATATATCAAAATTTACATCATCTCGTTTAAAAATCTCAGTAACATCTTTTATTATCAATGAATTTCTCAAGTCTGGTTTATCTGTACCATATTTAAGCATTGAATCACTAAATGAAATTTTTGGAAATTTTTCAAATAATAATTTACTCTTAGAAAATCTTTTGAAAAGGTCAGTCATTAAATTTTCAACTACTTTAAAAATGTCCTCTTGCTCTACAAAAGACATCTCTAAATCAAGTTGATAAAACTCGCCTGGACTCCTGTCTGCTCTTGCGTCTTCGTCTCTAAAACAAGGTGCAATTTGAAAATATTTATCAAAACCAGACACCATAATTAATTGTTTAAATTGTTGGGGTGCTTGAGGTAGAGCATAAAATTTACCAGGATTTAGTCTGCTAGGAACAAGAAAATCTCTTGCACCTTCAGGGCTCGATGATGTCAAAATTGGGGTTTGAAATTCATGAAAGTCCAATTCACTCATTTTTTTTCTTATAAAAGATATAACTTTAGATCTTAAAATAATATTTTCATGGATTTTTTTCCTTCTTAAATCTAAAAAACGATATTTTAATCTTATTTCCTCAGAATATTCTTGATCACTAAATACTGGCATTGGAAGCTCTTTACATTCGCCCAAAAGTGAATAAGAGATAAGTAAAACCTCAACATCTCCGGTTTGAATGTCTGAATTGATGGTATCAGATGATCTTTCAACAACCTTGCCTTTGACATTAATCACACTTTCTAACTGTAATTTTTCTAATTCTTTAAAATATTTATTATTTTTATCTATAACACACTGAGTAATTCCATAGTTATCTCTCAAATCTATAAATAATAGATTTCCGTGATCTCGCCTTTTGTTAATCCATCCAGACAAAATTACATCTGAATTTTTATTTTTTTTCGTTAAATCACCGCAAGTATGTGTACGATATTTATTCAAGTTAACCTATAATAAGTTTTTAATAATATTAACATTAATCGATTTTTTTTTTTTTAAGCTTATTTCATCAACTTTATATATAAATTCTGATATTTTTCTATATGATCTATCAATTCTTTTTACTATATAATCAATTAATCTCTTTTCAATTTTTATCTGCATATCAGAAAAATTTTTAAGTATAAGTGCAAAAATTAGTTCATCATCTGGATTTTTAATTTCAGCTAGGATACAATTTTTAACTCTAGAGTTTAGGTCATCCAATGTAAAATTCATTTTAATTAAAGGTATATTTGAATTTATTATTAAATATTTATTGTCTTGCTCAACCAAATTAAAAAGAGAGTATATTAGTTTCTCACTCGACTTATTCTCAAAATCTTCAAGTATTAAGTTTTCATGAACTTTTAAAGATTTTAAGTTTTTATCGCTAAGTTCCTTTTCAGTAAATTTAAAAGCTTTATATTTTTGTATAAATATCTCAGCTAAATGAGTTTTTCCGGAATGCTCTTCACCAGATATATTAATTATATTTTTTTCCCATTTTGGCCAAGTTTCTATAAGTTGGAAAGCAAAATAGTTACTATTGCTTACATAAAAATCATTGTAATTAAAATTTTGATTTTGATTGAAATTTAATAAAAGTTGATTAAGTTCACTCATTTTATTTTCCAAACCTCACCGTTATAGTCTATCTCAAAATTTTGTTCCTCAAAATTATTAATAAATTTATTGGGAGTGCTATTATAAATTATTTTAAAAATTGTTTCATTTTTTGTAAAAGACTCAATATAGTAATCATATACAAGATCAGAATTATCTAGCACCTCATCAAATCTACTTAGCAATTTTAGGTTATTTGAGTCTATTGAAACAGTAAGGGGTAATTTTATTGATATGTTAATTAAATTTTCCTTTTTCCAAAAATTTTCATATTTAGTTTTTAGCGCTTCAATTACTTTTGAGGTTGTTTCAACATTATCTATGTTAATATTTTCAAATTGTGAATTTATTATAGTCAATTTATTATTAAAATTTATTTTGGATAGAACATTAATGTTTTTTTTATTTTGAAAGAAAATCGCTACTATAAAGTCTTTATTGTATTTCGATAACAGTTTTTTAAATTCATAATTCTCAATATTTTCCAAATTATTATTAATAATGTCAAATTCTTCAAGATCTTCACTTGGTAACGTATAACTTAATAAGTTTGACTTATTAGTTAAATTATTCCAATACAAATAAAATTTGTTATCCAAGTATATAGATAAATTATTTTTGTCCAAATCAATTAATATTGGCAAAAATACTATTTTTTTTTCTAAAAGAATTGAAGGTGTAATATTTTTTTCATAAAAGTAATTAAGAACTTTTTTTTTCTCAAATAGCACATCAATTTTTGTGGAATATTTATTTTCTATAAATTTTTCATTTGTAATTGAAAAAGAGTCAACCATAGATTTAATACGCGAAAGTTCAATATTTTTTGTTTTTTTTAGTTCGTTAGACGTAACAATCTTAGAAATTAACAAATCAAAAGCTGAAATAAATGCCTTATCAATCACCGTCTTTTTTTTAAAATTTACATCATAGGGTTCTATTATCTCAATGTTCTCTATAATGTAATTTTTAGCTTTTAAACTATCTGTTGAAAATATAATTAAATACATAAACAATAACAAAAAAAATGTATATAAATTGAATTGTTTATCTTTTTTAAAATTATAATAAAAAATAATCATGAAAAAAAATAATCTAACATATAGAAAAAGCGGAGTTAATATAAAAGCAGCGGACAATTTCGTGAATTATATTTCATCTTTAGCTAAAAAATACAACAATAGCAAAGAATCAAGAAATATTGGAGGATTTGGCTCTGTATCAAAAATACCATCTTCGTACTCAAATGGATATTTAGTTGCTAGTACTGATGGAGTTGGGACTAAGATAGAGATTGCGAATGACTTAAAAAAATTTGATACAATAGGAATAGATTTGGTTGCAATGAGCGTAAATGATTTAATTGTTCAAGGAGCGAGACCTTTTATTTTTCTAGATTATATATCAATAGATAAAATCATTCTTAGTAAGCTTAAGTCAATTATAAGAGGCATTTCGAAAGGATGCCAGTTGGCACAATGTAAATTGGTAGGTGGTGAAACTGCAGAAATGCCTGGCACTTATACCAAAGGCAAATTTGATTTAGCAGGATTTTCAGTTGGATTTGTAAAAAAAAAAAATTTACTAAAAAAGAAAAATGTTAAGAATAAAGATCTTATTATAGCAGTTCCATCAAGTGGTCTTCACTCTAATGGATATTCTTTAGTTAGATATATTATTAAAAAAAATAAAATTAATATTACAAGAAGTAAATTTCTAAAAAAAGAATTAATAAAACCTACTAAGATATATACCAAAGAAATTTTGAAACTTAACGAAAAAAAACTAATTAAAATATGTGCAAATATTACTGGTGGTGGTTTGAAAGATAATATTGCTAGAATTATACCGAAAGGACTAACGGCAGAAATTAATTTAAGCAAAATTAAAACTTTAAAAATTTTTAAATGGATAAAAAAATTTAATATTAGTGATAAAGAAATGATAAGTACTTTTAATTGTGGGATTGGTTTTTGTATTATAGCTAGTGAGCGAAACTTGAAAAATATAAAAAAATATTTCAGTTCAAATTTTAAACCTTATATTATAGGTAAAATTACTAAAGGTAACCAGTTAGTTATTTTAAATGATAAAATCAATTGGAATAAATAAAATTCAAATTTCTGTATTCATTTCAGGTAGAGGAACAAATTTAAAAAATTTAATTAAATTTTCAAAAAGAAAAAATTCTTTAATAAATATTAATATTGTAATTTCAAGTAAAAAAAATGCATATGGAATTAAATATGCTAAAGATAATGATATTAAAGTAAAGATTGTAAATTTTTCAAAACATAATGATGTTATGTCTTTATTAAAATTATTAAAACAAAATAATATTAAATTAATTTGTTTAGCGGGATTTTTAAAGATATTGTCAAAAAAATTTATTAATAAATTTAATGGAAAAATTATAAATATACATCCATCATTATTACCAAAATATAAAGGTTTAAATACTCACAGAAGAGCTCTAGAAAAAAAAGAGAAATATTCAGGATGTACCGTTCACTATGTAAACGAAAGGTTGGACGATGGTAAAATTATTTTACAAAAAAAAATTAAAATATACAAGAATGATAGTATTAAAACCTTACAAAATAGAGTTTTAAAAGAAGAATATCGACTGTACCCAAAATCAATAAATAAAATTCTTTCTAATTACTAAAAAAAAATTCTATTTCTTTTTTTGCATTTTCGATACTATCAGACCCATGTACTGAATTTTTGTCAATAGATAAGCCATATTTTTCACGTATAGTTCCCTCTTCAGCGTCATTTGGGTTTGTAGATCCCATTAGTTGACGATTTGCAATTATCGCATTTTCTTTACTTAATACCATAACAATAATTGGGCCTGATGATAAATAACTACATAGTTCGTTATAAAAAGGTTTAGACTGATGAACTAAATAGAATTTTTCTGCTTCTTCCTTTGTAATCTTAATTTTTTTTTCATCAATAATTTCAAATCCATTTTTTTTGAATATACTTTTAATTTCTTCAGATAAATTTCTTTCTACAGCGTCGGGTTTAATTATTGAAAGAGTTTTTTGAATCTCACTCATAATACTTTTCAATTAATTTATTTAACAATCGAACCCCAAAACCTGTTGCTCCACTAGGGTTTAAGTTTGCTGCTTTTTTCGAAAATGCCATACCTGCAATATCTAAATGTACCCATGGAGTTTTATCCAAAATAAATCTTTGTAAGAATTGAGCTGCAGTTATTGAACCTGCTCCGCCAGAATAATTAATATTTTGAACATCGGCTATTGGTGAATTTATTAATTTATCATAATTTTTGTCTAAAGGGAGTCTCCAAACTTTTTCATTCACTTCTTGACCAACATTATATAATTTATCTGATAACTCATCACTATTTGAGAATAGTCCTGCATATTCCTCACCGAGGGAAACAATTATTGCTCCTGTTAAGGTTGCTAGATCTATTATGAATTTTGGTTTAAATTTTTTTTCTGTAAATGACAATGCGTCAGCTAAAACTAATCTACCTTCTGCATCTGTATTTAAAATTTCAATAGTTTTTCCGCTATAGGATTTTACTATATCTCCTGGTCTTTGAGCATTGCCTCCTGGCATATTTTCAACAAGACCGACCACACCTATTGCGTTTGTTTTTGCCTTCCTTAAAGCCAAACTTTTTATTAAACCAGACACGACTGCAGATCCAGCCATATCATATTTCATCTCCTCCATAAATCTTGCTGGTTTTAAAGATATACCGCCTGTATCAAAACATACTCCTTTTCCAACAAAAGAAATCAAATTATTTTTATTTTTTTTGTTACCGTACCATTCTAAAGTAACTAAGTACGACTGCTTCGAACTTCCTCTTCCAACACCTAAAAGAGAATACATTCCTAACTTTTTCATTTTAGCTTCGTTGTACACTGTAACTTTCACGCCAATTTTTTTTAGCTTTAACAATCTATTTACATATTCTTTTGGAAAAAGAATATTTGGAGGTTCAGAAACTAAATCACGAGCAAAATTTATTCCTTTCTCAATTGAATTAAGCTTTAGTATACTTCTATTGACTTTTTTTGACAAACTAATCGAAATATTTAAGGAAATTTTATTTATTTTTTTTGATGTCTTATATAAATTAAATTAATAAGATTTAACTTTTAATCCATGAACAAAATGTATAAAATGATCTAAATCAACATGATTATTAGAAATTGATATTTCCTTAAGCGAATTTTTTCTTATATATTCGTAAAAATTTGCACCAAGATTTTCGAAATCATTTATCTTCAAATTTTTTTTTATTGCTACCAATATTATTATTTTATTATTAAATAAATTAAAATGTATGATTTTATTAGAATTAATATTTTTGAAGTTTACTAATTTTTTTATAAATAATAACTCGCTTTTTGATAAAGAATTTGAATGAATAATTTTAAAATTATCATCTGTAAATACAGCATGAACTTTAGAATTTGCTTTTTTTTTACTATTCTTATAGACAACTTGAACACTCATAATTTTTAAAATATAAATTTTAGAATGGAAATATATATGAGTAAAATTAGTTGAATTCAATGGAAAAATTAATTTTTAGAAAATTTTTTTTTGATGTTATCAATTTTTTTATTATAGGTATTTTAAGTTTAAGTCTTATAGTCTGGGTAATCCAGGCGGTCAATTACCTAGACTTTGTGTCCGAAGATGGTCATAGTTTTAAAGTATATTTTAATTATACCTTACTAAGTTTTCCGAAGATATTCTCTAGGCTACTACTTTTTATTTTTTTTATTTCAATCTTTTACACCATAATAAGATATGAAGAAAAAAATGAGTTATTAATTTTTTGGACAAACGGAATTAAAAAAAAACAATTTCTAAATTTTATAATTAAGATTTCTATCTTTTTAATTTTAATACAAATTATGTTAAATGCATTTATTGTGCCAAAAACTCAAGACTTAGCTAGATCATATATAAGATCATCAGATATTGATTTTTTTCCATCATTGATAAAATCAAAGAAATTTATTAACGCAGTAGAAAATTTGACAATTTTTATCGATAAGAAAAATGACAAGGGGCAACTCGAAAATATTTTTTTAAAAGAGGGCAACGCAGAAACTTCCCAAATAATATTAGCAAAACAAGGTTTATTAAAAAGAATTAATAAAGAATATTATTTAGAACTTTATAATGGAAGTATTGTTGATAGAAGTAATAAAAATACAAACTTAATTTTTTTTGATAAAACGGAATTTAATCTTTCTAATTTTGCTACTAAGACAACAATTGCACCTAAAATTCAAGAACAGTCTACCAAATTACTAATCAAGTGTATGTGGAATATAAGTAAATTTGAGACTGGATTTATAGAAAGAAATTTAAATTGTAATGAAAACAGTATAAGTATGATTTACGAGGAACTTTACAAAAGATTGATTGCTCCTTTTTATCTGCTTATAATAAGTTTTATCGGTGGATGTTTGGCTCTAAAATCTGAAATACAAAATAATTTTAACAGACACAAATTATTAATATTTATTTTAGGTATAATTTTTATTGTACTTTCACAAATACTTAGTCACTATTCAACTGAATTAATATTTAAAAATATCTTAATTTTGATTTTTCCATTTTTGATCAGTTTTATATTTTATTTATTTTTACAATTAAAGTTAAAAGAATAATCATGAAAATGTTAGCAGTTCATAAAGAATATATAATAAAACTTTACTTAAGAAATTTTATAGTTGTAACTTCAGTATTTGTAAGCTTAATTTTTATTTTAAATATTCTTGAGGAGGTAAGTTTTTTTAAAGATCTTAATTTGAGTATTTACTATCCTTTGTTTTTCACTTTATTAAACTTGCCATCTATTCTATTTGAAATTTTTCCTTTTATTTTTTTAATTACTACTCAAGTTTTTTTTATAAACTTATCTAATAGTAACGAATTATTTTTACTTAAAAATTATGGAGTTAAAAATTTAGATATTATAAAAATAATTGGGTACCTAACTTTAACATTGGGAATAATTTTGATAATTGGCTTTCACACTTTCTCAGCCAGCCTTAAACATAATTACTTGAATTTTAAAAATAATTTTACTGAGGATAATAAGTACCTCGCAGTGATAAATGATGAAGGATTGTGGATCAAAGACGAAATTGATGGGAAAATCAATATAATCAACGCAACAGTTATAGAAAAAAATATTCTTAAAAATATCTCGATAAGTCAATTAGATGGAAAATTTAAACTTTATAATACGATAATAGCTGAAACAGCAGATATTAAAAATAAATATTGGATTATCGGAAATACGAAAGAGTACGACGAGACTGGTATAGTCTTAAAAAAAGATAGAATAATTTTTAAAAGTAATTTTGATTATTTAAAGGTAAGTAATTTGTTTTCAAATTTATCATCTTTAAATTTGATGCAATTACGGGATCAATATTTTGATTTTAAATCTTTAGGATATTCAACTCGTGATATTCAAAGTGAATTACACAAAATATTTTCTATGCCATTTTATTTATTAATTATGATTATAATCGGGTCAGTTTTAATGATTAATATAAAGTATAACAAATCTAAAATTTTCAGTATAATTTTGGGAATTATATTTTCTGTATTTATATATTATTTAAATTATATTTTTAATCTTATGGGGATAAATGAAAGGCTGCCTATTTTTTTATCTATTTGGTTTCCTCTTTTTATATTGTTATTATTTTCATCTATAGGTTTGGTAAAAATTAATGAAAAATAGTTTTAAATTTTTAGTATATATTTTTATGTTTGTTATTTTTAATAATTCTTCGATTTCAGATGAATTTGAGCTAAAATCAAACACTATTAATGTATCAGATGGTGGAAATATAGTTAATGCTTCTGGAAAAGTTGAGGTGAAGTCAAATAACAATTTAACTATAAAAAGTGACAAATCTATCTTAGATAAAAAAAAATCATTGCTAACTTCCTCTGGAAATGTCGTTTTAATAGATAAAGAAAATAACTTAAAAATTAAGTCTAATAAAATAATATTTAATAGGTTAAAAAATATAATTATTATTCAGGGCGATTCAGAGATTATTTTTAAGGATATATATAACTTAAAGTCGTCAGAGATTATTTATAACAAAAAAACTAATATAATATTTTCAGATAAAAAATCTAATCTAATTGATAAATATGGTAATTTAATAAAGTTTGATAAATTTGAATTAAATTTAAATAAAAAATTAGCAAAAGTGTTTCTGTTAGATTTAGTTGATTTTGAAAAAAATCAATTTTTATTAGATGAAGCATATATAGATTTGGAAAAGGAAGAAATCGCAGGTAAAGATTTAAAATTATTTTTTGACAAATCAATACTTGGAAATATTGAAAACGATCCAAGAATTTATGGAAACTCAGTCATAAACAATGTTAATGAAACTTTAATAAGTAAAGGAGTATTTACATCGTGTAAATTTAATGAAGATGAAAAATGTCCACCGTGGGAAATGAGAGCAGAAGAAATAAGGCATGACAAGAAGAAAAAAATTATCGAATATAAAAATGCATATTTAAGAATATATGACAAACCTGTTATTTATTTTCCTTTTTTCTTCCACCCAGATCCAACAGTCAAAAGACAAAGTGGTTTTTTAACCCCTAAAATAAATAATTCAACTTTTCTTGGTAGTTCATTACAAATTCCGTATTATAATGCTCTTTCGGATGACAAAGATTTTACTTTGACTCCTCGTATATTTTTTAATGATAGATTTTTGCTACAAAGTGAGTTTAGACAGGTTTATAAAAAATCTGATATTATTTTAGATCATAGTATAAAATTAGATAAAGAGAATTCAAAAACCCATTTTTTTGGAAATTTTTTTAGTAAAAACAATGAAAATAACTTTGAAATAAATTTAGAAACTGTTTCAAATCGAAATTATCTTAAGAAATATGATATTAATTCAAATTTAGTTAAAAACCAAACGTCTTTAAATACTTATATAAATTATGAGGAAGCTAGAGAAGATAGTTATTTTAGTTCATCATTTGAAGTTTTTGAAGATTTGACCGCTTTAAGGTCAGATAGTTATGAGTTTGTTTATCCAACTTTTGATTATAGGTCTGAAATAAATACAAATTTTAATGGCAAACTTGATTTAAAAGTATCTGGCCATCAGAAAAAATACCAAACCAATCGTTATGATGGGATATTAGTGAATAATTTATTTTATGACTCAAATAGTAATATTTCTAAACAAGGTTTCGTAGATAATTATTCTTTAATTATTAAAAACGTGAATACTAAGGGAGGAAATTCATCTACTCTAAAGGAAGATTATGATAATAAACTTCTTTCTGGATTAATTTTTAATAGAGAATATCCTTTAAAAAAAATAAGTAAAAACTCAATAGATTATTTGACGCCGAAAATTTCAGCAAGATTTGCGCCTGGAGAAACTAAAAACATAAGCGATGCTGATAAAAGAATTGATTATATAAGTTTATTTAACGCTGACAGACTTAATGACAACACAGTTTTAGAAGGAGGAGAGTCATTAACAATAGGAGCTGATTACAAACTAAATATACAAAATAGAGAAGTCTTAAATTTTTCAGGTGGTCAAGTATTTAGATTAAAAAATGAAGATGATATGCCTAAAAGCAGCACGATAGGTAACAAACGATCAGATATTATTGGAAATCTCAAGTATAGTCCATCAAATACTTTTAACTTTGACTATTCATTCTCGGTAGATAAAAATTTAAAAGATCTTAATTATAACTACGCAGAGACAAATTTTTTAGTAAATAATTTTATGACTTCTTTTAAATATTTGTCTGATGGAAATAGTATAAATAATAAGAGCTACATCTCAAATCAAACAAAATATAATTTTGATGAGCAAAACTCTTTTGGATTTAGTACTAATAAAAATTTGGATACAAATCTAACTGAGTATTATGATTTAGTTTATCAATATAAAAATGATTGTTTGGCTGCTTCAATAGAATATAAAAAAACTTATTACGATGACATTGATTTAGACCCAGATGAAAATATATTTTTTTCAGTAACAATAATACCATTTGGAAGTTTAAATTCACCTAATTTAAATTAATTAGTCATGAAAAAACTATTTACTTTTTTTTTATTTTTTATAATTTATTTAACGAACATCACTATAGCTAACGAAATTAAAATTCTATTTAAGTTAGAAAATGAAATTATTACTAATCAAGATGTTATTAATGAAGCCAATTATTTAATATCCTTAAATAATAAACTAATATCTTTAGATAAAAAAAAATTAAATCAAATTGCTATAAATTCAATTATTAAAGAAAAGATAAAATATTTGGAATTGATTAAATATTTTGAAATAGAAGAAAGTACAAAAGAAGTAGATAAGTTTGTATTTAAAGAATTATATAATCGTTTGAATGTAAACGACTTAGCTGCATTAAAGCAATATTTTGCTCTTTATGGTTTAAATATTAATCAAGTTAAATTTAAAATTAAAGTGGAATTGTTTTGGAATAAATTAATATATGATAAATACTATTCTAAAATTTCTATAAATAAAGAAGAATTAAAAAAAAAGATACTAAAAGACTTTAATAAAAAAAAACAAATTGATGAGTACTTTTTAAAAGAAATATTATTTAATCTTGATGAAGGCGAGGAATTAAATACAAAATTTAACGCTATTAAGCAGACTATTAAGAAAACCGGTTTTGAAAATGCTGCTAATATTTATAGCTTGTCAGATACTTCAAAATTTGGAGGTGAAATTGGTTGGATAAGTAAATTACAATTATCAAAAAAAATAACTACAGAGATAGATAGAATAGAAACAGGTGATTTTACAGATTATATACAAGTTGGTAATGGTTATTTAATTATAAAAGTTGACGATAAAAGAAAAATAAAATCACAAATAGATCTAGATAAAGAAACTAATGTTTTAGCTCAAAAAGAAACTGATAGACAGCTTAACCAGTATTCAACTAATTATTTTAATAAATTAAAAAAAAATATTTTTATTTATGAATTATAAACCACTTATTGTAGTACTTGGTGAACCAAAAAGTGTATTTATAGAAATTTTTTTAAAAACATATAAAAATTTAAAAAATAAAATCAAAAGACCAATTATATTAATTGGTTCAATAAGGCATTTTAAAAAACAAATGAACTATTTTAAGTATAATTATTTTATTAATAAAGTATCTATTGGAGAAACTTCATTAATTACTAATAATAATTATATAAATATAATAGATGTAAAATTGGTTATTAACAAACCATTTCAAAAAAATTATAAAAATGCAAATGCATATATAGAAAAATCGTTTAATATGGCACTTTGGTTGCTTAAAAACGGTAAAGCCATTGGATTGCTAAATGGTCCCATTTCAAAAAAAAAATTTCTTAAAAAATCTTATGCTGGAATTACAGAATTTCTCCAAAAAAAAACTGTTTCTAAAAATGTTGCAATGTTAATTTACAATAAAGAATTAAGTGTAAGTCCAGTAACAACTCATGTCCCAATAAAACATGTAGCTAAAAAAATTACAAAAAAAATGATTATTAAAAAAATAATGTTACTCAATGAATTTTATTTAAAATATTTAAATTTAAAACCAAATATAGCAGTTTTAGGGTTAAATCCTCATTGTGAAACAACAGATGATTATAGTGAGGAAAAAAAAATAATAGAACCGGCAATTATTTATTTAAAAAAGAAAAAAATCAGAATTAATGGACCATTTTCTGCAGATACTTTCTTTTTAAATTATAAATACAATGATATTAACTTAGTAGTTGGCATGTACCATGATCAAGTTTTAACTCCTATAAAATCTTTATTTAAATTTAATGCAATAAATATAACTGCAGGACTTCCTTTTTTGAGAGTTTCTCCAGATCACGGTCCTAATGAAGGGATGATATCTAAAAATTTATCTGATCCTACCTCGCTAATGAAATCAATACTTTTTTTCGAAAAAAAATTGTGAAGCTAAAACCAAAAAAAAGTTTAGGCCAAAATTTTTTAGTAGATAATAATATATTAAATATTATTACAAATTTAGGAAATATAAATGAAAGAAGTACTATCTTAGAAATAGGTCCTGGAACAGGGAATTTAACTGAAAAGCTAATTTCGAAAAATCCTAAAAAAATTATTCTTATAGAAAAAGATAAGAGTTTAAGTCTGTTTTTGAAAAAAAAGTTTGGTGATAAAATAGAAATACTTAATAAAGATATTTTAGAGATACCAATTATAGATTTTCAATATAAAAATTTAGTTATCTTCGGCAATCTTCCATTTAATATTGCTTCTGAAATTCTTATTAAAATAATAAAGTGTAATGAGAATTTTTACTATGAAAAACTCGTATTTATGTTTCAAAAAGAGGTAGCGGAAAGGATAATTGCTAAACAAAACACTAAAAGTTATGGGAGAATTTCTATTATTTCACAATGGAAACTAGATATAAAAAAAATAAAAAATATTGGTCCAAATTGCTTTTACCCAAAACCAAGAGTATTAAGTTCTATATTAGAATTTGCACCAAAAAAAAATTTCATTAAATTTAAAGAAATTCAAAGTTTGGAGCACATTTCTAAAACTTTTTTTAGATATAGACGAAAAATGATTAAAAAACCACTAAAGTTACTTTTTAGTGATATAGAGGCTATTTCAAAAAAGATGCAAATAAACTTAAAAGATAGACCCCAAAAATTAAGTCCTGATATATATTATAAAATTTGCGAAGAGTATGAAAGGTTACTTTAGTAATTTGTTTACATGATTATAAATTTTATCCTTATCATAACTTACATCGATATCTTTTAATTTTTTTTTTATAATGACTTCAATTTCTTGAAAACAAGTTTCTAGATCGTCATTTATAACAACAAAATCATAATCAGTCCATCGCTTGACATCATTATCAAATTTTTTCATCCTTTCATTAATAATTATTTCGTCATTGTTTTCTCTTTCTGAAAGTCTACTTAATAATACTTTTTTTGTAGGCGGTAATATAAAAATTGTTATTAATTTAAACTCAAGATTTTTATTTTTAATTTGTTTCGTACCTTGCCAGTCAATATCGAATATGACATTTTTACCTTTTTTCAATGTATCGATTACTTTTTTTTTTGAAGATCCATATAAATTATTAAAAACCTCAGCATATTCTAATAATTCATTTTTTTTAATTAATTCGTTAAAGTCTAAGGTATTTATAAAATAGTAATCTTTACCATTTTCTTCGCTAAGTCTGGGTATCCTCGTGGTATAGGAAATGGAAATTTCAAAATTTTCAAAAGAACTTAATTTTTTTACTAAAGTAGTTTTACCGGCACCTGATGGAGAAGACAAAATAATTATAGCTCCGTCACTTTTAGACGACATTTGCTTTTTTTTAATTAGCTTTATTCTCTATGAATTTTATAGCATCACCAACAGTAAGAATTTTTTCGGCCTCACTATCAGATATTTCCGATCCAAATTCTTCTTCAAAAGCCATTACTAATTCAACGGTATCCAAACTATCAGCTCCTAGATCATCTATAAAACTTGACTGATCAGTCACTTTAGCTTCCTCAATACCTAGATGATCAGCTACAATTTTTTTAACTTTATTTGAAATTTCGTTAGACATATTAATAAAACTTATTAAATTAATAATAATGTTTGTCAAGCCATATACATGCCTCCATTAACATGAATTGTTTCCCCAGTTATATAAGATGCTGTATCAGATGATAAAAAGGCAACAGAATTCGATACGTCTATTCCTGTGCCTAGTTTGTTCATTGGTATTCTGGATACTAAAGTATTTCGGAAATCCTCAGAGATTTTATCGGTCATTTTTGTTTGAATAAATCCAGGAGATACACAATTTATAGTAATATTTTTTTTTGCATATTCTATTGCAAGACTTTTGGACATTGCAATTATACCTGCTTTAGATGCAGAATAATTTGACTGACCAAGATTCCCTGTATGGCCAACAATAGAAGTTACGTTGACTATTCTACCGTATTTATTTTTTAACATTTTTTTAATAGCAAATTTACATAAATAGAAAGTAGAACTTAAATTAATGTCTATCACTTTTTTCCATTCCTCATTTTTCATTCTGAGTGATAAGTTGTCTATTGTAATTCCAGCATTATTAATTAATACGTCAAGCCCAGATAATTCACTTGAAGCTTTTTCAATTAATTGGTCAATTTCACCATGATTTGATAGATCAAATTTGATGGTTTTTAAATTTGAAAATTTTTTTTTTAGATCTTTGAGTTTCTCTTCATTAGTTCCAGTTCCTAAAATTGAACCTCCTAAAGAGGAAAACTTTTCTACTAGAGAATTACCAATTCCACCTGTTGCCCCAGTAATTAATATTTTTTTACCTTTAAAATTTATCATTTCAAAAAATCAATATTACTTATATCTTCCTCGTTATTTATTGCACTAACTTTCACATTCCTATCAATTCTTCTAATTAAACCTGATAAAATCTTGCCAGGTCCAATTTCAATAAAATTGGTAACACCATTTTTTATCATAAAATTTATTGTTTCTCGCCAACGAACTTTACTTTCAATTTGTTGAATTAACAAATTTTTAATTAGTAAATTATTATTAATCTCGTCTGCTGTAACATTTGAGATCAATGTATTTTGAAATTCATTATAATTAATTTTTTCTAATTCAACTTTCATTGTTTCTGTTGCTTTTCTCATTAATTTACAATGAAACGGTGCGCTAACAGATAATTTAATATTTTTAATTTTAATTAAATTTAGATAAATAGATAACTTATTAATATTGGAAGTGGTGCCACTCAACACTATTTGACCATTAGAGTTATCATTCGCTATAAAGCATTCAAACTCTTTTTTTTTTTCATTTATTATATTTTCTATTAACTTTAATTCTGAACCTAATACAGCTAACATACCCCCTTCACCGTTTGGAATTGCGTCTTGCATTGCTTTACCTCTTAATTTTAAAATTTTTAAAGTGGTTTCAAAATTTATAACACCAGAACAAGACAATGCTGAATATTCTCCTAATGAATGCCCAGCAAAATATTTTGCTTTATTTAAATCGATATTAAACTCTTTCTTTAAGACTTGAAAGATTGAGTAGCTTATTAGAAAAATTGCAGGCTGGGTATTTTCTGTTAAATCTAATTTATCAGAGGGACCCTCAAGTATTAATTTTGATAAAGGGTAATTTAATAAATCATCTGCTTTTTTAAAGTTTGTTTTAAATATCTCAAACCTTTTATAAAATTGATAAGCCATTCCAACACTCTGAGACCCTTGACCTGGAAATATTACAGAAAACATTTAAAATATTATCTATTTTATATATTTTTAGGTGTTGTAATTAAAGTATTATAATAGTATATCCTCACTTTTTATAAAGAATCCGATATGAATTTATACGAACACACCATCGTTGCTAGACAAGACACTACACAAATACAAATTAATCAATTAAAAGAAAAATATGTTAAAATAATTGAAAAATTCGAGGGTAAAATTGTAAAATCGGAAGATTGGGGTCTAATATATTTATCTTACATTATTAAAAATAACAAAAAAGGAAATTTTATTCACTTTAAGCTTGAGGGTGATGGGAAAATGATCAACGAACTTGAGAAAAATGAAAAAATTGACAAAAATTTATTGAGATTTTTGACTGTAAAAGTCAAAAAATTTAATCTTGAAGAAAATTATTTTAATAAACCTGATAAACAAGAGTCATTAAATCATGATGAAAAAAAATAAACGTAAACAATCTCAAAGCAATTTTTCTAAACTAAGTATTTTTCAACCAAATAAATATAAATTTAAAAAAAAATGTCCATTATCTGGAAAAGGAGCTCCAGTGGTTGACTATAAAAATATAAGATTATTAAAAAAATACGTAACAGAAAATGGAAAAATCCTTCCATCTCGAATTACCTCTGTGTCTCAAAAAAAACAAAGAGAATTATCAATTTCAATTAAAAGGGCTAGAAATTTAGGTCTACTATAATGAAAGTTATACTTTTAGAAAATATTAGAAAAATAGGTTCAATTGGTGAAATAATAGACGTTAAAAGGGGTTTTGCTAGAAACTATCTTATATCACAAAAAAAAGCGTTATTTGCTTCAAAAAAAAATGTTGAAGAAGTAGCAAAAATGAAAAAAGATCTCGGGAAAAAAGATTTAGAGAGGAAGAGGTTAGCCAAAGATATATCAGACAAAATTAAAGATAAAATTTTTGATATCAAAAAACTAAGTACTGAAAATAAAGAATTGTATGGTTCAGTTAAACCAACTGAAATATCAAACTTATTGCTAGCTAAAGAAAAATTAGAAGTTAATTCAGCAATGATACAACCTATTAAAGAAATTAAATCATTAGGAAAGTTTAAAGTGTTGATTAGTCTTCATTCAGAAGTGCAATTTTCTATATTTATCAATGTTCTTCCAGAGGAAGAAAAAGCTTAATTTATACATTCTTTTCCCCAAGATTTATTTGTACTTGATGCTAGTACGATAATTTAATAACTTGAACAAGAATGGTTTCGTTAGGTGTAATCAAAAACAATTTAGAAGAATTACCAAATAATATTGAGGCTGAACAATCAATAATTGGTTCAATACTAATTTCAAACGAAATATTTGACGAAATTAATACCATTGTTTATTCAAATAATTTTTACGACCCAATGCATCAGCGTATATTCAATGCAATAGAAAAACTAATTTATAGCGGAATGTTAGCAAATCCAATTACATTAAAGAATTATTTTGAAAATGATGAAGACAAAATAAATATACCTGATTACTTGGTAAAAATTACAAAATTTTCAACCTCAACAAGACAGGCTATAGAATATTCAAAAATAGTGTATGATTTATTTGTCAAAAGAGAGCTAATAAAACTTTCTGAAGAGATAATTGATACAGCAAAGTTGAATGATATAGAAAAAAATAGTCAGACCATAATCGAAAACTCTGAAAAAACTTTATTTGATCTTGCTGAGAAGGGCTCCTTTTCGTCTACAATCGTTAAATTTGATGAAGCTTTAAAACAAACAATTGAAATGGCTTCAACTGCTTATAAAAATGAAGAAGGTATTGTTGGGGTACCCTCTGGCTTGAAAGATTTAGATGAGAAACTAGGAGGTTTACATAAATCTGATTTGGTAATAATTGCAGGAAGACCATCGATGGGTAAAACTGCATTGGCAACAAATATAGCTTTTAATGCTGCAAAAAAATTTCAACAAGACGCAAAAAAAACTTCAGTTGCTTTTTTTTCACTTGAAATGTCTTCTGAACAACTTTCAACTAGGATATTAGCCGAGCAATCAAGAATAAAATCAAATGATATTAGACGAGGTAGGATTTCAGAAGATCAATTTGACAAATTTATTGAAACATCAAAAGATATATCAGAACTTCCTTTATATATTGATGAGACACCTGCAATAAGTATTGCTGCTTTAAGCAATAGAGCAAGAAGAATTAAAAGAATTTATGGTCTAGATTTAATTGTAGTAGATTACATACAGTTAATGACTGCAATAAAATCTAAAAAAGACGGTAGAGTTCAGGAGATCTCAGAAATTACTCAAGGTTTAAAAGCTTTAGCTAAAGAGCTTTCTGTGCCAGTACTTGCATTATCTCAACTTTCGAGAGCTGTAGAACAAAGAGATAACAATAAACCAGTACTAGCAGATTTACGAGAATCGGGATCAATCGAACAAGATGCCGATGTAGTAATGTTTGTTTACAGAGAAGCATATTATCTTGAACGAAAAGAGCCAAGACCGGCAACAGTCGAGTACGCCGAGTGGCAAGCCAAAATGAGTGAGGTATCAAATTTGGCCGAAATAATAGTTGGAAAACAAAGACATGGACCTACAGGTAACGTTTTTCTTGAGTTTGAGGCAATGTTTACAAAATTTAAAGATATTCAAAATAATTAGTTTTAATTATATAAACTAATTAAATGCTATCAAAATTTTATCAAAATTCTGTATTAAAGAGTCCTAAATCAGTATTGATTGTTTTATTATCAATCCTCTTCATGTCTATTTATTTTTCTAAAGACTTTAGACTGGATGCGTCATCAGAGACCTTACTGTTAGATGGCGATCCAGATTTGGAATATTTAAATGTAATAAATGAACGTTATAATGCCAGAGAATTTCTTGTTCTCACTTATTCTCCTGAAGATGAAATGATTTCTGACAAATCAGTTAATAATTTATTAAGTTTAAAGTATAAAATTCAAAGTCTAGATTGGGTGCATAGTGTTGTTACATTACTTGATGTACCGTTGCTTAATAGCACCGATGATACATTAAGTGAGAAATTAAAAAATTTTAGTACATTAAAAAGCGAGGGTATTGATAGAAATAGAGGTTTTTCAGAAATATTAAATAGTCCAGTATTTAAAAATTTTGTTATAAGCGAGGATGGAAAGACTTCAGGTATTATTGTTTACATAAAAAAAGACGATAAATTAAAAGAAATAAAAACTGATAAAGAATTAGAAAAATATAAAGATTTAAGGAAAAAGAAAAACCACGAGAATATAATAGAGATAAGAAAAGTTATTCAGGACTATAGTAAAAATTCTAAAATTTATCTTGGTGGCATTCCTATGATTGCAGATGATATGATGTCATTTATAAAAAATGATATTTTAATTTTTGGTATAGGAGTTTTGCTTTTTATAGTTGCTGTATTGTGGTTTGTGTTTAAAAAAATAATTTGGATAATTATACCACTTTCAAGTTGTATATTTTCTGTTGTAGTTATGCTGGGAATGTTAGGCTTGTTAGGATGGAAGGTAACAGTTATTTCGTCAAATTTTATCGCATTAATGTTAATTTTAACAATGGCGATGAATATTCATTTGAGTACAAGATTTCTTCAAATCAAAAATGAATTTCCTAATAAAAGTAAAACTAGCGTTTTACAAATTGCAACCAACAAAATGTTTTTACCAATATTATACACTGGATTAACTACAATTTGTGCATTTTTGTCTCTAATATTTAGTGGAATTAGACCAGTAATTGATTTTGGCTGGATGATGACAATTGGCCTTATAACATCTATGGTAACTACTTTTACTTTATTACCAACTTTTATAAATCTCTCTGGAGAAAACAATATTTTTTCCTTAAAATCAAATGAAAATTCTAAAATAACAAAATTTCTATCAAATTATACTATCAAAAATAAAAATACAATTTTTGTATCTGCAGTATTAATTGTTGTTATAAGCTTTTTTGGGATCTCTAAGCTTCAAGTTGAAAATAGCTTTATAAACTATTTTGATAAGGATACAGAAATTTATAAAGGAATGAAATTAATTGATGAGGAATTAGGAGGAACAACTCCATTGGAGATAATTTTAAAATTTCCAAAAGAAGAAAGTGATGTATTTAACGAAGATGAAGATTGGGGTGAGGAAGACGGTGATGATACAAAATATTGGTTTACAAAGGATAAAATTGACAAAATTGATAAAGTTCATAATTACTTAGAGGGTTTAGAGCATGTGGGTAAGGTGTTGTCATTTAGATCTGTGTTAAAAGTCGCTGAAAGCTTAAATAACAACCGGCCTCTCGGTGCTCTTGAAATCGGTGTTTTATACACAAAACTACCAGATGATATTAAGAGAGAAATAGTAACACCATATATTTCTATAGAAAACTCTGAAGCAAGAATTAGTTTAAGATTAAAAGATTCTAACGAAAATCTTCGGAGAAACGAATTAATAAATCAAATTCATGACGATTTAAAAAATAAGTTAAAACTTAACGATAATGAATTTAAATTAGCTGGTGTATTAATAATATTTAATAATTTATTGCAAAGTTTGTTCAAATCTCAAATTCTTACTTTGGGTTTTGTAATGTTAGGAATTTTTATAATGTTTGTCATTTTATTTAGGAATATAAAACTTGCACTTATTGGTGTAATTCCAAATTTTATTGCTGCTTTTTTTATTTTAGGAATTATTGGAATTTTCAATATACCACTTGATATGATGACTATAACAATTGCAGCAATAACAATTGGAATTGCTGTGGATAATAGTATTCATTATATTTATAGATTTAAAGAGGAATTTTCAAAAATAAATAATTATGATAAAACCGTCAAAATTTGTCATTCAACTGTTGGAGAGGCAATTCTAAATACATCAATAACTATAGTATTTGGTTTTTCAATTTTAATTTTATCAAACTTTATTCCAACTATTTATTTTGGTATATTTACAGGACTTGCTATGTTAATGGCAATGTTATTAGTTTTGACTCTATTACCAAGTTTTTTAATTAGCTTTAAACCATTTGGTGTAAATTAATAAATGGATTTTATAAAAGATTTAAATGATTTAATATCATTTTTTGATTTAGTATATGTAGCTATAACTTTAGCCTCATTGATCAAATGCTATAATAAAGGATTTGTATTAAGTATATTATCTGCAAGTAAATGGCTTTTGTCTTATGTTTTGACACTTTTTTTTTTTCCAAAGCTAAGACCTTTTATAAATGACTATTTGGACAACAGTTATGTTTTAGATGTTTTGCTAGGTATATTTATTTTTGTTATTATTACTTTTATAATTTTGCTTATCAATAAAGGTTTGAGTAAAGCAGTAAAATATACTGGGTTAGGTAGGCTCGACAAATTATTTGGTTTTTTTTTTGGTTTCGTAAGAAGTTATGTTTTAGCTGTTTGTATATTTACAACTGTTAATATAGTGTATAATTATGATAGATGGGCTATAAATGTAAGTAAATCAATAAGTTTTGAATGGGTTGAAAAAGGCAGCAACTATCTTATAAAAGAATTTCCAACTCAGGATGAACAAGAAAATGCTAAAGAAAAAATTAAAGATATATAATCCAAAACTTAAGGAAGAATGTGGTATTTTTGGTATTAGTAATACTAAAGATGCGTCTACATTAACTGCTCTTGGACTGCATGCATTACAACATAGAGGTCAAGAAGGTTGTGGGATAGTTTCTTTCGATGGAATGAAATACCACTCAGAAAAAAGATTCGGTCTTGTTGGAGATAATTTTAATAATGAAGAAGTTCTAAAAAAACTTCCAGGAAGTCATGCTATTGGTCACAATAGGTACAGTACGACTGGAGGAACAACTTTAAGAAATATTCAGCCGTTTTACGCAGATACAAATGCGGGCGGAATAGCAGTTTCACATAATGGAAATTTAACTAACGCTATCACATTAAGAAATAAAATGGTAGAAAATGGATCTATTTTTTACACTACTTCAGATACTGAGACTATTGTTAAATTAATTGCTAAATCTAAAAGATCTACTACGATAGACAAAATTATAGATACATTATTTCAAATTCAAGGCGGATATGCGTTAGTAATGATCGCACAAAAAACTCTTATAGGTGTTAGAGATCCACACGGAATTAGACCTTTGGTTATTGGAAAATTAAAAAATTCATATGTTTTTACATCAGAAACATGCGCACTGGATATTATAGGAGCAAAGTTTATTAGAGAAGTTGAAAATGGAGAAATAGTTTATATTGAAAACGACGAGTTAAAAAGTTTAAAACCATTTCCATTAAGAAAAAAAAGACCTTGTGTATTTGAATATATATATTTTTCAAGACCCGATAGCATATTAAATGGACTAACAGCATATGAGTATAGAAAAAAACTTGGAGCTGAACTTTCTAAAGAAGATAATATTAATGCTGATTTGGTTGTGCCTGTTCCAGACTCTGGTAATGCCGCAGCAATTGGATATAGTCAATCTAAAAATGTTAAATTTGATCTTGGATTAATAAGAAACCATTACGTTGGACGTACTTTTATAGAGCCGGCGCAAAAGATAAGAAGTTTGGGAGTAAAGCTTAAATTAAATGCTAATAAATCTTCAGTGCAAAATAAAGTTATTATTTTAGTGGATGATTCATTAGTAAGAGGTACTACCTCACATAAGATTGTTAATATGCTGTACGAATCTGGTGCCAAGGAAGTACATTTAAGAATAGCAAGTCCAGAAATAAAATATCCAGACTTTTACGGAATAGATATGCCATCGAAGAAGGAGTTACTTGCCGCTAATATGACGGTAGAGGAAATATGTAATCATGTTAAAGCAAAATCTTTGAAATTTTTATCTATTGACGGTTTATATAAGGCAATAGGTTTTGAAAAAAGAAATAATGAATTTCCACAACTTACCGATCATTATTTTACTGGGGATTATCCTATAAAGATAATAGATGAGTTGGGTGAGGAAAAGGTAACTCAATTGTCATTATTAAGCGCGGGATCAAATAATTAGAATGAAAAAAGTTAGTTTTACAGAAATGAAAAAAGGTACAAAAGATGACTATTTATTTTTAGACAAACATGAGCAAAAATATGTAAATCAAACAGCAGACAGAATAATTAGATTCATGTCTGAAATGACAGAAACTTTAGAAGGTTATCAAGTAAGTAGATTAGAACATTCTCTTCAAAGTGCTACAAGGGCTTTGGAAGCTGGAGAAGGTGAGGAAATGGTGGTAGCTGCATTGTTGCACGATATAGGAGATGAGCTTGCTCCCATGAATCATTCAGAATATGCTGCAACAATCTTAAAGCCTTATGTGTCTAAAAAAACACATTGGATTATTGAAAAACATGGCGAATTTCAAGCATATTACTATGCACATCATTTGGGGAAAAATAGAAATTTGAGAGATAAATATAAAGGACATAAATATTATCAAGCAACGATAGATTTTTGTGAAAAATACGATCAGTCATCATTTGATCCAAATTATAAAAGTTTACCGTTAGAATTTTTTGCTACAATGGTTAAAAAAATTTTTTCTAGAAAACCCTATAGTCATTTTTAAATTGTCCAATCAGCTTAAAAATGAAAGCAGTCCATATTTAAAGCAACACGCGCATAATCCTGTTGCATGGTTTGCATGGAACAAATATTCCTTAAAAAAAGCTAAGAATGAAAAAAAACCAATATTCCTCAGTGTTGGATATTCAAGCTGTCATTGGTGTCATGTAATGGCCCATGAAAGTTTCGAAAATATCGAGACTGCAAAAATATTAAATGAAAAATTTATTAACATCAAAGTTGATAGAGAGGAAAGACCAGATCTGGACTCTATCTTCCAAAAAAGCTTGAGTATATTAACTGGAGCTCAAGGTGGATGGCCTCTCTCAATGTTTTTAGACGAAAATGGTGTTCCATTTACAGGTGGCACATACTTTCCTCCAAAAGAGATGCATGGTAGACCAGCTTTTAATCAGATAATACTTAATGTCTCAAAAGTTTATAGAGAAAATAGGGAAAAAATTATTTCTCAAGTAGCTCAATTGCAGACTGTTTTTAAAGATCTAAATAGAAAAAACGCAATTTTAAAACAGGACTTAGAACCTTATGCAACTAAAATAATTCAATATTTAGACAAGGAAAATGGAGGATTCAAAGGCGCGCCAAAATTTCCACAATTTTATATATTTCAAACATTATTATATTTTTACAATATTAAGAATGATTTAAAATATTTAAAACCAGTAGAGACCTTGCTAATGAAAGTTTCATCAAAAGGTATATATGACCATTTAGGTGGTGGAATTTCTAGATATACTGTTGATGAAAAATGGATAGTGCCTCATTTTGAGAAAATGTTATATGACAACATACAATACGTTATTCTTTTAAGTCATTATCTTGGAAATTTCAAATCAGAGTTTTTAATAAAAAAATTAAACCAGACTATTAAATTTATAAATAAAGAATTCAAATCTCAAGAAAATCTATTGGGTACTGCATTAGATGCTGACAGCGATGGTGTTGAGGGTAAATATTATACATGGGATTATCAAGATTTACGGAACATACTAAAAGATAAATTTGAAATCATAAATAAAAATTATGATATTTCCGAAAAAGGTAATTTTGAGGGTTTAAATATTCTTTCAGAAAAAAATAATGTTAAACTTAACGACAAAGAAATGGCTGATCTGACAAATGCTAAAATAATTTTAGAATCAGAAAGAAATAAAAGAACTAAACCTTTTTTTGATGAAAAAGTTCAGACCGATCTAAACTGTTTTTGGTTGTACTCTAATCTTTATTCCTCATTAATTTTAGATGACACTCAGCTATATAATGAAACAATTAAATCATCGCAAAAGTTAATAAGGAGATTTAATAAAACTGTTTATCATTGCAATGATAAAGTTGATATTGAAATTAATGTTTTTTTAGAGGATTATTCTTATTTATGTTTGCTATTAATAACTTTATACGAGCTTGAAAATGACAATAATTCACTCAATCTTTGTCAAATATTAATGAGTAAAGCATGGAAATTGTTTTATAATGAGCAGCATGAACTCCTCCAGAAAAATGTTTTAAAAAGTAACGATTTATTTGTTAATCCAATTGATATAACAGATAATAATATTCCAAACGGAAACAGTGTATACTTATCAATTTGTAATAAATTGAAAAATATTACGAATACAAATGATTGGCAAAATAAAATTGATACATTAAGCAAAACTTTCCATTCCTATATCAATTATAACTTTTCCCAAATGTTCAGTTTTATAAAAGTTTTAGATATATGCGATAAAAATATTACAATAACTTTTAATGGTGAATATAAAAATTATAAAAATTTAATAAAAAAAATAAATATAACTTTTTTATCTGACGCAACTACTATTCATAGAGAAAATAAAACAGAATTTTTTGTTATTATATGTAAAAACCAAACATGTTCACAAAAACTTAAAACTATAAGCGAAATTGAAAGTTATTTAAAAAATTTACATAATGTTTAATAAGTTAACAAATCAACAAAAAGGCTCAGTTTTAGCCTTTGTTGGTGTTATGTTTATTACTCCAGACTCTTTATTTATAAGATTATCAAATGTTGATACTTGGTCTCTACTCTTCTATCGAGGAGCAATTCCTTTTTTGGTTGTATTATTGGGTCTAACTATTTTTTACAAAAAAAATTTTTTTGATGCATTGTTTAAAATTGGGTATGTAGGAATTTTTTATATAATTAGTTTTTCAATTTGTAATATTACATTCATAATTTCAATTCAAAATACTAACGTTGCTAACACTTTGATCATGGTTGCTATGGCACCTATGCTATCAGCAATAATATCATCAATTTTTTTAAAAGAAACTACAAGTAAAGAAACGTGGGTAGCAATTTTAATAACATTTATTTCAGTAGTATTTATATTTTATGACTCTGTTAAGCTAGGAAATATTTTTGGTGATATATTTGGATTTATAACAGCACTAGGTTTAGCAATTAATGCAAACTTAGCTCGATTTGCTAAAAGTATAGACTTAGTACCTTCTGCAGTTATTGGAAAATTAGTTGTGGCTGTATTTGCATTCTTTTTTGTAGAAAGTTTTGAACTAATTAGTACTGATATTATAATAGTTCCTCTTATGTGCATTATGTGTGTAGCAATTCCTTTTGTATTAGTTACAATTGCTCCTAGATATATTTCTGCCCCAGAAGTCAATTTATTTTTTCTTCTTGAAGTGATCTTGGGCCCAATCTGGGTTTGGTTTATCGTAAAAGAGCAACCAAGTATTCAAACAATTATTGGAGGTATAGTTATTGTATTTACGATTGCCATACATTCATCGTTGGCCTTAAAAAAAACACAAATCAAATCTACATAGCCTCAAATTATAAAGTGTAAAGTATAAATGCAAAAAGAAGTAAAAAAATCTTGGGCGCTATTTATGGGAATAGGTATAATAATGATAGCCCATGGTCTTCAAATTCAAGTAATGGGTATAAGATCTGTGATTGAGGAATTTAGTTTTGTTACTACCGGAATTTTCATGTCTAGTTATTTTGTTGGATACTTTGTGGGTTCTAAAACCACCCCTAGATTAGTTTCAAAGGTTGGACATATCAGAGTATTTGCTGCGTTCGCCTCTTTAGCATCGTTAAGCGCATTAATTGCTGTTGTATATATTAATCCATTAATGTGGACTATTAGTAGATTTATAACAGGCATAAGTTTAGTTAGTTGTTATATAGTATGTGAAAGTTGGTTAAACGACAGAGCAAGTAATAAAAATAGAGGTCAGCTTTTGTCTACGTATATGATTGTATTGTATGCGGGACTAGCAATTGGAATGTTGCTATTAAATGTCAGTAGTCCAACAAATTATGAATCATTTATATTGGTTTCTATTTTGTTATCTTTGGCTTTGGTTCCTATTCTTTTAACAAAAAGATCGGCCCCAAAATTTAAAAAAATAGGAACAATAAGTGTAAAAGAATTATATAAAATTTCACCTCTCGGTTCGGTGAGTGCATTCTGTACTGGCATAATTCATGGAGCTTTTTTCTCTTTGATTGCGGTCTATGCAACAAAAGCAAATTTATCATTATTTGAAACCTCAATTTTATTATTTACATCAACCATTTCTGGTGTTTTGGGGCAATGGCCAATAGGTTATTGTTCAGATAAATATGATAGAAGAACTGTAATAGTGCTAACAACATTTGGAGCTGCTATTTTATCTTTTTGCTCAATACTATCAGCTAATGATCCAATTGAGAATATTTACTGGCTTAAAGAGTTTCATTTTAAAAAATTATTTTTCTTTATTTTTGTAGGACTATACTCAAGCTTATGTTTGCCTTTATTTTCATTAAATCTTGCTCATACGAATGATTATGTGCCAAAAGAAAAATTTGTTGCAGCTGGTGGAGGTTTACAATTAGTTTTTGGATTTGGTGCAATTAGTGGACCAATATTATGTTCATTCTTTATGCAAATTTTTGAATTAAATGGTTTTTTTATATTTTTAATAATTGTACATTTAATAATAGGAGTGTTTGGATTATATAGAATGAATGTTCGTGAAACTGCGACCAATCCTGACTCAACGTTTACTCCTGTGCCAGCAACTATCACTCCTGCAGGTCTTGAACTCGATCCAGATACACCTGAAAATTTAGGTACAAAGTAACTTTCAATAAGATTTATTGTTTTGGAAAATAATCTTGTAGTGTTCCTTTACGATAAACATCAGCAGTACTACAATGCAGTCCACCTCCGAATGCATACGCGTCTCTTAGCTCTATGGGGATAACCTCTAAACCAAGTTTATCTATTTGTTCAGCTTGATATACTTCGCTTTTTTCTACACATACAGTTTTGGGGTCTAAAATTAATATGTTCATAGATAACCACACCGATGAATAACACAAAGGTGGTGGGGAGTTATGCGCAGGTTGTGCTGCATCAATTATTTTCCATCCATTTCTTTCAAAAAGTTTTTTTTGTTGGTCAGGCAATCTTCTTTGAGGATTATTAATTATTAAACCTTCAGTAACAGGAGTAAATGTTGCATCAATATGAATTGGATATGGATCGCCAGGAAAATTTACTGTATGAATCCTATGATCTTTAAAATGCCGTCTTAGCCATTCAATGCCTTTAAGGTTAGTCGTGAAACCATGTTGTACTATTAAATCTTTTCCAAATCTTAAAATATCAGCAGCATCAAAAAGTGGCTCTTCTTCTGTTGTTACAAAAAATTTTTTTTTGGTCCATTCAAGGCGTTTTTGGATTCCAATTTTATCTGATAAATAATCTTTTCTATAATCTAAGTCTGTTAGGCGAGGCTTAGGTGCTGTCTCATGTTTCATATTTGGATCTTCATTAAAGTATTTTTGTATCAAGGGCCTATAATTTAAGTATTCAAACCACCTACATCTGTAACTCATAGTGGCTTCCAACATTTCATTACCTACTGTCAAGATAATATCTCTTGCAGGCATGCAACCAAACATTGTTTCAGCTTCCCAATCAGGTGTTTGGATTTTCTGATTATGATTTATTGGATGTGGCCTATCTACTTTGATACCTCTTTTTGATAAAATATTTGCAAAGTCGTCTAACAGTTCATTTGCCTTATCTATACTTTCTTGTGTTCTGGGGCCGAACTTTCCTTTCATATCTGAGTCTTCAGGTACTTTTGCATCCAATGCAGGTTCAGGAGGAGGTATGCAAGTACCATCTGCTCTTCCAATTATTACGTGTCTCAAGGGATCCCATTCATTCCAGCTGTTGACTATAGTTTTATGCACTTAATTCAATCCTATGAACCTTTTATTGTTTTGAACTATTAAACTATAATAGAAAATAGATACAAAAATTAAGAAGCCGCCAATAATAGTATTGTTAGATGGTATTTCATTAATACCCAGCCATGGTAACCAAACCCAAAAAATACCACCAACCACTTCAATAAGTGAAAGAAGTGTTAATTCAGCAGCTGGAATATGTTTTGAGCCGATGGAATATAAAATTAGACCGATACAAACTAAAGATCCGTGAGTAGCAAATAAAGCTTGATTTTTACTTGAGGATAAAAAACTTAAGTCCTGGTTCACAATCATGAATGCCGAAAAAACTGCGCATAAAAGTCCAGCAAAAGAAACGGTTGCGAATTTTGGTGTACGCCTCCTCCATCTAAGAGAAACTGAAAAAATTGCAAAGCCTGAAGCTGAGGTTAGACCAAAAATTAATCCACTGATTGATCCAAAATTTTTAATCCCTACAGCTATAATAATTATACCAATTGCAGCAAGAATCATGGTTAACCATACACTTAAAGAAATTTTTTCATTTAAAAATAGAAACCCTAACAAAGCAGTTATAAATGGCATTGCAGCGAGACAGGAGAGTGTAACTGCTGCAGAGGTATTTGTTATAGACCATATAAAAGCTATCATAGCTATAGCAAGACCTATACCACCTATAATTCCAGACACACCAATATTAAGATAGTTTTTGTAAAATTTAAAACCTTCTTCAAAATACAGAAAAATATTTAATAATAAAAATATTACAATTCCTCTAGTAAATAAATATTGCCACGGTACTGTTGTTGCAGCATCTATATTTCTTACAACATAAGGACCAAAAGACCAAAACAAACCCGCTAGTAACACAATAGGAACAGCAGATTTTTGATTTTTGAGATCTAGCATCAGTAATTTTTAATACTAATTTTTTTTCTACACAAGAAAATAAATATTAAAATTAAATAAATTTCGGTATATATTTCATTAATATGGAATTAGATATTTTACAAATAGCTTCAGACACAAAAAATATGAAAAAACTACGTAAATTCACACATAGCGCATTAAAAAAAAATTCAATGTGTGGAGATGTTATTAGATTAAAAATTAATTTAAAAAAAAATGTTGTGAAAGATATCGGTTACGAAACCTCATCTTGTATATACTGTCAAGCTTCGGCAAGTTTAATTTCTAAATTTATAATTAATAACAATCTAAAAACGATTACTAAAAAAATTAAATTAATAAATGATTTTTATGAAGACCAAGAAATATCAGTAAAAGGTAAATTATTTAAAATATTCAATAAAAAAAATTTTAAACGTAAAAACTGCATTTATTTGCCAGTCAAAGCGATTTCTCAAGCTTTAGGAATAAAATTTATCCTATAATAAAATTATTCTTAACCATTAAGCCAATTCCAATACCTAAAATAAGAGCTAAAATTAATCTTGTTCTTTTATTCATTTATTTTTTGTGAATAGATGGGAAATTTTTACCTTTGTAGTCTCCCAAAGTCTAGCCATCCCGAGTGGTTCGTAAATCATAAATATAATCATTAACACGCCAAATACCACTTGTTCAATTGCTGATATAATTGTTGCATCAATAGCCCCGTGAAAAACGTTATTACCTATATAATTCAACAATACCGGGAATAATAAAATAAAACCTGCACCTATGAATGCACCATTAATTGTTCCAAGACCCCCCAATATTACCATAAATAAAACTTTAAAAGATAATTTTATATCAAATGCAACTGGCTCTAAGGATTTTAAATATGTGAATGCAAAAAGAGCTCCTGCAACACCACAATAGAATGAACTAATTGCAAAAGCTTGCAGTTTAGTTTTCAATAAGGATACACCCATAGACTCTGCTGCAATATCCATATCTCGGACAGACATCCAATTTCTACCTGTGCTTCCCCTAGCCATATTCATTGCAAGAAGCGTCATCGGCGTTACCACGGCAACAATAACTAAATACATTTCAATAGGTGAGGTAAAAGGTTTGCCCATAATTACAATATCTTGTGCAGTAATAATTCCAGAAGAATCATAATTTTTAAACCAACCAAATTTATCAATCATCCAAATTATGAAGAATTGAGATGCAAGTGTTGCTACCATTAAATAAATTCCTCTTACCCTAAGGCTAGGTAAGCCAAATAATATTCCAAAAGCAGCAGCTATTAACCCTGAAATTATTAATGCTCCGACAAAAGGAATGCCTGGAACTCTTAATATTAAATTGAAACATGCAAATGCTCCAGCAGCCATAAATCCTGCTGCGCCAAGAGCTAATTGACCTGTATACCCCATTATAATTTGTTGACCAATTGTTGCTAAAGCTAAACAAAGCCAAGGAATAAGTATCGAAGTATACCAATATCCTGAACTTACAGTCATAGGGATAACAACAACGCCAACTATTAAAAGAATAGCGAGATTTATAATGTCGTTTCTGGTGTATGTCATAAAAATTGGTTTCATATTTAAACTCTCCTAATAATTTTTTCTCCAAATAAACCTTCAGGTCTATACAACAAGAAAAATATTGCTAAAACATATGGCGCCCATCCCTCAATAGCACCACCAAAAAACGGACCAATATAAACTTCAAGAACTTTTTCTGTTGCTCCAATTAATAATCCTCCAATGATTGCACCTGGTATTGAGGAGAAACCACCAATAATTAAAACAGGAAGTGCTTTTAAAGCAAGATCAACTAAAGCAAATTGTACTCCTGCCCTTGCTCCCCACATCATTCCAGCTACTAAAGCAACAACACCTGCTGCTGACCATACAAGAAGCATTATATGTTTTAATGGTATTCCAATTGAACTTGCTGCTCCTGCATCATCTGCAACTGCTCTTAATCCAAGTCCCATTTTTGTATATTTAAATAAAAGTGATAACCCAATTATCATTCCAAAAGCTACTGCGCCTGCTGTTAAGTCAATGGCACTTATAAATAATTTAAGATTGTCAGCTATCCATGGTATAGGAAAATCTTTTATACCTAAATCCAATCTCCTAACCTCAACACCCCACATTGCTTGCGCAAGACCTTCTAAAACATAGCCTAACCCAATAGTTGCCATCAACAATGTATCCTCACTCTGGTTCATTAATGGCCTTAAAACAAGTCTTTCAGTACACAAACCTACAATTACCATTAAACCTACCGCTAAAAAGAATGCTAAAACAAATGGAACATTAAAATCTTGCATAAATCCTACAAAAGCAAGTACTGCGAAAAAAACCATTGCTCCTTGAGAAAAGTTAAATGTTGCAGATGCCTTAAAAATTAACACAAATCCTAATGCTACTAGTGAGTACATCGTGCCTGCTAGCAGACCTCCAACAACAACTTCAATAAAAAATAATATTTGGTCTGCCATAATTAATGCTCCACTCCTAAATATGCATCAATAACTTTTTTATTTGCTCTCACTTCATCCGGAGTTCCATCTCCAATAACTTTTCCATAATCAAGCACTACAACTCTATCTGAAATATCCATTACAACACCCATGTCATGCTCTATTAAAACCATTGTAGTTCCTATCTCGTCATTGACTTTCAAAATGAATCTGCACATCTCTCTTTTTTCTTCAACGTTCATACCTGCCATAGGCTCGTCCAACAATATTAGATTAGCATCTGTGGCTAGAGCTCTTCCGAGTTCGACTTTTTTTTGTAAACCATATGGTAATTTTCCAACTGGTGTATTTTTAATTTCCTCGATTTCTAAAAATTCAACAATTTCTTCACATCTATCTCTATTTATTTTTTCTTCTCTTTTTGCTTTTGGCAACTGTAATGCTACTTCTAAAAAGTTTGATTTAGTATGAAGTTTTCTTCCTACTAATATGTTATCTAAAACTGACATTCTCTTAAATAATGCCAAATTTTGAAATGTTCTAGATATTCCCATTTGTGCCATAGTATTTGGAGTAATCTTTCTTACTTCTTCTCCTTTATAAATAACAGAACCAATTTGAGGTTTATAAATACCGTTTATACAATTTAGCATTGAACTTTTGCCCGCGCCATTTGGTCCGATTATTGCTCTTATTTCATGTTCCAAAATATCAAAAGATGTATCAGTTATAGCTTTGACACCTCCGAAACTTAAAGAAATGTTTTTAACCTCTAGAACAGGTCCGCCTATTGGAAAATTTCTATCAGTCATTAATTAACCTTTTTTTCTTTTTTCCTTCCTCTTTCAGAGCATCTCTGAAGTTTTTTCTTCCCTCTTTAGATATACCTAAATATAGTTCTTTGACTTTATCATCATTAAGCAAACTTTTTGCGCTACCCTCTAACATAACTTTTCCTGTTTCGATTATATAACCATGATCTGAATTTTTTAACGCCACGTTAGTATTCTGCTCTGCTAATAAAACACTTACCCCTTCTTTTTCATTTAGTTCTTTAACAATATTAAATATTTCAGCAACAAGTTGGGGTGCTAATCCCATAGATGGTTCG
>CACLQJ010000007.1 GCA_902609065.1 uncultured Pelagibacteraceae bacterium
ATATTTTTAATAAAAATGATAAAAACTTCAGAAAAAAATTATTTCAGAGTAAAAAAATTAATTCTTTGATCAATAAAAAAGAAGTCAAAAAACTTCTCAAAAGCAAAAAAAAATTATCTAATAGTCAATCCCATTTTATTTTTTCAATTCTGAATTTTGTAATCCTAGAAAAATACTATGGTAAAACGTAAAAAAAATATCCTATTATTGATAAGAAGAGGAGCATCTGAGATTGAGTGGATTGCACCTGTAATTAAAAATATCAATTTTAGATTTAATTTATATACTTTTTATTTATCTGACAGTTCTTACCAAAATTGTATGGATGACAAGATATCATCTTCAATTATTAAAAAATATCAAAAGAAGCATTTTATTCAAAAAAAAAAAAATAATTTAATTTTAAAGATTCTTAGAAAAATTTTACCAAAAAAATATTTTTTTAAAAAAATTACTGAACTAATACACGATACAAAATATTTGAAATTAAAATTATCAATCAGAGAGAAAGAAAAAATAGACATTGTTTTGGCTGAGTTTGGCAATTATAGTTTTTGGTTAAATTCTTTAAAAAAAGAGGAGAAGTCAAAAATAATTCATTATCCAAGTACTCCAGCTGTATACATTGGGGAAAAGGAATTAAAAATCAGTGCAAAAAAACTTCCAGGTGATTTTTTAATTGTTAATTCAAAAAAAGATATTAATTATTGGTCTAATTTCATTAAAAAAGAAAAAATTTATTATTTTGGCGTACCTTTTTTTGAAAATAGATGGCAATCTTTTAGAAAAAATTATGAAAAACCTTTTAGTAAAAGAAACGGAGAAAAAATAATTTTATTTGCCTATAGTTCTTATTTTGGAAAAGTAAATAAATATGAATTTAAGATCTTGGAAAGGCAATTATTTCAAATTATGCAAACTATAAGTCGATTAAAAAATATAAAAGTATTTTTTAAAATTCACCCACATAAAAGCGATAAATATTTTTTTAAAATAATAAATAATTTCAGTAAGAATTTAAGGAATTTAACAAAAAAAGATCTCTATTTTTGTACGTCAGAATGTGATTGTATAATTTCTAACTTTCAGTCAGCTGCTAGTTTATATGGAACTTCGCTGAATAAACCTTCATTAGAGATGTGGAGGGGGATAAACTCAATTTACAAAACAAATGTCTCATATAATTCAAGATTAGGACTAATTGAAAATACTAAAAACGTGAAAGATTTCGAAAAAAAACTACATTTGGCTATTTATAAGCCGAATAATGTCATTTGGAAAAAAAAATATCGAAATTTTCAGAAAGTATATTTAAATAATAATACTTCACATAAAATTATAAAATTTATAAAAAAATGTTCAGAGACCTAATAGAAATATTGACATTCAGTCAAAAGAAAAAAGCAATTCTTATAATCATAATTTATATAATTATTAGCTTTTTAGATTTTGTGTCAATTGGTTTGGTAATTCCGTTTTTGGAATTAATTCAAAATAATAACCATGAGTCGCTAAATTTCTTACAAAATTATTTTAATGTAAATAACAATCTACATTTAATTTTGATTATTTTTTTTTCTGTATTTTTTATAAAAAATATAATCGTTTTTTTTACGAACTACTACCAGTCGAGTTTTATAATTAAAATTAATCACTCTATACAAAAAAAACTATACAAAGATTATATAAATAAAGATTATATTTATTTTTCCAAGAATCATTCATCAAAATTTTTAAGAAATTTAACCTCGGAAGTAGCTCTATTCTCTAATTCTTTTTTATCACCATGCTTAACTATAGTTTCTAATGTAATATTGATTTTTTTTATTTCATTCTTACTATTAATTTATGATTTTTTTTCAACATCTATAGTAATTTTGTCTGTAGTTTTTGTAATGTATTTATATAAATTAATATTTTCAAATTATCTCAAGACACTTGGAATAAATAGACAGATATTTCATAAAGAATATTTGAAAGTAGTGGCAGAGACATTTAATATCGCTACAGAAATTAAATTATTAAAAATTCAAAAATTTTTTGAAAAAAGTTTTTCATATAGGTTACAAAACTTATATGTTAATGCAATAAAGAGAAATATTATTAGCCCACTTCCGAAAATATTTTATGAAATTTTTTTCTTATTAGTTTTATTTTTTATAATATTAATTAACTTAGATAATAATACAAATTTATTTACGACTTTAGGTGTCTATGTAGCATCAATATTCAGAATTATACCTTCTGCAAACGCTATAACTTCATCTTATAACAAGATCAAATATTCACAGGCAACGATTCAGATTGTTAAAGAGGGTTTAAAAAAAGTAAATGATATGAAAGATATCAAATCAAAGAATTTAAGCTTTAAAAATATGATTGAGTTTAAAGACGTAAATTTTAGTTTTGATGATAATTTAATTTTTTCTAAGCTGAATTTCCAAATAAAAAAAGGAGATAAGATTGGAATTATGGGGTCATCTGGGTCAGGAAAAACAACCTTCATAAATATTTTGATGGGTCTTATTAAACCTACGCAGGGTTCTATAAAAGTTGATGGAATTGATATAGAAACAGGGGTAGAATCTTGGCAAAATTTACTTTCCTATGTTCCCCAAAATGTAAAAATTCTTGATGAGTCTTTAAAAGTAAATATTTCTCTGAATAACGAAGAAAATACAATAAATCAAACAAGATATAATGACTCATTGAATAAGTCCCAATTGAACAAATTTATCAAAAAATTCCAATTTAATGATGAAATTAAACTAGGAGAGAATGGCTCCAAAATATCTCAAGGTGAAAAACAAAGGATTGGTATAGCAAGAGCTATATATAGAAATAGCCAATTATTGATTCTTGATGAGTCCACAAATTTTTTAGATCAAGAGACCAAAAACTTATTTTTGCAGGAAATAAGAGATAACTTAAAAAATCTTACAATTATATTTATATCACATGATAAAAAATCACTGGAATTTTGCGAACAAATTTTTAATTTAGAGAACAATAGATTACAAAAGATTAGTTAATCACTCTTTTAAGCAGTCCTATTGATGGGGTGTCCTCTAAAGACATTAAATAATTACTTTCGTCAATTTTAATTATATCCCTAATTCTTTCTCCTATATCTAATTGGTTAAAAATGCTTAAATTGTTTATTTTTTCATCAATTTTAAAAAAGAAAAGTTTATTAGCTTTTAATGATGATAAAACTAAAATATTATTTTGATCTACAAAAATTTCACTAGGCCCTATATTTCCATCTTTAAAGAAAAAGATTGGTTCAATAAAACCATATTTTATATGAGATTTATTTAGTGGTGCTTCTTCTCTAAATTTACCATCATAATGATTTCCGTATGAGGAAATTGGATAGCCAAAATTCTGTAATTTATCTTTTTTATCTAACCTTATCAAATTAATTTCATCTCCACCTTTAGGACCATGCTCTGACGAAAAAAGTAAATTTTTATCGGGTAAATAAAATAAACCTTGTGGATTTCTATGTCCTATTGATAAAATATTATATTCTTTATTTTTTACATTTATTCTTAATATCTTACCAAATATAGAATTTTTATTTTGTGCAATTGGCCATGAACGGTAATTTCCAATCGTAAAAATAATTTCGTTACCTACTTTTATTATTCTGCCACCACTTTGATTAAGTTGACCATAATTAATTTTTGGATCAAATTTCCCCAAGTTGGTTCTAGAATCAACAATACACTCCTTATTTCTAAAAAAATATGTAAAATTAATATTACTCAAATTCATTTCACCTTCTAGTATTGCATTTCCAAAGCAGTTTTCTGAAACCTCTCTTACATAAGATATGTAAATCTTATTATCTTCAATTAAAATATCTTTAACCGTATCAGCAAAAGACTGCTGGTGATTAATTTTTACAAAATCATTTAAATTACTTTTTATAATTTTAATATTAAGATTATTTTTTAATAAATTTTTTTTATCAAAAAAAAATAATTTACCTGATGATAATGCAATTATAATATTATTTTCGTAATCATCTATATAATTCCATTTTATGGTTGGATCATTATAAATCTTAGTTGGATTAGGTATAAAAAATTTCTTTAGATTAAACTCGTCTTCGTTATCAGAGATCAAATTTTTATTGAAAAAAATTCTTCCCGAATTAAATTCGTACAATTCTTTAATTTCCTTATTTAATTTTATAATTTCATCTTTTTTTAATTCTATTTCTTTTTTTAGGGTATAATTTCTAAATACCGTTTTTTTTAGGTAATGTTTTATATTTGGATTTATTTTTGCTTTTAAATTTGAAATTAATTCATTTTGATTATTTAATTGACTTATAAGTATATTTTTACCTAAAAAAAATAAAATTACAAAAAAGACAAAAAATAAAATATATTTTTTTTTCATAGTTATGGTAATAAATTTAAATAATAAAAATATCAATAAATTAGATATTTTCAAATCTTTAATTGATAAATTGTTTGATTTAACTAATTTAAATACTCAATGAATTTTATAATTAGAAAACTAAATCATATTGGAGATTTAACAAATTTTATATACCACTATTTTAGACATATTGGATTATTTAAATTAAATTATAATGTAGATACAAACTTAAAATTTAGACATAAAAAACAGAATGAATACTTTTATAAAAAAATTTCACAAAGTAAATTATTTCTAGAATTTGGAAGTGGAACAACAACACTACTAGCTCAAACCTTAAACAAAAATTTTATTTCAATAGAAAGTGATAAAAGGTTTTATATCTACCTAAAACGAAAAATTGAAAGTATCCCAAAAAGAAAAAAAAATAAATCAAAATATCTTTTAAAATCATTTGGGGTAACTGGTTTTTACTCTAGAATTCATTTTATAAAATGGAAAAAATATAATGAAACATTTCAAAACAAAGTAAATAAATATAGTTCAGAAGTTTTTAAAAATTTAAAAAAAATTCCTGATTTAGTTCTTGTTGATGGAAGATACAGATTATTATGTTTGATAAATTTGTATGAGTTTTTGAAAAAAAAAAGATTTAGTATAAGTCCAACAATCATCTTAGATGATTTTTCAATTAGAAAACACAATTATCAAGCAATAAATAGATTATATGAAATTAAAACATATTATGACTTTGCCTTACTTACGCCTAAAACAAAATTAAAAAACAAGGAAATGGTCATTAATGAAATGAAAAAAATACATTTAATAAACCACGCTTAAATTTATTAATATATAAATGAATAAAGTGCTCAATAAAATAATAATAGGGGGAACAAGCGCTTCCTTTAAGTCAATTCTTTGTATGCAAATAGATAGTCACCCGGATGTGAATGTCATTCATAGGCATGACAAAATTTTGCAAATTTTTATTAAGCCATTAATAAGTTTTTCCTCTTTTAAAGAAAAATATTTAAAGTTACAAAAAGAAATAAACTATTTAGTAGTAGAACAATCTAAACTTAAAAAATTATTATTTAAAAGTAGAGATAAAAATTTTTTTTTCTCTCCATTTTTATTAAGAAAACTTTTAATGGACCATTCAGGTTATTATGTAAACGAACAGTATTCTTGGATAAACAAAATAGGTTCTGACATTTCAAGTATTTCTACTGCCTCAAAAAGTTTTAAATTCGATTTTTATAAATATGATAAATTGATCTTTAGCAAAATTTTCAAATCTAAAATTAAAAATTTTTCGCCGGAACTTTTACATGATATATTTTTGAAGTCGTACCTTTATTGCCAAAATAAAAAGATAAAAAAAAATATTGCTTTAATGGCACCTAATAATTACGAGTCGATTAATTTTCTTATAAATGAAAAATTTAATATTAAAGTAATATATTTGAAGAGGAATTCAGAAAATATAGTTTTAACAAGAGCCATTCGAGAAATTGTAAATAAACAAGGTATTAAAAGTAAAATTTTAGTTCAAAAAGAAATTAACAAAAAAATTGAAAATATTTTATACGGAAACTTTTACAAATCGGTCTTAGAACAGGAAAAAAAAATTGATAACCTTGAAAAAACAAACAAAAAAAAAATAAAAATAATCAAATCTGAGGATTTAATTTATAAAAATAAAAAAACTATAAAAGAGATAGTAAATTGGCTAGGTATAAAAAAACATAAATCTTTAGATAATCTTTCCTATGATAACTCTTTAATTAAAAATCAAAAAAAATATTTGGGTAAAATAAATGATGATGATTTTGTTATAGATAATTCAATTAGAAATTTTTTTTATATTCAAAAATATGGTTTTAAAAATTTTTTTTTTAATTTTAAAAATAAAAGTCCTAAAGTATTTATTTTTTTATTAAAGCAATTTGTTTATAAAAACTTAAAATTTTTAATTTAAAATGAAAAAAAATATATGCATAATAGGTGGCAGCGGTTTCCTGGGATCACACGTTAGCGATCAATTTTCCAAATTTAAAAATTATAACGTAACTATATTTGATAAACAAAAGTCAAAATTTTTACAAAAAGGTCAGAAAATGACAGTTGGTGATATAATGAATTTTAAACAACTTAAAAAAACATTAGTAAATAAAGATTATGTTTTTAATTTTTCAGGGATTTCTCAATTAGATCTTGCTTTATATCAACCTTACAAAACTGCAAAATTTAACATTTTAGGATTAATAAATATATTAGAAGCATGTAATTTAAATAAAGTAAAACATTTTATTCAAGCTAGCTCTATTTACTCTTTAAGTAATGATGGTGGTTTTTATAGTTGCAGCAAAAGGGCAGCAGAGGATTATATTAAAGAATTTAAAAAAAAATATAATTTAAACTATACAATTTTACGATACGGATCTTTATATGGACCGAGAGCTGACAAAAATAACGGAATTTACAAAATCATAAACTACGCTATCAAAAATAAAAAATTGGTATATGAGGGTAGTAAGTCAACTAGAAGAAATTATATAAGTGTGGAAGATGCATCTATTCTAAGTATGAAAATTTTAAATAAAAAATTCCAAAATAAGACTTTAATCCTGAAAGGGAGAGATTCAATAAAAGTATTGGATTTATTAAATAAACTATCAAAAATTTTAAAAATCGAAAAAAAAAAAATTTATTTTAACGAGAATAAACATCAATTAGGGCACTATATCAAAAGACCCGATCCATATAAAATTGACGAAGGACAAGAATTATACTATGAAAAAAAAATTAATTTTACTCAAAGTATTGAAAAATTAGTGTTAAGTATGAAAAATGCGAAATAACCTAAGAAAAATAAATGAGATAAGAGAAAAATTAAAAAAGAAACAACCATCTTTTGGAAGTTGGATGCAAATTCCTCATCCTGAAATAGCAAAAATTTTAACAAATAATAAATTTGACTGGATTGTTTTAGATTTAGAACATGGATCAGGTTCTATTATTGATATCGGAAAACTCAGCTTTGTAATAGGAGACTCAAAGTCTGCTTTTATCGCAAGAATATCTAATGAAAACTTTAAAAACGTAGGTAGATTTTTAGATTTAGGTGTTGAGGGTTTTATTTTATCTAAAACAGAAGACCCAAATGAATTAAAGGTATTTATAAAAAAATCAAACTACACTCCACACGGAGATAGAGGTTATGGATTTTCTATTTCCAACGACTATGGAGTACAAAATATGAGTGAAACTTTAAGTTTCAAACCTTTAATTGTTGCAATGATTGAATCTGTTAAGGGTATCAAAAACCTAAACAAAATACTTAAGGTAAAAGGTATAGATGCAGTTTTTATAGGACCATATGACTTGAGCCTATCACTAGGAATACCTGGACAGTTTAGAAATAAAAAATTTATAAAAAATTTATCTTATATATTAAAAATGTGTAAAAAAAATAAAATTGCATGTGGCATACATATGGTGGATCCAAATAAAAATGATCTAAAAGATAATTTAAAAAAAGGTTTTACATTTATAGCCTATGCGATGGATACAAGCTTTCTAAAGAAAATTAAATTAAAGTGAAAATTCTAACCTTAATACCCGCAAGGTTAAACAGTTCAAGGTTTCCTAGGAAACCTCTTAAAAAAATATTTGAAAATTCAATGATCCTAGAGGTTTATAAAAACGTGTCCAAAAGTAAACTACTTAAAGATATTTATGTTGCAACATGTGATAAAGAGATTTTTGATCATATTTCTTTGAATAATTGCGATGCTATAATGACTTCTAAAACTCACGAAAGAGCAAGCGATAGGTGTGCAGAAGCTTTATATAAGATAGAAAAGAAAAAAAAAATTATATACGATATTGTTTTAATGGTACAAGGAGATGAACCTCTAGTTAACCCAAAGATGATAGAACAATCTTTAAAGCCATTTAAAAATGATAAAACAATTAATGTTGTAAATTTAATTGGAAAAATAAATAAAAAAGAAGCCATGAATAGTGATTGTATCAAAGTAGTAAAAAATAAATTTGATAAAGCAATATATTTTACAAGAAGCTTGATACCTAGTGGTGTTAAAAGTGGAGGAACCTATTTTAAGCAAATTTGCATTATACCATTTAGGAGAAATTTTCTTAAAAAATATATAAAATTAAAGCCCACTAATTTAGAAAAATTAGAGTCTATTGATATGTTGAGAATATTAGAAAATGGATATGATGTCAAATTGGTAGAAACAAAAGAAATTTCAATTCCAGTCGATAGAAAAGAAGATATCGTAAAAGTAAGAAAGTTTTTAAATAACCTAAAAAACTGAATTTTTTGAAAAAAATTATATGACGATTTTTTACAAGAAAATTAACTTATTAATATCGAAAAAAGTTAAGAAAAAAAAAATTAATATGTTATTAACTGGGGGACAAACAGCAAAGGGTCTTTACAAATATTGGCAAAAAAATAACTACTTTTTGAAAAATAAGAACATAAATTTTTTTTTATCAGATGAAAGAATTGTATCTACAAATCAAAAAAATAGTAATTATAATGCGTTGAAAAAAAATTTATTTTTTAATGATGGTTCTATTAAGTATAGATTTTTCACATTTTTTTACGACAAGAAAAAAATGAAAACACAAATAAAAAAATATGAAAACGTATTACCAAAATATTTTGATATAGCAATTCTCTCATCAGGCAATGATGGACATGTAGCGTCAATCTTCTCAAACAACAAAAATCAATTAGATACGAACAAAAAAATAGTATTTAGTTATGCTATTAATAAGCCAATAAAAAGAATTACGTTAAGTTTAAAATTCATCAAAAAGACAAAAATCATTATAATTATGTTTAAAGGAACAAAAAAAGGTAAGATTGCAGCAGAAACGAGGATTAATCCAAAAAATAGTAAATTTATAATATCAAATTTTTTAAAAAGTTATTGGATATTTGATAAAAAAGCACATACTGCGTATAGGAAAAAATTATTAAACAAAAACTTAAAAAATTGAATATTCTTGTTACAGCCACACCATTTTGTGAAGACAGTAAAGAGCCGATAAAGTTATTAAAAAAGCATAATTTGAATTTTATTTTCTATTCTAAAGATATTAATACCGAAACAAAACTTATTAATTTGTTAAAAGATAAAGATATAGTTATTGCTGGGCTAGAGAATTATTCAGAAAAAGTTTTAAAAAAATCAAAAAAATTGAAACTTATATCAAGAGTTGGCATAGGTTTGGATAATATAGACTTAAAGGCAGCGAAAAAATATAAAGTTAGTGTTACAAACACCCCAGATGGTCCAACAGCCGCTGTTGTAGAATTTACTATTGGTTTAATTTTTTCATCTCTTAGATTAATACATAAATCTTATTTAAATATTTTAAATTCAAATTGGACAAGGGAAACAGGTTTTAGAATTGAAAATTGTATTATTGGTGTAATAGGTGTAGGTAGGACAGGCAGTGGTGTAGTAAATTTGCTAAATAAGTTGGGTGTTAAAAAAATTTTAGTCAACGATATTAATTACAATAATATTAAATTTAAAAAAAATACTTTCAAAACAACAAAAAAAAAAATTTACAGGCAAGCCGATATAATTTCGCTTCACATTCCCTATACAAAAAAAACTCATAAATTAATTTCATATAAAGAGCTCAAGATGTTTAAAAAAAATAGCATTTTAATTAATACTTCAAGAGGAGGAATTGTCGACGAAAAAGCACTATATTCCGCATTAAAAAATAAAAAATTGTTTTCTGCGGCAATGGACGTTTTTTTAAATGAGCCGTATAAGGGACAACTAAAAAAATTAAAAAACTGCTTATTAACCTCACATATGGCATCAATGTCAAAAGATTGCCGCATAAAAATGGAGACAGAAGCGACTGAAGCAGCAATTAGATTTATAAATAAAAAAAAATTAAAAAATTATTTAGGTAAAATTGAGCTGTAATGTTTAAAATTGAAAAAAACGATGTCATATGTGTTATTCCTGCAAGAGGAGGATCAAAAGGATTAAAAAAAAAAAACTTAAAGAAAGTTTTAAAAAAGAAATTGATACATTATCCTATTAAATATGCTTTAAAATCTAAACTAGTAGGCACAGTTTTAGTTTCAACAGATAGTAAAAGTATAGCCTCTGAAGCAATAAAAGCTGGTGCAATTGTGCCTTTTTTAAGACCAAAGAAGTTGAGTACTGATCTTGCGACGACTGAAGCCACACTCAAGCATGCCTTGTTAACTTTTGAAAAAAAAATAAATAAAAAATTTAAAATTTGTATTTTTCTAACCTGCACCGATATTTTTAGAAAACCAAAATGGATTGAAAAAGGTATTGACATTCTAAAAAAAAAAAAAAATATAGAGAGTGTATTCGTAGGATTTAAAACACATAAAAATTTTTGGGAAAAAAAGAGAAAGTCAGGTTGGAAAAGATTGAAAAATAGAATGAAAACCTACTCCTCTAGACAAGTAAGAAATTATTTAATTAGGGAAGATACGGGTCTTTTTTGTGCCTCTAGAGCTGAATTATGGAGAAAAGGAAAAAGAATTGGAGACAAAGTGCAGGTAATTCAAAATGATGACACTTTTAGCAGTATAGATATTCATAATTTAGATGATTTAAGATTAGCCAACTCAGCTATGAAAATTTTTAATGAAAAAAAATAAATTAGTATCAATTATAATTCGAACAAAGAATGAGGAGAGTTGGATTTCTATTTGTTTAGATAAAATTTTTAAACAAAATTATAAAAATTTTGAGGTGATAATTGTTGACAACAACTCAACTGATAAGACTATAAAAAGAGCTTTAGAATATAAAGTAAGAATTGTAAAAATAAAAAAATTTTTTCCTGGAAAAGCGATTAATCTTGGTATCAAAAAATCAAAAGGAGATATTATTGTATGTCTATCTGCACACTGTATTCCAGTTAATGACAATTGGTTGAAAAATTTAATCCAACCTTTAAAAAATAAACAAATAGCTGGATCTTACGGTAGACAAGAGCCCTACTCGTTTTCAAGTGATTTTGATAAAAGAGACCTGTTGAATACATTTGGTCTAGATAAAAAAATTCAAAAAAAAGACTCTTTTTTTCATAATGCTAATAGTGCATTTACAAAAAAAATATGGAAAAAATTTCCTTTTGATGAAAATATTACAAATATTGAGGATCGAATTTGGGGAAATATTGTTATTAAGTCTGGTTATAAAATACTTTATAATCCTGATGCTAGTGTGTTCCATTATCATGGAATACATCAAGATCTTGATCCAGTTAGATGTAAACAAATAGTGGGTATACTCGAGTCCTTTGGCGATGAATTTAAATCCTCTCAGATAAAAGAAAATAATAAAAATAAAATTTTAGCTATTATACCTCAGCGTGATAAAACGAAAATTTATAATAAACAAAATTTAATTTCTTTTACTATTAATGAGATAAAACAATCAAAGAAAATTAAAGAAATAGTAGTATCAACAAATGATTTTAATACAAAAAAAATTTCTGAAAATCTTGGGGCTAAAGTGCCCTTTTTAAGACCAAAAAATCTCTCCGAAAGTTATGTAGACTTAAATTCAGTGCTTAAATTTACTTTAGAAAAATTAGAAAGAAACCGAAAATTTTTTGATATTGTTGTAATTGCAAGTGAAAATTATCCCCTGAGAAAAAAAAATTTATTTGATAAAATGATAAGTAAATTAATTTTAGGAAATTATGAGACAGTAATAGCATGCAAAACAGAAAAAGGAAGTGTTTGGCAGAAAAATAGATTTAAAACTATCAATCTTGTGGATAATTCAATTCCATCAAAAATCAAAAGTCAAAAGACTCTAATTGCAAATACTGGATATGCATGTGTAACACGACCTAATAAAATTAGAAAAAATGATATTCTAAATGGAAAAGTTTATTTCTATGAAATAGATGACCAAAGTAGCTTTTTCGAAATTCAAAATTTTAAAAACTTTAAAAAATTTGTCGATCAAAAATTAAGTTATGAAAAAGGTTAAAACAACAATCATTGGATGTGGAAGAGTTGCTGAACATTATAAAAAAATAATTAAAAGATATAAAATCAATAATTTATCAATAGTTGGTGTGTGTGATCTTGATGAAAAAAAAGCATTAAGATTCTCTAAGTTATTTAAATGTAACCATTATAAAAATTACAAAAAAATGCAACAACTTGAAAAGCCTCAGTTAACCTTGATATTAAGCCCCTCAGGCTCTCATTTTATGCATTCTAAACATGCCTTAGAAAATAACATAAATGTTTTAAGTGAAAAACCAATGACTATGTTACCAAATAATATTAGAAAACTAAATAAATTAGCAAAAAAGAAAAAATTAATGTATGGAGTAGTTTTTCAAAACAGAGAAAACTTAGCCATTAAAGCACTCAAAAAAGCTTTGAAGCAAAAAAGATTTGGAAAGATTGTAAATATATCAATTAATATTTTTTGGTGCCGGTATCAAAACTATTATAATGATGGATGGCATGGAACATGGAAAGATGATGGGGGGGTATTAAATCAACAAGCGATCCATCATGTAGACGTTCTAAATTGGTTATTTGGACCTATACATTCAGTTTTTGCTAAATCAACAAGGAGATTAAATAAACTTCAAGCAGAGGATACAATAATTGTAGCTTTTGAAAATACCAAGGGTGTTTTGGGCACTATTCAAGCTACTACTGCAGCAAGACCATCAGATTACGAGGCTTCAATAAAAGTTTTCGGCGAAAAGGGATATGTTCAAATAGGAGGAATAGCACTTAATAAAATTTTAGTTTGGAATTTTTTATCAAAAAGAAAGAGTGACAATCAAATTAAAAAAAAATATTCAGAAAATGTTGATTCTGGTTATGGCAATAGTCATTATATTGTCTTGGGTGAAACACTTAAAAGATTAATTAACAAAAATTCTAATGCTTTAGTAAGCGCTGATGAGGCCGAAAACACAGGTAGATTAATTCATTCTATATATAATAGTTGTGAAAATAAAAAATTAGTTTTATTAAGTAAAAAATTATTGTCAAATAAACTTGGATTAAATAATTGATGTCAAATTTAGAAAATAAATTTCCTGGAAAAGATATAACAATTGAAGATATTAAAACTAAATTCCCTTTAGTTGCTAAAAAAACTAAAAATCATTACTCAAAATTTAAAATTGCAGGAGTAGAATTTGGGGGCAAATTAATTCCAATATTTGCAGGTCCAAATATGGTAGAGACAAAATCTTTAATTCTTAATACTGCGAAAAATGTAAAAAAAATTGGAGCTCAATTCCTTAGAGGTGGTGCTTTTAAACCCTTAACTTTTCCTTACAGAAGCAAAAAATATAATGAAACCCGTGAAATTGGTTTACAATGGTTAAAAGAGGCAAAAATAAAATATAAAATTCCTGTGATAACAGAAGTTATGGAGGAGAGATTTATACCTATTGTTTGTGAAACTTCTGATATTTTACAAATAGGATCAAGAAATATGCAAAACTTCCCTTTGTTAACAGCTTGTGCAAAAACAAAAAAACCTATTATGCTCAAACGACATTATGGATCTTCTTTAAGAGATTGGTTGGGTGCTGCAGAATATTTAATGGTAGAAGGAAATAAAAAAATTTTATTATGTGAAAGAGGAGTTTCTGTACCTCATACTCATAGAAATACCTCAAGATTTTTAATAGACTTACAAGTAGTGCCTGCAGCAAAAGAAATTACTCATTTACCTATAGTTATTGATCCGTCTCATGCCACTTTTTGGAGACCATGGGTTCCCTCAATGACACTTGCTTCTATAGCTGCTGGTGCTGATGGGATAATGTTAGAAGTTCATCCAAATCCAACTAAGGCAGCGGTTGATCCTCTACAACCAATCAGTTTCAGTTCATTTAAAAAATTACATAAAGAAATGCAAGCAGTAGCAAAATCTATTAATAGAAAAATTGATTAGTGTACACAATAGGTATCCATTACGGTCATGATAGCAATGTATCTTTAATTGAGGATGGCAAATGTATATTTGCAATATCGGAGGAAAGACTAACAAGGGTTAAATTTGACAATAGATGGCCGAAAGAAGGTATTAAATACATTTTTGAAAAATTTAAACTTAATCCTGAAAATATAGCTGCAGTAGCTGTAGTAGGAAGCTCAAAACAAGAAGAAACCTCTGGTGGATCAATAGAAAATATTTATAAAAAATTTGGCAAACAAACAAATTCATTTATTAAAATGATATCAAGGATAATCAACCCTTTTGATAATATATTTGATTTTTTAAAAATAAGAAAAAAGATTACTATTAGTTTTATTAAGAAAAAAATTTTCGAATTAGGAATAAAAAATGATAGAATATTTTTTTTAGACCATCATTTTTGCCATGCTGTTGGTGCGTTTTATGCCTCAAATTTTAAAGAAGCTTTGATTATAACGTGTGATGGAAAAGGTGACGACTCCTGTCATAAATCATTCATTGGAAGTAAAAACGAAAATGGTTTGAGTAGCTTAAAATTTATCGCAAAATCTGATCCAATTGACTCAATTGGTTTTTTTTATTCAACAATCACAGAATTCTTAGGATTTAAAAGAATGAGACATGAAGGCAAAATTACTGGCCTAGCAGCTTTCGGTACCAAAGATTATGATAATGATATATCACCGATTGGACTATCCTCTAATGGATTATCATTAAAAAATAATTTGATAAAAGAAAAAATTAAAAAATCAAAATTTTTTCTTTTTTTAAAATTTTTTTTGCTTGATCCTAAAATGTTCTGTAAAATTTTATTTAATAATGCGGCTATAAAAGGGAGATTCTCACAATTAACATTAAAAAAATTTGTCTCTACTAAATTTATAAAAGAAGATAAAGCTAATGTAGCAAAGTATGCTCAAACAGTTTTAGAAAATACACTTAGGCAGCTTATTCAAAACACGTTGAAAATAGTTAAAGTATCTAAAATATGTTTATCAGGTGGAGTTTTTGCAAACGTCAAACTAAATCAAAAAATTTATGAAATTACAAAAAAAGAAATTTACGTTATGCCAGGGATGGATGATGGTGGATTATCTATTGGTGCAGGACTTTACATCTATGAAAGAAATTTGAAAAAACCAATTATTGAAAAGTTTGAAAATATTTATTATGGACCAAGTTATGATGAAAAATATATTTTAGAGGTATTGAATAATTCTGGTTTTAAATTTGAGAAAATTGAATTTATTGAAAAAAAAATTGCAGAAAATCTAGCTGCCGGAAGTATAGTTGGTAGATTTGATGGATCTATGGAGTGGGGACCAAGGGCTTTAGGAAATAGAAGTATTCTTGCAAATGCGAAAAATAAAGAAATAAATACAATTTTAAATAATAGACTCTCTAGAACTGAATTCATGCCTTTCGCACCAATAATTCTAGAGGAAGATGCAGATAATTATTTTGAAAATTATAAAAAATTTAAGTGTTTTGAATTTATGACAATGACACTTAAAGTTAGAGACGGAAAAATTCAAAAAATTCCAGCAGTGGTTCACACTGATAATACTGCAAGACCTCAATGTGTAAAAAAAAATATAAACAAATCTTTATATATTTTATTACAAGAGTATAAAAAGTTTAGTGAAATTCCTGTTCTTATTAATACAAGTTTTAATTTGCACGAGGAACCAATTGTGTGTACGCCTAATGATGCTTTAAAAGCGTTAGAAAGAAACGCTGTTGATTTTTTAGCAATTGGAAATTTTTGGGTTGAAAATAAATCTGTATGAAAAAAAATTATGTATTAATTATCGGAAAGTCACCATCAAAGGGAGCAAGATCCCCTATTTTATGGAATAAAGTTTTTAAAAAAAAAAAAATTGATTGTAAAATGTTTGCTTTAGATATTCCAAATAAAAATACTCTTAAAAAAAAATTTATAAAACTTCAGAAGGATAAATATTTTTTAGGTGGAGCTATAACTACACCCTACAAAGAAGATATTGCAAAATTACTGAAAAACAATTTAACACCTGGAGCAAAAAAAATTAAGGCAGTCAATTGTCTATTTAGAAAAAAAGACATTCTTTATGGTACCAACACTGATGGTGAGGCAGCAGTAGAAAGTTTGACAAATAATTTTGGAAAAATTAAAAATAAAAAGATTCTTTTAATTGGATTTGGAGGCGCTGGCAAAGCAATTGCTTCATATTTAAGTTTTGAGCTAAGAAAAAAAAATTATCTTAATATCTTAGTAAAAGATAACAAAAAATATAAATCAAATTACGTATTTATTAATTATAAGAATTTAAAATTAAGAAATTATGAGATAATCATTAATGCCACTTCCATGGGTTTTGATAATAAAAAAAATTTATCACCATTGTCGGAGTATGATATTTTAAATCTCAAACCTAATTGTTTTATATTTGATATTATCTATAATCCCAAAAAAACTAATTTCCTAAATATGTGTAACAAAAATAAATTTAAAACTTTAAATGGTTTAGACATGAATCTTAGACAAGCGGCAATAGCATTTAAGTATACAATTAGAGTGCCAAAAAAATATAAAATAAGAAAAATAATGGATATAATGGCAAAATAGTTAAGAAGTCAAACAATCGACTTATTTTATTTGCATGAATTTACAAAACCAAATAAATAAAAATAAATCATTCAAACTATGAAAAAAAATTATTTTATAACAGGTGGAACAGGCTCTCTAGCTAAAAAACTTATTGAACATCTTATAAAACACAGATTGGCTAAAAAAATAGTTTTATTTAGCAGAGATGAATTTAAGCAAAGCAAATTACATGAACTACCCTTTGTAAGAGACAATGTATCAATTTTTAGATTTTTCATTGGTGATATTAGAGATATATCCAGATTAAATTGGGCTCTTGGAGAAGATATTAATGTTGTAATACACACTGCAGCATTAAAACAAGTCCCAACAACAGAATACAATCCATTTGAAACAGTTCAAACTAATATAGTTGGTACTCAAAATTTAATTGAAGTATCTATTAAAAAAAAAATAGATAAGATAATATTAATAAGCACAGACAAGGCAGTCTCCCCAATTAATTTATATGGCTCAACTAAGCTTACGGCTGAAAAGCTTTTTATTTCAGCTAACCTTTTTAAAGGCAAATCCAAATCAAAATTTAGTGTAGCCAGGTATGGTAATGTTATGGGTAGCAGAGGTTCTGTGATCCCAATTTTAATTAATCAAAATAAACAAAAAAAAAAATTCACAATAACAGACGAAAGGATGACAAGATTCAATATATCCTTAAATCAAGCAGTATTATTTGTAATAAAATGTATTTCAAAAATGAAGGGAAAAGAAATTTTTGTACCTAAATGTCCTTCATATAAAATTATGGATGTTGCAAAAGCTATTAATTCAAAAAATAAAATTAAATTTATCGGTATAAGACCTGCCGAAAAGATACACGAAGAATTAATCAATAAGTCAGAATATTTTAATTGTAAAGAAAAACAAGACGAATTTATTATTTACCCTACTGTCACTAAAATAAAAAAAAATTTGAAGGAAGGAATTTCATACAATAGTTATGAAAATAAAAAATATCTAACTATAAATAAAATTAGAGAATTAATTAAAAAAAACATCTCGGATTTTGAAAAATAAAACATTAAAAATGTTTATATCTTACGGAAAGCAAAGTATTGATAAATCAGATATTAAGTCAGTTCAAAATGTTTTAAGGAAGGACTTATTAACCCAAGGACCTTTAGTTAAAAAATTTGAACTAAGTTTAAAAAAAAAACTAAATTCAAAATATGCTACAGTTGTAAATAATGGTTCATCAGCACTACTAACTATCGGAAAAATTTTAAATTGGAAAAAAGGAGATATTATTGCAGTGCCTCCAATAACTTTCTTGTCCTCAGTAAATACAATTGAACATTGTGGCGCAAAACCAATTTTTATCGATATAAGCTTAAATGATTATTGTATGGATCCAAATATTTTAGAAATAGCTTTAAAAAAGGATAAAAAAAAAAAAATTAAAGCTGCAATCATCGTTGATTACGGTGGGCGACCAGCACAATGGGATAAGTTTCTTGCCTTGAAAAGAAAATATAAAATCAAACTGGTAAACGACAATTGTCACGCTATCGGTTCATCATTAAACAAAAATAAAGGATATGCCGTAAAGTATGCAGACTTAGTCTCTCTGAGTTTTCATCCAGTGAAAGCAATAACAACGGGCGAGGGAGGTGCAATACTTACTAACAATCCATATTACGAAAAAAAAGCAAAAATTTTAAGGACGCATGGAATAATTAGGCAAAATGATCACTGGAAGTATAAAATGCATGAACTAGGTTACAACTTCAGGTTGCCAGATATTAATTGTGCACTAGGAATAAGTCAAATAAAAAGATTAGAAAAATTTATAAATAAAAGAACAAAGATAGCAAAAATTTACGATGAATTATTTTCAGATAATAAAAAATTTGTTAAAATAAAAGACAATAATAATATTCAAAATTCATATCATCTGTATCCACTATTATTAAATTTGGAAACAATAAAAAAAAAGAAAGATGAAATTATAAAAGAATTTTTAAAGTATAATATAAAGCTACAAGTTCATTATATTCCTGTAAATACACAACCGTTTTATAAAAAAAAATACGGATTTAATAAAAACAATTATCGAAATTCTCTTAAATTTTTTAGTCGTTGTATTTCTCTACCGATATATAATGATTTAAACAATAAACAATTAAATTATGTAACTAAAATTTGCAAAAAAATATTTAAAATTTAATAAATGAATATAATTTATGACCATCAAATATTTACAAATCAGAGCAATGGAGGACCGTCAAGATACTTTACGGAATTAATTAAAGAAATATCAATTCTTAATAATAACCCCTTAATTATTGCACCATTCCACAAAAATTTTTACCTTAGAAAAATATCGCATCTAAACAAAAAAGAATTTTCGGCAAATTTAAGAAAAAACCTAATTATTAATTTATTGAACAATTTAATTTCAAATCATTATTTTAAAAATTTGAAATATGATCTTTATCATCTTACATATTACAACAATTGCTTCAAAACTTCTAAACCAAAAGTAATTACAGTTTATGATTTAATACACGAAAAATATGACAAAGAATATAAATTTAAAAATTTACCAAAAAAAAAAATCTTCAAAAATATTGATCATTTTCTCTGCATTTCTAATAATACAAAAAAAGATTTAATTAATTTTTATAATATTGACGAAAATAAAATTACAGTAACTTACTTAGCAAATTCAATTAAACACAAATTTGAAAATTTGTCTGAATACAAAAAAAATTCAAAAGTTTTTAAAAAACCTTTTTTTCTTTATGTAGGTTCTAGAAAAAGGTATAAAAATTTTAAATTATTTGCTAAATCATATTCCCATCTAGAAAAAATTAAAAATAATTTTGATATTATTTGTTTTGGTGGTGGAAAATTTTTAAGTGAAGAGTTGAATTATATGAAAAATCTGTCAATAAACTTAAGTAACATACATCAATTAAGTGGAAGCGATGATTTATTAACTAATTTGTATTTAAATGCTGAGGCGTTAATATATCCATCTAGATACGAAGGATTTGGATTGCCTATTCTTGAAGCTATGTCTTTAGGTTGTCCTGTAATATCTAGTAATTCTAGCAGTTTACCAGAGGTCTATGGGGATGCAGCGATTAATTTTTCTCCTAATTCAGAGGAAGACTTGATGAACTGTATTATGAAACTGACATTTGATAGTGATTTAAAAAGTAACTTTGTCAGAAAAGGTTATTTAAGAGAAAAAAAATTTTCATGGAAAAAATGTGCCGAACAAACTAATTTTGTATATAAAAAAGTTACTTAATAATGAATCTGAAAAAAGCATTAATATTTGGTATAACCGGTCAAGACGGTGCTTATCTGGCCAAGATTTTAATTGACAAAAAATATAAAGTTTACGGAATAAGCAGAAAAAAAAATTACGTTAATTTAAAAAAATTAGGAATTTTAAAAAATACAAAAATTTTTAACTTTTTAAGCTTTTCCAATAATAAAATTGAAAATATTTTAAGAAAAAAGTTTGATGAAATTTACTATTTAGGTGGACAATCAAGCGTTAGTGTTTCTTTTAAAAGAAGCTTTGAAACATATGAAAGTCAAGTTGCACCATTAAAGCTAATTTTGAATTTTATACTAAATCAAAAAAATAAAAAAACAAAATTTCTTTATGCAGGAAGTAGTGAAATGTTTGGCAATATAAATAAACAGAATAAAATTAGTGAAAACAGTCCAAAAAAACCAGTAAGCCCCTATGGGATGTCAAAATTAATTGGATATGAAATAATTAGATCTTATCGTTTGACTTTTAAACTACCTGTTTGCACAGCAATATTGTTTAACCATGAGTCATCTCTTAGAACAAATAATTATATAATAAAAAAAATTATTAATTATGCAAAAAAAATAAATTTCAGTAAAAATAAAATTCTAGAGGTGGGTAATATTAATATAAAAAGAGACTGGGGATGGGGACCAGAATATATGATTGGTTGTAACAAAATTTTAAAATCTAAAAAGATAGATGACTACATAATAGCATCGGGCAAAACAGTAAGTTTAAAAAAAATAATATATTTGATTTTTAAACAATATAATTTAAATTGGAAAAGTTTTACTAAAGTAAATAAAAAATATATAAGAAAATTTGAGATTTTTGAGAATTACTCTAATAACAAAAAAATAAAAAAACAAATTAATTGGTCTCCAAAAATAATATACACTCAAGTAGTAAAAAAAATGTCAGAGTAAATTAAAAATGAAAGAAAATTTTGAGTCAATTGACAGAATTGAAAATAGTATTATTGAGGGAGGTTTAAGATTAAAAAAAAATTTTAAAAATTCCATTCCCAATAAACCTCTCATAACTGTTATTACCGCAGTCTTAAATAACGATAAGTACTTAGAAGAATGTATTTTAAGTCTGCATAAACAAAAATATGAAAATTATGAACATATAATTTTAGACGGAGGGTCTGGAGAAAGTACAATAAAGATTATTAAGAAATATGAAGATAAGATAGATTATTGGTGTTCTAAACGAGATAATGGCATTTATGACGCGTTTAACAATGGAATGAAACTTGCAAGAGGTGATTATTTAGGTTTTTTAAATTCTGATGATACTTACTCTGATAAAACATTTGAATTATTAATTAGTTATATAAAAAAATTTCCAGAAAAAGATTTCATTTTTGGAGCAGTAAATAAGCATTGGGGAACTTTATATGGATTTAAACCATATAAAATTTATTGGAGTTGGGGATTTTATTCAAGTCACTCTACAGGATTTTTCATAAAGAGAAATTCTGCAAAAAAAGTGGGATTATATAATATAAAATATAGATATTCTTCAGATTATGACTATTTCTTTAGGATGATAGTGAAAAAAAAACTAAAAGGCGTAGGTACAAAAAAAAATGAAATATTTGGTAATTTCAGAAGGGGTGGATTTTCTAGTAGAACAAATTTTTTTGACCATTTTGTAGAGGAAATCAAAATTAGATTGGATAATGGGCAAAATAGGTTGCTTGTACTCATAATTTTTATTTATAAATTTTTTAAAAATATTAAAAAAATATGAATATATTAGTCACAGGGGTCGCAGGTTTTATTGGATACAGTCTTTCAATTAATTTATTAAAAAAAAAATATAAAATTTACGGAATAGATAATCTCGACAATTATTATAATGTTGAACTTAAAAAGAGTAGAATAAATTTATTAAAAAAAAATAAAAATTTTTTTTTTAGGAAAATAAGCGTCACAAATAAGAATAAATTAAATAAATTTTTTATACAAAAAAAAATTGATATTATAATAAATCTCGCAGCACAAGCTGGTGTGAGGTATTCTTTCGAAAATCCAGGTAAGTATATTGATGCTAATATATTAGGTTTCCTGAATCTTATAGATATAGCTAAAAATAATAATATTAAAAAATTTATTTATGCATCATCTAGCTCGGTATACGGTGAAAATAAAAATTTTCCTTTGAAAGAGTCAGAAAAATTAAATCCTAAAAATATATATGCCGTCAGTAAAAAACTTAATGAAGAGATAGCAAATCTACACCATAATATTAGTAGTACTAAGTTTGTAGGTTTGAGATTTTTCACAGTATTTGGTGAATGGGGTAGACCAGATATGTTTATGTTTAAACTATTTAAAGCACAAGTAACAAATAAAACATTTTACTTAAATAATTATGGCAATCATTTAAGGGATTTTACTTATATCGAGGATGTAGTAAAAATAGTAACTAAAATAATGAACAAAAATTTTAAAAATCATGAAATTTTCAATATTTGTTCTAATAATCCTCAAAATATATACGAAATAGCTAATGAATTTAAAAAAAAAAATAATGTTAAAATCAAATTAGTGGAAATGCATAAAGCAGACATTTTAAAGACACATGGAAACAATAAAAAATTGAGTAAATACGGCATTAAATTGAAATATTCAAATTTTTACGAAAAATTTTATAAAACATTTAGCTGGTACAAAAAAAATAAAATATATAAGTTTTAATCTTATATTAATTGATTAAATTTTTAGTTAGAAAATATTTAATGAAAAATAAATGTAATATATGTAAAAAAAAATTTTTAGATTTTTTAAATTTAGGTAAGCATCCTTGTGCAGATACTTTTCTTTCATCTAAAAATGAAGCTTTAAATTTACAAAAATTTCCATTAATTGTAGGATATTGTAGTTGTTCTCACTTATCAGCATTATACCCTATCTCTGGTTTTATGAGATATGAAAAGTATGATTACTCTTATACATCTGATAATTCAATTGTATCGAGAACACATTTTAAAAATATTGCAATATATTTGAGTAAGAGATTAAAATTGAATAAAAAAAGTTTTGTAATTGAGGCAGGAAGCAATGATGGAACATTTTTAAAAAAAATTTATGATCTAACAAATGCAAAAGTTTTAGGAGTAGATCCTTCAAAAAATATATCAGAAATATCTAAAAAAAAAAGAATCGATACAGTTACTGACTATTTTAATAAAAAGGTGTCGAAAATTATACTAAAAAACTCTGGTAAAGCTGATATTATTTATGGTGCAAATGTATTTAATCATGTAGATGATATCGATGATTTCTTAAAAGGAGTATCAATTTTACTAAAAGACAAAGGTAATTTAATTTTGGAAGTTCCAGATTTAAGCTCTTTAATTAAAAAAGTTGGATTCGATACTATATATCATGAGCATAGGCATTATTTTAGTGAGAAATCAATATACAAAATATTAAAACAAAATAATCTGTTTATTTATAAAATCCAAAGAATAAATTACATGTCTGGATCGCTTAGGATTTTTGCTTCTAATAATAAAAATTTAAAGAGATTTAAAAATCCTAGAAAAGTTAATCTTAGGGAATTCAAAATATTTAAAAAGAAAGTATTATTAACAATTGAAGAGGTTAAAAAATTTTTAAAAAAATATAAATTTACAATTGGGGTAGGCGCGGCAACAAAAGGCAATACTTTATTAAATTGCTGTAAGATGAGTGACAAAGAATTAAAATTTATCTTTGATAAATCAAAATTTAAGATTAACAAGTTTACTCCTGGAACTGGTATTAAAATTATTAAAGAGACTAATAATATAAAAGCTGATTCAGCAGTAATTTTACCGTGGAATATTACAAAATATCTTATAAAAAAAAAATTTTTTAAAAAAATTAAATATACATCAATTCCAAAAATTATTAAAAGTCTATAATGATACAAAAAAAAAAAATAAATCAAAAAGATAAAAGAGGCTTCATTCTGGATATTTTTGTAGACAAACCTAAAGATCATTGCACATTAGTTACATTTAATAAAGGCTCGATTAGAGGGAATCATTTTCATAAAAGTAGTACCCAGTATTCTTTTATATTAGATGGCAAATTAACTATGATTACTTCCAAAGTAGACAAAAATGGTAAATTATTTGGAAAAAAATTTAAAAAGATTGTTAGGAAGTATGATCTCATCAAACATAAACCATTTATCTCGCATGCTTTTAAAGCTATAACAAAATCAAAAATGCTAGCATTCGCAGATGGTCTTAGGGGTGGTAAAAATTACGAAAAAGATACTTTTCGATTAAAAGATAAACTTTTCTAAAATATTTTCTTAAATGATTTATAGGAAAGATATTGACTGCTTACGAGGCCTATCTGTAATCGCAGTAATTTTGTATCATTATAAGTTTGATTTTTTCTCAGGTGGCTATTTAGGTGTAGATATTTTTTTTGTAATAAGCGGTTATTTAATTACTTCAATAATTTTAAAAGAAATGCTTATAAAAAAATTTTCTTTGATAAATTTTTATGAAAGGAGAATTAGACGTCTTTTCCCTGCCTTGATTTTTGTAATATCTATCACATGTATTTTATTTCAAACTATCCTTTTAGAATCAGAACTAAAAAAACTTTTTTCTTCCGTAACTTCTGCTATTTTGTTTTATGCTAACTTCTTCTTTCAAAGTTCTGGATCTTATTTTTCACCACTTAACGAGCAACAGCCTTTATTACATACTTGGTCACTTTCAATTGAAGAACAATTTTATCTTATTTTTCCAATATTTTTATATTTTTTTTTTAAAAGAATAAATTTAATTTTTGTTATTACATTTTTATTTGCATTTTTTAGTATTTGCCTTTCTCAATTTGGAGGTAACTTAAAGTTTTCCTATCCATATTTTGAAGACAGTTTTCAATTTTTTGCAACACCGCAATTTGCATTTTATTTTACATTAACCAGAATTTGGGAAATTTTAGCCGGATGTTTACTTGCAATATTCATGTTCAAAAATAAAAAAAAGTACGAAAATAAATATTTAACACTTTTTGGATATATTTTAATTTTATCAACAATATTAAGTTTTGACAAAGATTCACTTCATCCTTCAATTATCTCTTTAATCCCCGTTGTTGGCACATTGTTAGTACTTATGTATAGTAATACGAAATTTAATGAGAAGGGTGTATTCAAAATTTTCAATAATACTTTCTTTTTGAATATTGGAATTATTTCTTATAGCTTATATTTGTGGCACCAGCCCATTTATCAATTTTTTAATAAAATTTATTTTATAGACTCGAATATTAGTTTTAAAATACTAGTTATTTTTATTATATTAACCTTATCAAACCTATCGTTTAAATTTATTGAAAAACCTTTTAGAAAAAAAGAAAAAATTAAAAATAAAAAAATATTTTTATATTATTGTTTATCGTCTTTTTTAATTGTTTCGTTCTCTTATTATTTTTCGAATATAAAAGATTATTCAAATACATATTCAAATTTGGTTTTAAATATTTCCAAACACTCAAAATACTTTCAAGATAATAAATTTATTTGCAGCACAAATGCAGATTTTTATATTTCACCCAAAAATGCCTGTATTTTAGGAAAAACAAAAGATCCAGAATTAGCATTAATTGGGGACTCACATTTAGATCTCATTACATTGGAATTAGAGAAGCAATTAATCGATTATGGTGTTTCAGCATATCAATTTAGCTACAGAGGTTGCGTGCCCTCTATCAATTTAAAAGTGTTTAACGACAAAAGATATAATTGTGATAAGTATTTTAATGAAGTTTTAAATCAAATAAAAATCAATAAAAACATAAAAAAAATACTAATATTTTCTAGATGGTCTTTCAATCTTAAAGGAGAAAGATTCAAAAATGAACAAGGTGGAAACGAGATTGGTGAAGGACATTATTTTATACCTCTTGATAAAGATACTCTAACCGAAAGCCAGAATAGAAAAGAAAATATATTAAAAAACATAGAAACTTTTATTAAGCAACTAAATAATCTAGACAATAAAATTTATATTGTTATGCCAACCCCTGAAATGGGATGGGAAATACCTAATAATCTAGCTAGGATTGTTTATTATAAAAATGAAATTAGCAAAGATACTTTATCAATTTCAAAAAATAAATTCGAGGAGAGAAATAAAGAAATTAAAAATTTTTTCGAAACAATAAGTTTAAAATATAAATTAAATTTAATATATCCAGACGATATTTTTTGTGATAATTTAAGATGTTACTCACATTATAATAATGTACCTTTATTTTTCGATGATGATCATTTAAGCAGTGAGGGCGCTAAGCTATTATCACAAAAAATATTAAAATTGATTTATTAAAAAATTTATTCTAATACTTTTCTATAAACTTTAACTAATTCCTCTGAAGTATTATTCCAATTAAACAATTTTGATCTATGCAAACCAATAATCTTTTTTCTCTCTTTCTCATCTGTTGAGTTGATAAATTTTTCAATTGAATTAGAGAGACTTTCTTCATCTTTAGGATCAAAGTAGAAACCTGCATCACCAACAGCCTCTTTAATTGCAGAATTTTCGCTAGCAATTATAGAACAATTATATTTCATTGCTTCCAGTGGCGGAAAACCAAAACCTTCATTTAAGGATGGATAAATCAAAGCTTCTGCTTTTATATATAAAGAAACTAATACATTATCTCCACCTGAAAATAATTTTATATTTTCTTGATCTATATTTAATTTTCTCATCAACTCAATTTCATCTTTTTCAAATTTTTCGTAGCCAAAACAAATTAACTTATATTCCTTAAAAATATTTTTGTTTAATGCAAATGTTTTTAAAACAAATTTAAAATTTTTATATTTTTTTCTACTTCCAACGTACAAAAAAAATTTAAAATCAATATCTAAATTATCATTTTTACCAAATAAATCCGGGGTGCCTTGATAAATTACAGATGTCTTTTTTAAGTCAATGTTATAAAAATTCATCAAGTCCTTTTGAGTATTTTTTGATGAGCATATTATGTGATCTGCATCTCTTAATGCATTTTCTTTTGGCCTCCATCCAGAAGGCTTATTATACATGTAATGATAAATTTCATGGCTCAAGTCCCAAACATTAATTATTTTTTTTACACCCTTAATATTATATTTATTATTATTAAAATAGGTTTTATGAATTATTTGAGGTTTCCAAAATTTCAAATATATGTCGTTTATTATATAATTTGACTTGTTGATCAACTTTGTAGAATATTTTGGTATTTTATTTATTTTTAAAAATTTAAATGTATTTTTTTCATCTAAGAGATAATCATTCAAATAAATTGGGCAGAGGATTTTGACATCATTTGTGCTTTCTATTTTTTTTTTTAGCTCTAAAAAATACCTTGAAATTCCACCATAAGGTTGAATTAAAAAAATTGTATGATCAAATGCAATTTTCATTAATTTTTATAATCCACCAAAATATTTTGGTAAAATTGATTTTAAATACCAAAAATATTGAGAGATAATAATATTTTTAGAATTTATGCCATTATTGATTTCAAACCTTTTTTGTTTTTTATTTAAGTTAAAGGAAATAGCAGCGGAGCTTACATTAGAGCATAAATAAATAAAATAGTCACATTTTGATAGCAAAAGAGTTTCGAGTATTGCCTCTCGTCCCATTTTATATCTATGAAGTCGTCTTGGATATTTCTTAAATGCATCATTTTTGTCAGATCGAAAGCAGCAATTTAGATATAATAATTTATCTGGAAATTTTTTTTTAAAAAAATTTAAATAATTAAGTTCTTCAGTGACTAGAAATATTTTATCAACTTTTTCCCTTTCAATTATTTTTTTAGTCATTTTATACATTTGGCCTTTTGTTGCTGGCAAAGGATGACCAGGCGATCTTTTGTAACTTGTTCCTCTAAAATGAATTCCTAGAATTTTTTTACCATTAAATATTTTACTTATTTTAAAAAAAGTTTTCTCTAATATTTTATTTAATTTGATATCGTTCTGAAGTAATTTTACAAGATCTTCATCAAGATCAATGTTGTAAGTAAAATGTGAAAAAAACTTATTACTAGTAAATATTACGTTTTTGCTTTTATATATCTCGTCTAATGAATAATGACTTAAATTTCTAAAATAATATTCCCAGGCATTATCCGTTCTTTTAATTGATTTAGCCTCATTATAAATTGTTTTAAAATTCTTCATATCTATAATTGGTATATAGTTTTTTTCTTTACAAATTTTCAGGTGATTTAAAACAAAAGTCACATTAGAAAATAAACCTGTTCCTGGCGTTCTTTTGATTACGTAGAATGTTTTATCACTATTTAAGTTACCAAAAGTTTTTTTTTCTTCATCCTTTTCTGCATAATGCAAATTATTTTGAACACCATTTAATAAAGAGGGAGTTTGGAGGGTCATTTTTTTTATAATTTTTTTTATTAATTTAATCATTTGTAATGTGCCTAATAATAATTTATTTTAAATATATAACAAATCATCAATTAAATGAAAACGTCTTTAGTTATTACCACTATAAATCCCCCAAACCAAAATATAAAAAAATTTATTAAAGGATGCATCTCTAATAAATGGAATTTAATAATTATCGGAGATAAAAAAACACCAAAAAACTTTAAAATTAAATATGGAAAATATTTTTCTTTTGATGATCAAATTAAGTTAAGTAACTCATTTGCTAAAATTTGTCCGCCCAATAATTATGCTAGAAAAAATATCGGATATTTAATTTCAGCTGAACTTGGTTCTAATTTTATTATTGAAACTGATGATGATAATGGACCAAAAAATAATTATTTTAAAGAGATAAAATTAAATCACAGTGTAAATCAAATTACAAACCGAGAATGGATAAATATATATGATTTGTTTAAAAAAAATAAAAAAGAAAAAATATGGCCACGAGGACTTCCATTAGAAGAAATTTTCAAGAATAAAATTTCTATACAAAAAAAAAAATTTTTAAATTATTTTTACTTGCAACAAGGTGTGGCTGAAATAAATCCTGATGTAGATGCCATATTTAGATTACTTAATAAAAAAATTAATATTAAATTTAAAAATTACAAGGTTTCTTTAGGAAATGCAAAATCTACTTTTAATAGCCAAAATACAATATGGCATAAATCGATACTTAAGCTAATGTATTTGCCTGTCACTTGTACAATGAGGTGTACAGACATTTGGAGAAGTATAATAGCACTACACATTTTGAAGATAAATAATTTAAAAATTCTTTTTTTTGGTACTAATATGTATCAAAATAGAAATCCTCATAAATTAATCAATGATTTTAAACTTGAGATACCAATGTATTTAAATAGTAAGTTCGTGTCTGAGACTATTGAAAATTTAAATTTAAAAAATGGTATAAAGTATTTTGATAATAATATGATTAAAATTTACAAATGTTTAATTAAAAACAAAATTTTCAAATATCAAGAAATGAAATACTTAAAATGTTGGTTAAAGGATTGTAATAAAGTTCAGAAGCAATAAATTTAATTTAATATATTTACGATATTATTAAAACACTCCTTTTCATAAAAAACTTTATTTTTAAATTCTGTTAATTTTTTTTTGTATTTTTTAGATATTTTAAATTTGTTTTTATTTAAAATTATTATTTCATTTTTTAATTCGGAAAAATTTTTTGCAATAGGTGAAATACTAATTTTTTTTATATCGAAATTTAATCCGGGATCAATTTTATACTCCGTAAGATCGGGAGTAAAAAAAATAATAGGTTTTTCGGATAACAAAAAATCGAAGATTGCTCCAGAATAATCAGATATTAACGCATCACATTTATGCATTATTGAGTTTAAATCAATATCATATTTTAGAACATAAAAAGATTCTTGATTTGACAAAAAAGAATAAATTTCATCTTGTTTTTTGTTATATAATCTATGTTTATCTTCTTTGAAAGAATTTGGATGTTTCTTTATTACTAGTAGAATTTTTTTTTTAATTAAAAAATTATTTAGTTCAATTATTTCACGTTTATTCGTATTTTTTGGAAATATCTCCATACCATTAAGTCTCCAGGTTGGAAAATATCCTATTACTTTTTTCTTTGAAATTTGCAAATCTTTTGCAATTTTTCTCTCATTGTTAAGCGTGAAATATTTATTATCAACTTTATTTTTAAATAAAATATTTCTTGGTGAATTTGATATTATTAATTTATATTTGTTTTTAGGATAATGATTTATTAAGTGTTTAGAAAAAATTTTATTAGGATATACTATATATTTTTTAAAAAATAATTTGCTAATACTAAAAAATTTATTACCTAAATAAGTATTATTATGTTTTTTCAACTTTTTAAAAAGTATACCATGCCATAAATTAACATTATTCGAAATTTTAGTAATACTTTCGTGAATATCATCCTCAGTACAATCATATACATGCCATTTTGCTCTTAAACATAAGTAAATTCCTTTGAAACTATTTCTTAGATAAGCCTCATAACCAAGTTTTTTTAATCTTTTTAATATAAGTCTATTTTTTGTGATCCAGACTGGTCTTTTTTTTTTTTTAAACTTATTATAATACATGAAAAGAAACCGTGAATTATCACCAAATCTCCTTCCTGCTCTATGACCAAAAATAATTAAGTTGTGATTAGTTGGTAATGCTATCTTAATAATTAAAAAAAAAAAATACAAAATATATTTAAACATTTTTAAAAATTATCCTACATATACTTGGTTTTTCTTTTTTTTTAATTGCAAACTTATAACTTGTTTTATTATATATTACTCTAAATTTATTTTTTTTTAGTTTATTTACAAAATCCTTAATATTTATAAATCTCCTGTAATGCGAGGTATACCTTTCATTTTCGGAAATTTTTATTCCTTTGTTAATTAGAGGATCTCTTGTTGTTCTAAACTCGCAAAAAAAAAGAGAATTCGTTTTAGATAATTTTTTTATATTTTTTAACAACTCGGTTTCCATATTTATAGTGATTGCATGTATAAAAAACCTTAAATAAAAAATGTCAAATTTTTTTTTTAGCTTTAAATTTGTCCTGCAAAAATCTTCTTTATAAAAAAAATTCCCAAAATTTTTGTTATTGCTTACAATAATCTTTTTTGATTGGTCGTAACCAATTGGTTTAAAACCTTTATTTTTAAAGAAAACAGTGTCTCTTCCATTACCACAGCCTATATCTGCCAATGTTAGATTATTTATTTTAATTTTTTTTTTAACGAATTTCGCAAAATTTGACTCCGTATCAAACTTGCTAAATTTATAATAATTTTCCCAATAATTATTAATTGTCTTATTTGTAATTTTTTTCATATATAACTTATTAAATTATTTGCTTAATTACATTTAAATACTTATTACAATTTTTTTTATAGTCAAATCTAACAAGGCTATTAAATCCTAGAAGGATTTTTCTTCTAATTAATTTTTTATTTTTACTGGAATAAATAATTAGAGAAGCTAATTGATTATAATTTTTAGGCTTAAAAAGAAAACCGTATTTACCATTTTGTAGTATCTCTTTTGGACCTGTTGGGCAATCAGACGAAATAACAATTTTTTTTAGACATAAAGCTTCTAATATTACATTTGGAGCACCTTCAAAAATTGAACTAAGTATCAACATGTCAGCTTTTTTTAAATATTTGTAGGGGTTTTTTTGAAATCCAATAACTTTTACAATACTATTTAAATTATTGTCTTTTATGTAATTTCTAATTAAAAACTCATTAGATCCATATCCAATAATTAGTAGTTGTAATTTTATTTTATTTTTTAAAAGATTAACAGCTTTTAACAATGTTAAATGATCTTTTTGGTCTGTGAATCTAGCTATATTTATTAATTTTAAATTACCTTTTTGGAAAAAATTATTTTTTATAATTTTTTTACTCATTTTAATAATTTCGGATTTATTTAAAGGGTTATAGATGACCAAACTGTTTGTGTTAAATTTTTTGTCAAGCTCTTTTTTAAAATCTTTACTATTTACAATAATTTTTCGTGAATAATTTAAATAAGTTTTAAATAAAATTTTTTTTATTTTGTTATTTGACCAACCAGATGGAGAAGAATTGGATCTGACTATTACATTAAAATTCAAAAATTTGGATATTATTAAGCAATATATGTTCGCCTGAAAGGACAAAACAGTTATTTTTTTATTTTTTAAAATTTCTTTAATCAACAAAATGCAGCAAAAAAAATATTTTAAATACTTACTTGTACTGTAGCTATTTTCTTTTATATAAACTAAATTTACTTTTTTCGAAAACTTGTATTTAAATCTCGCATCATAAGTAATTAAAGTTACATTTTTTAGGTATTTTGATAAATAATTCGAAATTATAATTATATTTTTTTCAACACCTCCTCCTTCCATAGCAGGCATAAAAAGAATTATTTTTTTATTTTTCTCCATATTTTTCTTATAATATTTTTTATTGATATACTTCGTTCATTTAATTTTTTTTTTTTTATAAGATCTGAATTATCTTTTTTTTTTATTATTGCTAGTCCAGATGAAAAAAAAGAAAAATTTAAATCAAAATGTTCTGAGTTCTCCGAATAAATAGAGAGTATTTTCTCAAAAGTTTCTTTATTATTTATCTCACAATAAAAATTATTTCTTTTTTTATCCTTTAAGTAAGGTAAGTGTGATATATCATCTATGAAAATATACCCGCCAATATTTAAAATTGGATAATAATTGTAAATTAACTTCTCTACATGTGCAGCCTCATGTAAACTATCAATAAATAGAACATCAATTTTTTCCGGCAATTTAGATTTAATAAATTCAAAATTGTCATCTCTTGTTTTAAAGAACTTCCAATTTTTATCGTTAGTCACAGATGAACAATCATTGATGTCAACAGAAAATACTTTCCCATATTTATTTGAACATATATCTAAAAATTTTTTTGTTGATCTACCGTTTTCTACTCCTAACTCCAGTATAATAGGGTTTTTAATGTTTGATAATAAAGGAATTAAAAACTTGTCTAATTTAAGACTATATTCATCCATACTATTTGTTAAAAAAATTAATTTGTAATATAAATATTTTAAACATATTACTATAAACCTTTAAATGCAAATTTGAAAAAATTGAAAAAAAAAAATGTATATTATTGGTCTCCGTTTTTAACTCAGATTGCAACAATTAAAGCTGTAATAAATTCAGCATATAGTTTAAATAAATTTGATACAAAATTTGATGCTACGATTTTAAATATATTCGGTGAATTCAATCAAAACTTATCTGAAATAAAAGATAAAAAAATAAATATATTGAATTTTTATAATTTAAATATTTTGAGATATTTGCCGAAACATGGCAAAATATCTAGTAGATTTTCATTTATAATTTTCTTTTTATTAGGTTTTTTTCCTCTGCTAAGAATTTTAAAAAAAAAAAATCCTGAATATATTATTATTCATTTAATTACTTCATTACCATTAATTTTATTAATTATGTTCAAATTTAAAACAAAATTTGTTCTAAGAATATCTGGCTTACCAAGATTAAATTTTTTTAGGAAATTTTTATGGAAGATTGCTTTAAAAAAAATTTACATGATTACATCACCAACGAAAGAAACCCACGAGTATTTAAAGAGTTTAAAATTATGTGAGGAAAAGAAATTGAAAGTTCTTTTTGATCCTGTAATAAATGTAAAAGAAATCAGAGAAAGTTCAAAAGAAGAATTAAAACAACAAGGTGATTTTTATATAGCGATTGGAAGACTAACTAAGCAAAAAAACTTTTTATTTCTTTGTGATAGTTTTAGGGAAGTAATAAAAAAAAAGCCTAATATAAAATTGTATATTTTAGGAGAAGGCGAAGATCGTCATGCATTATATAAATTTATTAAAAAACACCAGCTAAAAGAAAACATATACTTGTTAGGATACAAAAAAAATATTTTTCCTTATTTTAAAAACGCAAAAGGTTTTATATTGTCATCGCTATGGGAGGACCCAGGATTTGTACTAATTGAGGCTGCTTATTGCAAGGTTCCTGTATTTTCATCAAACGCAAAACCAGGACCATTTTCTCTAATAATAAATAATCTAAATGGCACATTATTTGAAAATAACAACAAAAATAGCTTTGTAAATAATTTTGAAAATTTTTTAAAAAATTCAGAAAATAAAAAAATTATTTTAGAAAATCTTAAACTTAGTCGAAACTTTACTATTTTTGGCCATTATAAAAATTTATCAAATTTAATCTTATAGCGATGTTTATAAATACTTTAATTTTTATAATTTTAAGTTTTGCAATAGTTTTAAGTACTTTAGGATATGGGATGGCATTCTGTAATCAAATATTTCAAAATAAAAAATTTTTGAATTTGCCATTTATTGGAATTTTTGGAATTTTTTTTTTGTATATCATTTCAAGCATAACACATTTAATAATAGCACACAATTATATTCATAATTCAATATTATTATTATCAGGGTTAGCTTTTTTTTACATATACTCTAAGAAAAACTTGATAGAAAAAAAAGAATTTAGAACTATTATTTTTTTTTTTGTAGTACTTTTTTTAGGTTATTTAATTTCTAAAACTAACGAAGATTTTTCATATTACCACTTGCCGAATTCACTTCAATTTTCTTCACATAAATTAGAATTTGGATTAGGTAACTTAAGCCATGGTTTTAAACATTTCTCTTCAATTTTTTTGATTAATTCAATTTTTTATTTACCTTATGTAGAGGCTTATTTATTTAACATTACCAATTTTATGTTACAAATTTTTTTCTTTTCAGGTTTATTTATTTTAATTAGTAAATTAAATTTAAACAACTTTAGTAAGGTATTATCCTCAATAATATTAATAACATTTTTGGTAAAATTTTACAGATTGTCAGAATATGGATCGGATTATCTTGGACAATTTTTAGTACTGTTAAGTTTTATATTTGCCACTATAGCAATCAAAAAAAAAAAACTTACCGTTAGTGAAAATAAAGAATTATTTTATATATCATTTTTGTTAATAATCTTTTCTATAACAACAAAATTTTTATACATTATTTATATTATTGTACCTATAACAGTATTTTTTTATATATTAACTTTTGAGCAAGTATTTAAATTTGCACTTAACAAAAAATTTCTTTCCATCTCCTTTTTTGCAATTTTATCTATTATATTTTATAATTTAACGGCAACAGGATGTATTTTGTACCCAGTTGTATTTACTTGTTTTACAGAAACAATAGATTGGTCGATCTCAGAGGCTACTGTAAAATATTTAAATATTCATTATAAGGCTTGGTCAAAAGCAGGTATCGGTACAGGCTATGGAACTTTAAATCCCCAAGAATATATTTCAGGAATTAATTGGATTGAAAATTGGTTTAGAAAATATTTTTTTACAAAAGTTTCAGACTATATTCTAGTCGTCATTTTCGTTTTATTAATTTTTTTAATTGTTTTTAAAAAAAATTTTAAAGTTTATAATAAAATAGATTTTAATTTAAAAATTGTTTTATTAAGTTACCTTTCGATTTTGGCTGTTTTTCTAATATGGTTTTTAAATTTTCCAACTCTAAGATATGCAGGGTATACAATTGTTTTTTTAGTCTTAGCTGTCCCAGTTGCTTTATTTATTGCGAAAAGATTAAATTTTAATAACAAGATTATTTATAAAAAAATTAAAATCTTAATCATTTTAGCAATATTTGTTTTTAATTTTAAAAATATTAATAGGATTCATAAAGAACTTAGTCTAAAAAATTATGAAAATCACAATTTTTCTAATTTTCCATTTTATTGGGTAGATAAAGTTGAATTTAGAACAATTTTACTAGAAGAAAAATTTTTTAGTGAAGTTACAAATAAAAAGCATTGTTGGAATGTTCCACCAACTTGTCTTAAAAACAAATCTCAACTAAAAATAGAATATCGAAATAACTATTATTTTTATAAAAATAAATGAAAAAATACCCATTAATCTCAATAGTAACTACTTATTTTAACAAAAAAAAATATATTGCAAAAACATTGAATTCAATATTTGTGCAAACTTACAAAAACTATGAAATTGTATTTATCTATGATGATAAAAATTATTCAGACTTAAAATTCATCAAAGGTGCATTAAGTAAATTCAAAAAAAAAAGTATCATATTGAACAATAAAAATTTGGGCGTATCAAAATCAAGAAATATAGCATTGAGACACTGCAAAGGTAAGTATATTGCGTTTATCGATGCCGATGATTTATGGAGAAAAAATAAACTCTTAAAACAAATTGAATTTATGGAAAAAAAAAATACTAATTTTTCATTTACCTCATATGATGTAATAGATGCCTGTGATAAAATAATTGGAAATCGGAAGATAAATAAAGACCCAACTTATAAAAGTCTTTTAAAAAAAAATACTATTGGGCTAAGTACTGTAATTTTTAATAAAAAAATTTTAAGTGATATCAATTTCCCAAATTTGAAAACCCAAGAAGATTTTGCAGTATGGCTAAATTTATTAAATAAAGGTTATAAGTTATCACATATGTCTGCTACATTATCTTCTTGGAGACTCACTAAAGACTCTTTATCATCAAATACCTTACAGAAAATAAAAGATGCATTTAAGCTGTATTATATTTATCAAAAAAAAAATTTAATATTATCTATTTTTAGTGTAATAGTCCTAGGATATAACAAACTATTTAAACAGACTAACTTTTGAAAAAAAAAGCTCTCATTACAGGTATAACTGGACAAGACGGATCATATCTTGCAGAACTACTTCTAAAAAAAGGCTATATGGTTCATGGTATCAAAAGGAAATCTTCAACATTTAATACAAATAGAATAGATCACATTTATAAAGATATTCATACAACTAAAAATTTCTTTTTACATTATGGAGATTTGGCGGACTCAAATAGTTTGGTAAACATTATAAATAAAATTAGACCAAATGAAATTTACAATCTTGGTGCGCAAAGCCATGTAGGACATTCTTTCGAAATACCAGAATATACCTCTGAAGTAAGTGGTTTAGGAACTTTAAGAATTCTAGAGGCTATGAGGTTTCTTAAATTGAAAAATTGTAAATTTTATCAAGCAAGTACTTCTGAACTATTTGGAGAAACTTTTGGAAAAAAATCTTTTACAGAAGAATCAATTATGGTACCAAAATCTCCGTATGGTGTTTCAAAATTATACTCTTTCTGGATTACAAAAGTGTATAGAGAAGCTTACGGATTTCATGCATCTAATGGAATACTATTTAACCATGAAAGTCCAAGAAGAGGAGAGACATTTGTAACAAGAAAAATAACAATGTTCTTTGCCAAGTTAGTTTGTGGAATTAATGAGATACTCTATATTGGAAATTTAGATGCAAAAAGAGATTGGGGACATGCAAAAGATTATGTTGAAATACAGTGGAAAATTTTACAACAAAAAAAACCTAATGATTTTGTAATAGCGACTGGCAAAACTATTAGTGTAAGAGATTTTATCAATGAATGTTGTAAATATTTAAAGCTAAAAGTTATTTGGAATGGAAATGGTTTAAAAGAAAAAGCCTATTTAGATTTGGGAAGAAAAAAAAAATTAATCATAAAAGTTGACAGCAAATATTACAGACCTTTAGAAATAGACTATTTAAAAGGAAACCCAAAAAAAGCATCTCAATTATTAAAATACAAACTAAAGTATAACTTAAAATATTTGGTAAAAGATATGTTGGACTCAGATATTTCACTAATTAAATCAAATCAAATTAAATGAAAAAAAAAAGCTTCATATTTTTAGCAGGTCACAAAGGACTTGTTGGAAGCTCTATGTTAAATCTTTTAAAGAGCAAAGGTTACAATAATATCATAACTGTTGATAAAAAAACTTTAGATCTTAGAGACTACAAACAAGTAAAACGTTTTTTTAAAAAAAAAAAAATTGATTATTTGGTTATGGCTGCAGCAAGAGCAGGTGGTATAATAGCAAATAGTACTAACCAAAAAGATTTTTTTTTAGAGAATGTAGAAATCCAAAATTCCTTACTACAACTAGCTTTAGAAAAAAAAATAAAAAGAACAATTTATTTGGGAACTTCATGCATATATCCTAAATTTGCCAAAAACCCAATTTCGGAGAGTAGTTTGCTAACCGGAGAACTTGAGAAGACTAATCAATGTTATGCAATAGCTAAAATATCTGGAATTAAACTTTCAGAAGCTTTATTTCATGATTATAAATTGGATATTATTTGCCTAATGCCGACCAATGTCTACGGAATTAACGACAATTTTGACAAGGTAAATGGGCACGTAATACCAGCTATGATTTCTAAATTTTTAGGGGCAAAAAAAAAGAAAAAAAAAGAAATAAGACTTTTAGGCACTGGAAAACCAGTCAGAGAATTTATTCATTCGAGTGATTTAGCTAATGCAATATTTACTTGCCTAAAATCTTCACAAAAAAAAATTAAAAAATTATTTAAAAATAAATTACCAATAATTAATGTAGGCAGTGGAGAAAGATTAACAATACTTAAACTTTCAAGAATTATCGCAAAAGAGTTAAAATACAATGGAAATATTGTTTTTGATAAAAATTTTCCTGATGGAACCTATAAAAAAAATCTTAATTCAGAAAAAATACTTAAACTTGGTTGGAAACCTAAAATTAAATTATCTACTGGCATTTCTGAGGTTATAAAATATAAAAATAATTAATGTTAATAAGTCAAATTGTTTTAGCAACCTCTTTGTTAGTATTTTTTTTATTTGTTTTTAAAAAATTTAATATTCTTAATGATAACGCTTTATCATCATCACATAAAAAAATTATTAATATTGACAATTCGCCAGTTTTAATAGGAGGAATTTTTCTATTTTGTTGTATGTCAATTTTTGTATCTAACGATTTTATTAGTTTGAAAATTTTTGGTTTCTTAATATTATGCATTGGTCTTTTTTCAGATAAAAATATTATACATAATCCTCAAATAAGAATTGTCTTCCAAATTCTAATTTTAACAATATTTGTTACATTAAATAAATTACAAATTGAAGAAATTAGAGTAGTATTTTTTGACTCACTTTTACAAAATAGATATTTTAATATTTTCTTTACAGTATTTTGTTTAGCTATTCTTTTAAATGGTAGTAACTTTATTGATGGATTAAACGGACTGACCACAGGTTACTATATATTAATATTTTCTGTCATTTTTTACTTACATTTTTCAAATTCAAACATCGAGATAGACAATTTAATTGAATTTAAAATATTAATAATTTGTATGTTTATATTTCTCGCTTTTAACATTTTTGGCAAATGTTTTTTAGGCGATGGAGGTGCATATTTAGTCTCTTTCTTAGCTGGCTATTTTTTAATTAAGTTTTATAATTTAAATTTAGTTATATCTCCATATTTTATTGCATTATTATTATGGTATCCAGCTTTTGAAACTCTTTTTTCTCTAATACGAAGATCTGTCTCAAAATTCAATGTATCAAGTGCAGATAATTTGCATCTTCATCACTTAATACTTTTCTATTTAAAAACAAAGGTATTAAATAATTATATAAATCCAACAGCTTCAATATTAATAATTTTTTATAATTTTATAATTTTTATTATAAGCTTAAAATTTATTAATAATTCAAAAATTATGATTATTTTAATTTTACTAAATATTTTAAATTATGTAATATTATATAACCAGTTATCTAAACTAAATTCCAAAAATTTTAAATCATAATATCCCAGAGTCATTAAGTTCAATGAAAGAGTTTACATACTTAGAGAATTTTTGATTTCTATTATTTAATTTATTTTTTAATACAAAATTATTACAAAAGATCGAGTATTTCGGATGATATTTAATTTCTACAATATGTTTTTCTATTTCTAAAGGCTTTAACTCAATATCTTTAAAAATTTTAATATTTTTATCGATAGTAACTCTAAGTTTTCTTGAAACATCTTGATAGTATTCTCTGTCATAAGATACAGTTAAAATTTCACTTAAGTTAAGATGTTTACTTGAAATTAACTTTTCATGAGACAAAGTTTTTTTTAAAAATTTTTTAAGTTCTAATGTATCTTTAAAAACTCCTAAGGATTTTATGTTTTTTACTGTCATTAGATTTATTTTTTTTTTCTCCTCTAAAAAAACCTCTTTATTGAATAATTGATTGTACCATCTTAATCTAATTTTAATTCTTTTACCAAATCCATTAATATTATCCCAAACATTTTTTAAATTTTCACAGTCAAAATATATAGAGTTAATCTTACGGTTAGGATAAATTTTTTTAAACATTCCATTTATTAAAAATGATTTGTATGTAGTATCACCATTTTGATAAACAAATTTTTTTTCCAATCTCATATCTTTCATTTTGTAAAACCTTTTATATTTATTAAATTTAATTTATTAATATAGTTTAGAATTAATATCTTCATTTAAGAGCGTTCCATTTAATATCTTTTTGTCTAATTTAAAAAAAGTATTTTCAGACTGAAGAATTTTTTTTTTATTAAGATTATTAACATTATTTAAATAAAGCGATGGTTGATCAAATTCATTTTTTTTATTAAATAATGCTACATCATATAGGTTATTATCAAAGCTTACATTATATAATTCAGCATCCGACCCATCTTTAACTGCCAAAGCTACTCTATTATTAATAGTAGTTATATCTTTAATTTTAACTTTTGAGTTTTCTCCAATACTTAAACCTTTATCATTTGTATCTAGAGTAAATAATTTATTCCCATTTACCTGCGCCCCAGATACATCCAAACAATCATTCTTAATATTATAACATTCTATATTATCAAAATTTGATTTTCCAAAATCAATATCCAATGCATCCGCAAAAATATTTTCAAATCTTACATTTGACAAAAATGATTTTGAATTAATTATGTTAATTGCATCTTCATCATTAGAGTTACTAAAAACAATATTATCTAATAATATTTCTGAATTTATAAAATTCACCCCTCCATATAATATTAAATCGTTTAATTTTGGTGAAGATAAATTTTTAAATATTAAGTTTTTAAATTCAAATTTATTACCAATAAAAATTAAAGAACCACTTCCATCGCTCGAGTAAATTTGTGTTGGGTTATTTTTGCTATTTTCAAAGTTTAGTTTGCCCTCAATAAGAAATATTGCATTATTTGTTATATTAATATTTTTATTTTTAATTATAAGTTTATTTTTTTTACTCAATAAAGTATTTTCATATATATTTAAATCTTCATTTAAAATAAATTCATCATTTGACTCTTTTAAAACAGAGATGTGTGTTTTTATGTTTTTAAATTTATTTCTAAAATTTCTTATATTCTTAGAATTCAAAACTATATTTTCTTTCAAATCAAATATTTTTGAATTACCTCTATGATCAAATAGTTTTATTTGTTTGCATGAATTATTGAATTTTATTTCCATTTTTCCTGCTAGATACATCTTTTTTTTATCATTTATATTTACACAATTAAGAGTCTGTGCTTTCAATGGGAAATGTGAAGCTTCATAATCCTCATATTTAAAAACATTATTAATTTTCGAAATAGTAACACTATCTAGGTTTATCAAATTTATCCTTTCTTTAATAAATTTTGATCTTTTATAAAGATATTGGTCGTCGTAAATAAAATATCCTAACCCAATCCTGTTAATCTTATCTACTTTGGAATTATCTTTATAAATTGCATTGTTGAACTTTTTTAATTTTGTATTATTTTTTTCTAAAAATTCTTTAATAAATTCTTCACTTGTAAATTTTTTAAGATATTCAATATATAAATTTATAAATTTATAATTTAAATTTTTATTTTCATCTAAGAAAAAATTTAAATACCATGTTTTATGATCACATAAATATATGCATGCTGGTCTTTTTTCTTGTAAAAAATCAAGTAATATAAAATCTTTAAAATTCCCAGTACCCTTGTGTAGATCGTAACCTATAGGCTCAAATAATGCAGTTGTTGGATTATAGTACTTTTTCACACTTTTTGCTAAAGATCCATGATAAGATCCGGTTAAATCTATAATTGCAAAATACTTTGCCCATTTATCTATATCGAAATGCTCATTTACATGCGCATCACCATTTCTAATATTATTTAAAATAGAAAATAAATTTGAGGTCATTTCGGGGTAATCATTGGTCCAATATATTTCTGAATATAATTCGTATTTAATGTTTGGATATACTTCACCAAATTCCTCACTTATACCAAAAATAGGACCATTTCTTAATTTTTGTCTCTCAATTAACTCTTTTGAAAAACTTTCCTCTACTGCGTACACTCCAAGATTTTGATCATTAATATATAAATTTACAAAAAAGTAT
>CACLQJ010000008.1 GCA_902609065.1 uncultured Pelagibacteraceae bacterium
TATAATTTAGATATGAGTCAAATGTCTATTAAATTTTGCGAGATTCAAGACTTTATGACAAGTGTGATAATTGGTGCGACTACTATGGACCAGTTGAAAACAAATATAGAAAGTGTAAAAGTAAATCTACACAAAGATGTAATAAATGAAATTAACTCGATTCAAAGAAAGTATCCTAATCCATGTCCATAATTAAAAAGACTACCATTAAAATATTTTTATCTTTATTTATTTTTTCTAATTTTGTTAGTGCAGATGAAATTAAAAAAGTTGGAAAGTTTAAAGATTGGGAGACAGTTATTTATTTAAATGGAGCAGATAAGGTTTGTTTTGCGCAGTCTAAGCCTGTTTTGCAATCCCCAAAAAAAGGTGAGAGAGATGCAAGACTATTTGTAAGTTTTAGACCTAATGAGAAAATTGTTGATGAAGTAAGTACAACATCTGGATACAATTATAATAATCAAAATACAGTTTCTGCAAAGTCAGGAAAATCAAATTATAAGTTCGATATTAAACAAGAAGGTTTTGCTTGGATTGCTGATAATAAAATTGAAAGAAAAATTATTAAAACTATGAAAAAAGCATCTAGAATTATGGTAACAGGATATAATAAAGAAGGTTCACAAACTATCGACCATTATTCCTTGATGGGCTTTACTAAAGCTTATGGTGCTGCAAAAAAAAGTTGCACTTAATTTTTGAATGAAATCAAAGAAAAAAATTGTTTTAGCCTACTCTGGTGGTCTAGATACTTCTATTATACTTAAATGGCTTCAAGAAAATTATGCTGCAGAAGTTATTGCCTATACAGCTGATATCGGCCAAGAAATGAACAAAAAAAAAATTATTAATAATGCAAAAAAACTAGGAGTAAAAAATATTGTGATCAATGATCTAAGGGATGTCTTCGTTAAAGATTATGTTTATCCGATGATCAGAGGTCATGCTATTTATGAAGGCGTTTATTTGCTTGGTACATCTATTGCGAGACCTTTGATAGCTAAAGATCAAATAAGAGTTGCAAAAAAATTCAGAGCTTTTGCTGTGTCACATGGTTCAACAGGAAAAGGCAATGATCAAGTAAGATTTGAATTGGGCTACCATTATTTTGGTCCAAAAATAAAAGTGATAGCCCCTTGGCGTATTTGGAAAATGAATTCAAGATCAGATTTAATTAAATACGCAAAAAAGAACAAAATACCTATTCCTAAGGATAAAAAAGGTGCGCCACCCTTTTCAGTTGATGATAATTTATTTCATACTTCTACAGAAGGTAAGGCATTGGAAAATCCAAAAAACTTTGCCCCAGAGTTTATATATCAAAGAACAATATCTCCTGAGAAAGCTCCTAATAAACCAAGCTTTGTGACTATCAATTTTAAAAATGGAGATCCTTGTGGAATAAATAGTAAAAAAGTTTCTCCTGCTAAACTTTTAGAAAAACTTAATCAATTAGCTGGCAAAAATGGAATTGGAAGAGTTGATCTTGTTGAAAATAGATTTATTGGGATAAAATCTAGAGGTGTTTATGAAACTCCAGGGGGAACATTATTACTTTATGCCCATAGAGCAATCGAGTCTGTAACACTCGACAAACAAACAATGCATAAAAAAGATGAAGTTATGCCAAGATATGCCAAATTAATTTATAATGGATATTGGTTTTCTAAAGAAAGATTTAAGTTACAAAGAATTATTGATAACAAAAGAAATAAAGTAAACGGTTCAGTAAAATTGAAACTCTATAAAGGAAATATTACAATTCATTCAAGACAAACTAAAAGCAAAGCTTATTCAATGAAAAAAGTTTCATTTGAAGAAAATAAAACCTTTAATAAATCTAATATTGAGAGATTTATAAACTTCCATAAAAAAAAATTAATATAAATTAATATGAATTTTGAAACAACAAGGGCTAAGGCCGTTGAAAATTTAGAAAACTTCTTAGAAAAAGGGCTCTCAGAGTATTCAAGATCAAGAAATTTTGATTATGGTCCTGAAAAACGTAATAACGTTTCTTGTCTTTCCCCTTATATAACTCACGGTGTTCTTAACGAAATCGAGGTAATAAAAAAATCGTTATCGAAATTTTCTTTTTCTAAAAACGAAAAGTTTATTCAGGAAGTATTATGGAGAACTTATTGGAAAGGATGGTTAGAGTTAAGACCGACAGTTTGGAGTGATTATATAATAAGCTTAAATAGCATAAGAGAGAAATATAAAGAAGATCCTAATTATCTAAAAGCTATAGAGGGAACAACTAATATCGAGTGCTTTAACGAGTGGGTAAAAGAATTAAAAAAATATAATTACTTACACAATCATACCAGAATGTGGTTTGCTAGTATCTGGATTTTTACGCTTGATTTACCTTGGCAATTAGGAGCAGAATTTTTTTTAAAACATCTATACGATGGGGATGCTGCATCAAACACCCTGGGTTGGAGATGGGTTGCTGGTATTCAAACACAAGGAAAACATTATTTAGCATCAGAATGGAATATCAAAAAATTTACTGATAATAGGTTTCAAAATATAAAATTAAATGAGAATGCACCTCCCAAAATTGCAGATAAAACTTATTCAATTATTAAGAACGATTTTATTAATCCAACATTAAATGAAGATAAAACTCTTATCATTTTTGAAAATAATTTGTCATTTGAAATTTCAAATTTAAAAGAATTTAAATTTGATAAAATAGTATTAGCTGTTAACTCAAATGAATTTAGACAAGTCAAACTAAGTGATAATGTTATAAAATTTAAATCTGAACTAATTAATGACCAGCTTGAAAGAATTAAAAGATTATCAATTAATTGCGAAATTGTTTCAGTTGATAAATTAAAAGATATCCAGAAAGATTTGTATATTCTTTACCCATCTGTTGGAGAAAATTTGGATTTTGTTTTATCTAACTTAAGTAACTATAAATTTATTTATAGGGAATTGGATCAATTTTCATGGCAATTTTGTAACAAAGGTTTTTTTAATTTTAAAGGCTATATACCTAAGATAATTGCTAAGTTTACCTAGCAAGTTTTATAAATATATCTCCCATCCCAGCTTGCAATTTTTCTAAAGGAGTGTTGTTTCTGATATCACAGTATTCTCCAGTAACAGGATGGGCTTTCACAATTTTTATGTCATTATCATTACATGGTTTTGTATTATGAAACAAACCAATGACCATTCGTCCATCTAGATTATAAACTTGGTCTTTTGAAATATTACTACCATCACAGAAATATTTTTTTGTTACCCTTTCAGGAAAATCTTTTTTTGTACAAGGATTATTAATTGTAAGAACATAAAATTCTTTTAATCCATCTTTAAACTTATGCTTCATTTTTTGAACCGTCGTATATTTCATCAAATCACATGAACAGGGAACACAACATCTATAATAATTTCCACAAATTTGTTTTCCAGTTTTTTCCTCACTTATATTTACAAACTCAGCAGTGCTATTAGGATCAATTAGTGATCCAGATACAGCACAGTATAATTTGTTGTATTCAACAAAATCATTGTAAGTAATATCTTTATCAATTATATACTTAAAAAATTTTGGACCTGCAGCGTTTCTATTATTGTCTGGGAAGATCCTAGACCAATCTGTAACTAAATCTTTATAATAATTTTTTTCAGCAGAAATAGAAATGTTTGAAAGAGTTAGAGTTAATAAAAAAATTGGAATCAATTTTAAAAAATTTAACAAGAGTTTCATTTGATTTAATTTGGGTTTTAAAAACCCATTTTTGACCAGTTAAATCTTTCTTGGTCCTCTTTTTCGAACTTATTTAACTCTGCTTTTGAAGGTTTTCTAAAAATAAAAACACCTAGTGCAACAATAAATAATGCAATTAGTGATACAGAACAAAAAGTCATAAGGTTTAATACATGAAATATTGATATTTTGTAGTAATTTTATTCTAACTTTTGTCGCAGTTAAATAGGCTTTTAAATTATTAATTTATTGTTATTTAAAGTCTATGAATAAATTCCATCTAATCTTAAGCGTACTAATTATAACGTTTGTCCCATCTATTACATTTGGAAATGTAATTGAAAAGCTTAATGAAGCAGGTAAGTTTAATAAATTAAATGAAACTCTTGCTAAATCTGGTTTAAATGAAAATCTAAAAGGGGCTGGACCTTTCACTGTTTTTGCACCATTGGATGATGCGTTTGCTGCCATAAGTGCTAAAACATATTACGGTCTCTTAAGAGAGGAAAATAAAGATAAGTTAGTAAATATATTAGGTCGACACGTTTTTTTAAAAAAAATTACTTCCTCTGAAATAGATGGCGAAGTTAAACTTAAGGCTATTAACGGTGAAGAAATAACGATTAAAAAAGTAAATGGTATAGTTTATATTAATGAGGCAGAAGTTGTAACAGCTGATGTCGAAGTTTCAAACGGTGTCATACATTATATAAATAGAGTTCTTCAACCCTTAAAATAATTATTTTTGTCTTAAAGTAATTGTTTTATTAAAATCTTTAACTGAAATTGTTTTAGTTTTTCCGTTTGTCCATTTAATTTGAACTCTAATATTTTTTTCATTTTTTCTAATTCCATAATGAGCTACTGGTTCCATCTGACACAAATACCCAGATCCAGCATCAATCGTTTTCGAATGTTTTCTTAAATTCGAAATAAGAGTTACGGTTGCACCCCTTGCTGGTGCTCCATATTTATTTAGAGGTTTTACTCTAAGATATTTATGGTTAGGATCCACTTTTGCTTTATAAAGGGATAATGGTTGATCTCTGCTTTCACCATGAGAAACCAATAGTTCCAATATACCGTCATTGTCTATATCTGCTACAGCGGCTCCAGTTCCGTAACCATCTGGTTCTAAACCAATATCTAATGGTAATTGTTCTAAAACTCCATTATCTAATATTTTGAAAAGTTTATTTGGTTCACCTATGTTGTTCATAAAAACTTCATCATATCCATCATTATCTAAATCAGCTGAAATAATCGTTCTAATTCTTGTTGGCACATCAAATGTTGGTTTTGCAATATCCTTAAAAATTTTATCTTTTAATACATAAGCTCTATGAAATCCTCCCCAGTTACCGTTCAAAATATCTAATCTCCCTCTATAATATATGTCTGATAAAGCTGTACCTCGACCATTTTGAAGAACATCCTCTACTCTAAACTCGTATGCAACGTCTAAAAATTTACCATTATTATTTTTATAAAGAAAATTAGCACCTCTCTCATTGGCAGCAAAAATATCCATTTTATTTGAAATAATATGACCTGCTACAACTGCTCGACCTCCTGTTACTTTTGCTAAATTTAATTGAACTGACTTATCAACTATTACGTCGTCACTATATTCATAAAATCTAGTTGGTCCCCCATAATTAGCAACATAAACGCCGTATGTTCCATCACCTTTTCTATCCACACAAGCAACTGACCTTCCAGCTGTCAAATTTAAATCCTTTTTATTTTTTTCAACTTCAAATAAATCTAAAAATTTGTTTCCATCAAAGTCTATTAGTCTATCTGAGTATTTTTTCGTACCACTGTAGGTGTCTGTGTTAAGGAAATAGATTTCTTCGTATCCATCTTTATCAATATCACATGCGGCAACACCAATAGTTCTTCTAAATTCATCAGAAAAAATATTTTCATTAACAATATTTATTAATTTTCCATCTTTATAAGATAATGCTAAGTTAAGATAACCAAACCCAGTGACCACAAAATCAAAGTTTCCATCTTTGTTTACATCTGTCACAGAAACTCCATAACTAAGTCTTTTTGGGTTTTCGACAATTTGACTTGTTAAATCTTCAAAAAAACTAGCATAAAGTTTATTTGGAAATATTAATAAGAGTAAGAATATAATTTTTTTTAAATTTTTAATTACCTTAAATTGCATTTTTTTCTTTTATATTGTTTCATCCACTCACTAAATAATTTTATAGCATCATTCATATCCCTAGTTTTATTTGGGTGATTTTTTGCCCTTCCTAGCATAGTTGCGATAACGTTTACCTGATATTTTATTGATCTATTTTTTATAGTATCGATTGTGTATAAGGCTTTTTCTTTATTTTTGAAACCTAGGCCTTGAGTAGTTGTTTTGGGATTATAATCTGAAAATAAAGATAAATTTAAAGGTTTAATTTTTCTACTTAACGGCATTTTATCTACAGTCTTAAAGACTAATTTATAATCTAGTTTATCTAATTTTTTTTTTGATTTTCCATCAAATCCTATCAGATTAACTGAAAAATTACTTTTTTTATTTGTTTTACAAATTAATTTTATATGTCTCTTGTGAAATTCTTTAATCCTATCTTGATAGATTTTTTTTAAATTTAAATATTTTTTTTCCTTATAATTCGGTGTTGAAACAAACAATATTCTACTTTTCCATTTGTATTTTTCTAAATTCATATTCTTTTACTAGAGCATCTTTTTGAACAATATTTGACTTTCTCCCAGTTAAGTTTCCATTTTTTTCTCCAATTAAAAGGCCTTTTACAAACAACGCATAATTTAGAAGGTAAGTTAGATTTTTTCATTTTAATTGATGTTTATTTTTTAAAAATAAAAAATAGGCAGCAATCTCATATGCATAATGAAATAATATAAATAGTGGCTTTTTACTTAAGATTTTATATAAAAAATTGTATTTAGGAATACTCGACCAAATTATTAAAAAAGCTTTTGCCCCGCCTATTACTTTTCCATCCTGAATAACGTGAAGCCTTCTCAAAAGTTCTGCTTGTGTTTTTGAGGTCAAAGAGATTGCCTCCTCATTGTTTGTGATATCTATCCAGTCTAGTGAGTTGTCTGAATATTTTTTGTAATGGTCAATTTCCATTTTACAAATATTACATGAATTATTAAAAAAAACTTTAACTGGCATTAGTATTCTCCTTAATAAATTTGTCAGCTGCAGAAAAAATTAATTTTTTTCTGTCTTGTTTCATCTTATCTAAGATACGAACCATCATTGATAATCTAGGATTTTTCAAAAAGAAGGATCTGTTTCTATTTATAAACCTCCAATAAAGACCATCCATAATATTACACCACTCACCTTTTTTAAAATCCATCATCTTCATGAAATAACTTGATCCACATATATAAGGTTTAGTTGCAAAAATTCCACCATCACTAAATAATCCCATCCCGTAAACATTTGGAACCATTACCCAGTCAGATGAATCTACAAACATTTCCATAAACCATTTATAAACATAGATAGGTTTGATTTCACAAAGGTTCATAATATTAGCTAATATCATTAATCTCTCAATGTGGTGTGACCATCCATGTGTTAGGGCATTTTTAATTGCATAGTCTAATGGTGGTAAACCCGTATTACCTTCATACCACGAACTTTTCATTTTTCTATTTTGTTTAAAGAAATTTCGTGTTTCCATCTCTTTGTTATAACCCCTATAAATTCCCCTCATGAATTCTCTCCAACCAATTACTTGTCTTATGTATCCTTCTAATGAGTTTAGTCTTATTTTGTTTTTCTTATGATGGGTTAAAATTCTATCAATAACAAATTCCGGAGTAATTAAACCAAGATTAATATATGGACTTAGTGCGCTATGAAATAATATATTATCTTTTTGATCAACCGCATCCTCATAATCTCCAAACAAATTAGACTTTTCCTTAATAAAAAAATCTAATAGCTTAACAACATCTTTATGAGTCGTAGCTAACCAAAAATTATCTACACTACCTGGATGTTTTGGAAATTTCTTTTCAACTATTTTTTTTAAAGCTACAGTATGTTTGGTCTCACTAATTTTTGGAAATTTAGGTATAGAAATATTTTTGGGTAATTTATTTCTGTTGTCCTCATCGAAACTCCATTTATCACCCACTGGTGTTCCATCTTTTGCCATTAGAATATTCAGTTTTTTTCTAGTTTCTTTGTAAAATGTTGCCATAAATGGTTTTTTATTTTTATTTAAATATGCATCAAACTCCTGACGAGAATTAAGAAACATTGGTGTTTTAATAACATTCCATTTAACTTTTATACTGTTAAAAAATTTAGTTAATTTGATTTCAAAAAATTTATCCTCAACTTCAAAACTTGTTACTTCGTTTATTTTTTTCGAATTAATAATTTTTTTTAATTTTTCTGTGTAACTTTTACCGAACTCTTTATTCTCGATATCTGAATATTCTATTTTAAGTTTATTTTTTTTTAATTCATCTACATGGGATCTCATGGAGGATAAAAATAGCAATATTTTAAGCTTATGGTGCTTCTCGTACGTGCAAAGCTCTAGATCCTCTGCCATAAAAAATAGGTGATCATTTTTGTAGCGATCTAAGTATTTTGGTGGAAATAATTGGTTTCCAAGTATAAAGAATAACTTCATAGTGTTAATATAACTAAAAAAAAATTTATGTCAGGAAAATATATTATTTTTGGTGCGACAGGTTCTATCGGCTCTAGTCTTGCAGAGAAGCTTGCAAACGATAAAGCTGAAATTCATTTAGTTGCCAGAAATGAAGATGAAGTTAAACCGATCGCAGAAAAATTGGGTTGCACTTTCACTGTAGCTGATGTTCTACAGGATGGATTTATGGAGAAGATTAAGTCAGATGTACCAGAGGCAAAAGGAATTGCTTATTGCATAGGATCTATAGATTTAAAACCTGTTAGAATGACAAAAGAAGAAGACTTCAATAAATGCATGAAACTAAATCTTTATTCTGCAGTTGAGGCTATAAAAGGTTTTCAAGATAGTCTTAGAAAGAATAAAGGATCAATAGTTCTTTTTTCCACTGCGGCTGTTCATCGAGGTTTTACAAACCATTCTATTATTGCATCAGCAAAAGCAGCTGTTGAAGGGCTTGCAATTAGTCTAGCAGCAGAGTTTGCTCCAAATATCAGGGTAAATTGTATTGCTCCAAGTTTAACAAAATCTAAAATTGCTCAACCGATGTTAAAAAATTCTGCAATCGCAGATGGAATAGCTAAAGCGCATCCTTTAAAAAGGATTGGTGAAGGGCAAGACTCTGCTTCACTTGCTAAATTCTTAATTTCTGAAGATAGTTCATGGATTACTGGTCAAGTAATTGCAGTAGATGGTGGTCGATCAAGATTAGCCTAAGATATTATCTAAAGTCTCTAGCTGACCAATCTTAAATGTTATCGCATCATCAGGATGATATCCATATTGATTAGAAGAATTTTTAAATCTCACGCCTGGCTCCATAATAGGCTCTAACGAGAGTACTACTGTGCCCCAGTGCATTCCTAAAACTTTTTTACTTTTTAAATCTTGTCCAATATTAAGAGCTTCCTCTGGATTTGTATGATAAATGGATTTATCTTTTTTTGGCGCCATTGGATAAAAATTATAAGCTCCAATATTGATAAAGGTTAGATCAATAGGTCCGTATTTTTTACCTAGGTCTTTATAAATTTCACCATAACCAGTATCACATGCAAAGAAAAATTTTTTTCCATTATACTCAATTAAAAAACTACCCCATAAAGTTTTATTAGTGTCCCAGAGACTTCTTTTTGACCAATGAACTGCAGGCACAAATGTTATATTTAAATCATTAACTTTTATTTGGTCATACCAATCCATTTCGGTCACATCGTTAAATCCATTTTTAGTAAAATATTTTCCGAGCTGTAAAGCAGTAGCAACTTTAGCTTTCTTGTAAGGGAATCTTTGTATAGTTCTAGTACTAAGATGATCATAATGGTTGTGTGTCAAAAGAAATAAATCAATTTTTGGTAATTTATCTAATTCAATAGCTGGATCTACGTATCTTTTAGGACCAAAAATTAAAGGCCCCATATTTTTCTCAAAAACTGGATCAGTTATAATAGTTGTATTTCCCAATTTGATTAAAAAAGTAGCATGGCCAATCCAAAAAATGTAATCACTGTTTACATTTTCTTTAAGTGATTTAATCACCGAATCCTTGGAAATTACGTGTTCATTAGGAATGTTCATATTTAATTTTTTTTTTTCTTGATTAAATATTCTATAACTCCAATTGAATTTCATATCTCTTATTGGAGATCCCTCTGGATTTCTGAAGCTTCCATCTTTTAAATGGTGATATTTTTTTATCATATTTTTAAATTAATATTTATATGTTTTCTAAAATTTTATTTTTTATCGTGTTGCTTATAATTTTCGTACCTTTTTTATTTGGATGAATCCCATCATTTAAATTTAAGTCAGGTTTCAATGCTACGTCTTTTAATAAGAATGGTATTAATGGTAAATTATATTTTTCTGATAAATTAGGATAAACATTGTCAAATTTTTTTTTATAGATTTTACCATGTGAATTTGGAGCTAACATTCCTGCTAAAATGATTTTAATTTTTCTTTTATTGGCAATTTGTATTATTTTTTCTAAGTTTGTTCTTGTCTCATCTGGATTTATTCCTCTAAGCATATCATTTGCTCCAAGGCATAGTATTATTAAACTTATATCAGAATCAGATAAACTCCATTCTGCACGGTTCAATCCATTTGCTGAAGTACTACCAGATACACTGCCATTAATAACTTCAAAATTATAACCTTCAGAAGTTAAATCATTTTCTAAAACAGTTGATAAATGATATTCGGCTGGTAAACCATATCCAGCCATTATACTATCCCCAAAAAGTAAGATTTTTTCTTTTGCATAGACTTTTATGCTTACTAGACAGAGCAATATTATTTTAATAAAAAATATTTTATTCATGACTACACTTCTTAAATTACAAAATGTTAACCTTAAATATCAAAATGATAAAAAGAATTTAAAAGTTTTGAATAATATTAACCTAACTGTTAAAAAAAAAGAAACTATATCAATTGTAGGGGAGAGCGGATCAGGAAAAACAAGTTTAATAATGCTTATAGGTGGATTAGAAAAAGCCACTTCTGGAAAAATATATTTTAATAATAATGATTTAACGAATTTATCAGAGGATAAAATTTCAGAAATTAGAAGAAAAAATATAGGAATAGTATTTCAATCTTTTTATTTAATACCTAATTATTCTGCTTTAGAAAATGTAGCATTAACTTTAGAATTAAATAAGTTCAGAAACCCTAACCGTCAAGCTAAAGAATTATTATACAGATTTGGATTAAAAAATAGACTCAACAACCTGCCAAGTCAATTGTCAGGGGGGGAACAGCAAAGAGTTGCAATTGCAAGGGCAATAGCTATGAAACCAGAATTAATTTTAGCTGACGAGCCTACTGGCAACTTAGATAGTGAAAATTCTCTGATGATATCAAAAATACTATTTAAGTATGTAGCAGAGGAAGGATCATCTTTAATAATGGTAACACACGATCATAAACTTGCAAATAAATCAAAAAGAAAAATCAAAATTATAGATGGTAAAATTTCCTAAAAGTTCAGACTTAAAATTAATATTTAAATATTCAATAAAAGATTTAAGTAGAAATTATTTTAAAATTAAAAGCATTGTCCTAACTTTATTTATTAGTCTTTTTATTCTTAGTGTAATTTTAACTATCGAAGATAGTTTGAAAAAGGAATTAAGAGATAATGCAAGGGAGTTGCTAGGAGGGGATCTTGAGTTAGATTACAACAGATTTCAAGGTGATTTAAATTTAATAAATAAAGTTAAGGACTTCGCAATTGTTTCTGAAATGGTTGAATTTAGCACGATGATTTCGACCATGAGAAATGAAAAAAATAAAACTTTATTTGTAAGAGTTAAAACTGTTGATAACAAATACCCGTTATATGGAGATGTTAGTCATGAGCCTCAAGGAGTTTTATCTAGGATCCACAAAGAAAAAAATACAATATTAGTAAATGAAAATATTTTTAATAGTTTAAACTTAAACTTAAATGAAAAAATAAAAATTCAGGATCAAATATTCACTGTTATAGGAGTTATAAAGTCTGTACCAGATGTTAGTGGGTTTGTGGCATTTGGAGACTTCGTTATCACCGGAAAAAAAACTCTAAATCTTTTAGAACTAAATAATCTAGGCAGTTTTTTAAATTACGAATATAAAGTTAAATTCAAACAAAACGTTAATATAAAAACAACAAGAGATAAAATAATTAAAATTTTTAAAAAAGATGATAAAGTGCAAATCAGATACCCAGAAAACTCAGCAAGTGGACTAAAAAGAGTTATAAATAACTTTTCCCAATTCTTGTCTCTCGTATCAATTAGCGCAATGCTAATAGCAGGCATTGGAATTTCAAATACTTTGCTGTCATTTGTAAACAAGAATAATATGTCTATAGCTGTCAAAAAAGCATTAGGATTTAATTCTAGTACTATTAAATCTATTTATTATGTTCAATTATTTATTTTACTTTTTGTTGTTTCTATATGTGCATACGTATCTAGTTTTTTTTTAGTTCCTATTGTCGGTTTTTATTTAAATGAAAATCTTGGTCTAAATATAGAGCCTATTTTTTCATACTTAAATTTTACAAGAATTTTTTTGGTAGGACTACTAGTGCTTGCCATTTTTTCTATACCAACAATAAATGCCATAGAACAAGTAAAAGCATCAAGTTTATTTAGAAATGTATTCCAAAGTTTAAAATTTAAATATACAAAAAAGTCATCTGCTATAAGCTTAATATTTTTATCAATACTAATCTCGATTTTTATATTTGGCTCTGACAAACCTATTATTAGTCTGGCATATTTTGGTGCTTTTTTTATTTGTTTGTCTATATTTTTTTTATTATCTAAAGTAATAATATTATTTTTAAATAAATTTAAAAATCATCCTAATATTTCTTTTAAAGTCAGTATAAAAAATATTACTCAATCTAAAGGTATTACCCCAATAACAATTATGACATTAGGGCTTGGTGTAACATTACTATTTACATTAGCGTTGGTTGGAGAAAATTTTAAACGAGAAGTTTCTAAGTCTATACCAGAGATTGCCCCAGATTTTTTCTTCATTGGAATACAAGGCACTGAACATGAAATTTTTGAGAGAGAAATCAAAAAAATGGACAATGATGCTAATATTGAGGTCGTTCCAATCGTTTCTCATGCGTTAGAGAAAATTAATGGTATTGAACCGAAAACTTATATATCGCCTCAAAATAACAGCTATTGGGTAATTGAAAGTGAGAGAAGATCGTCGTGGACTAATGAAATTCCAAAAGACAACCCTCTAACCGAGGGTTCTTGGTGGGATTTATCTCAGCCAGATAAATTGCAAATATCTTTAGATGCTCAAGTAGCTAGAGATTTTAATGTAAAATTGGGAGATATTTTTACTCTTAACATTTATGGAAAAAAGATAGAGGGTGAAGTCAAAAGTTTTAGAGATGTTGACTACCGTGACCTGTCAATAAACTTTGCAATGTTATTTAATCCACAATTTGCAAGCAATATACCTCATGAATATTTGGCTACTGCTAAGTTTTCAAATCAAAATAAATTTGAAGAGACAAAATTATTAACTGCATTACCAAGTTTATCGATAATTAAAATAAAAGATTACTTATCAAAAGTAACAAATGTGCTAAACAAAGTATTTGTGGCAGTAATATTAATTTCTTCTATCACAGTGATTATTGGTTTAATTGTAATTTCTAGTGCAGTAGTTGTACAGGGAAAAACTAAGGAGTTTCAAAATTTAATTTTCAAAATCATTGGTTTTTCAAGAAAAGAGATTATTGTCTCTATTATTATTGAATTTGTATTGATCTTTTCATCAATAATATTAATTGCAATTTTATTTGCCATTATTGGATCTTATTATGTAATAGAGACAATATTTAATTTAAATTGGGAACTAAATTTAGATTTAATCATAAACATAGGGTTTGGTATTGGTGTTATTACCTTAGTTCTAATTATGTTGACAAATTATAAGTATTTAAGTCCCAAAGTTTACCCCCTGATTAGAAACCAATAAATGTTTTAATTTACATTTTTATATTTAATTTAAAAACAAAGCTAAAAGCACCATGCCAAATTAATTTATAACCTTTATCTTTTAAAAATTTATAACTTTTATCAGACTTAAAATCTTTATTATGAATTTCTATACATATTAACTCTGGTTGATACTTATTGAATGATAGCCCCTGTAAAACTTTAAAATCTGCACCCTCAACATCAATATTTAAAAAGTCTATTTTTTTATTTTTAAATCTACCCATCTCTAAAACGGTATCTAAAGTATGAGATTGAATAATTTTTTCTTTAATATTTCCTTGAAAAACTTTTTTGGCTTGACTTTCCTGGATTGTGCTCAGCAAACTAAGTTTTTTTTGAAAATAATACTTAACTTTTTCACTTTTATCACTAATTGCAAAATTGTAATTTAGATCGTCTGGTCTTATGAATTTAAATAAATCAATTGAAAAATCACTTATATCTATATTTATACCGCTCCAATTTTTTTTAAAAAGAAGATAAGTATTATTCCAGTGAATTGGATGAAAGCATCCTACATCAACATAAAAACCATTTTTTTTATTTTTAAAATAATCTACTATCTGTAGATCCTCATTGTCCATTGAGTATGAGTTTCTTTTGATAAAGTAACGATTTTTAATATAAATATTTTGTAAAATATGCAACTTTCTTACAATTTTTTTTATCACTTATTTTAAAGATCTTTTAAAACACTCAATTGTATTTTTTAATAAACAAGCAATAGTCATCGGTCCTACGCCCCCTGGAACCGGTGTTAAAGCACTTGCTACTTTTGATACTTCATTAAAATCTACATCCCCAACTATACCTTTTTCCGATTTGTTTATTCCAACATCAATAACTATTGCTCCTTTTTTTACCCAGTCCCCTTTAACTAATTCAGGTATGCCTACCGCAGCAACTATTATATCTGCCTCTAAGCACTCACCTTTTAGGTCTTTTGTTTTTGAATGTGTAATTGTAACAGTGCAATTTTCTTTCAATAAAAGCTGTGTCATCGGTTTTCCGTTTAAGTTAGATCTACCAACTATTACAGCTTTTTTTCCATTTAAGTTTGGCTCTATTTTCTTTATTAGTAAATAACAGCCTAATGGAGTGCAAGGGACTGAGCTTTCATAACCAGACGATAAATTTCCAACATTCATAGGGTGGAAACCATCAACGTCCTTGCTGGGATGAATAGTTTCTATAACTTTTTGTTTGTCAATATGTTTAGGTAAAGGTAATTGAACTAAAATTCCTGAAACTGTATCATCCCCATTTAACTCTTGTATTTTATCCAAAATAGTCTTCTCCTCAACTGTGTCTGAGTATTTGATAACATCAGATTTTAATCCAACTTCGACCGCAGATTTTTCTTTATTACGAACATAAATTTGACTAGGTGTTAGATCGCCAATTAAAATTACAGTTAATCCAGGCACTTTGTTATATTTAGACTTAAGCTCAGTGACCTCGTTTTTGAGTTCATTTCTTAATTCAGCAGCCTCTTTTTTTCCGTCAATTAAAATCATAGATGTTTAAAAAATCATTGGTGCAACGTAAATCTTCATACACATTTCTATAAACCATAGCAACAATAGAAGTATAATTGGAGAGATGTCAAATGCACCCAGATTTGGTAAAAAACCTCTAATTCTATTTAAAATTGGACCTGTTAAACGATAAGTAAATTCTAGAATTGAATAAACAAATCTATTTGAAGTATTTAAAACATTGAAAGCTACAAGCCAGCTTATTACAACATTCGCGATAACAACATAGCTATAAAGTTTGATAACTTGAAGCGCTAAATAATAGAGAGCGATCATTTTTTTTCTACATAAATTGATTGGCTAGGAAATGCGAATGAAGCTTTGTTTCCTTCTACGATTTCTTTTATTGAGAGAGCCAATCTCTCTTTAACTTGAAGATATTCGCTCCATCTATTTGTTTTTGTGAAACATCTAACATACATATCAATCGAACTATCTGCAAATTTATCAACTCTTACAGATACTCCTATTGAAATATTAAAATCTTCATTATTATTAATATAGTCTTCAATTTTATTTCTTATTGTTTTTAACTGATCAATTGTTGTGTCATACTGCAGTGTTATGATCCAACTAATTAACCAATTTGTTTTTTGACTTACATTAATTACAGCATTTTCAGCAAATTGAAAATTTGGAATAATCGCTAAAGATTTATCAAACTTTCTTATTACAGTGGATCTAAAACCAATTTTTTCAACAATACCCTCTATAATTCCTTCTACAATAATCCAATCTCCAATTTTAAACCTCTTTTCGACTAAAACTAATATGCCAGAAATAAGATTTTTAAATAAATCTTGAGCTCCAAGTGCTACCGCTACACCAAATAAACCAAGGCCTGCAATAATTGGACCAATTTTAATACCCCACAGTTCAAGAACAGCTGCAGCTCCTAAAATAAAGATTAAAATTTTAATTGATTTAATAATCCAACCTATTAGCTCCCTTGTTAAAAGTTTATCTAAACCACTTAAAACATAAGAAATTGGTTCTATAATTTGATGAATTGTCCAGAATAATAATATTGTTATTAAAGTCCTATTAACATTGTCTACAAATGATCTAGTTTCCTCGGCAAAGGTAATGTAATAACTAGCAAAAAAGAAACCAAGAACTATAGGTAAAAATTTTGCTGGACCATCCATAGCCTTGACAAAGGTGTCATCAAGCTTATTTGTAGTTCTTTTTGAAATAATCTCTAGTTTTCTAATTATTAATTTACTAATCAAGCCTCTAAAAACCAAAAAAATAAAAAAAATACCAAGCCCTATTAAGATTTGAAAAAAATCTACTCCTACTATTCCTTTATTCCATACAGATAAGAACAGTTCTTTAAAGTTTGCAAAAATTTCCATAATTAAATTTTATATAGCAAAAATTCTTCCTCTCCAGGATTAAATAAAAATATTTTTTTCCATTTTATTTCGTTTAAAACTGAAGCTGTTTTTTCACCTAAACACATTAAGTTAGTATTCATCCAATAGTCAATAAGTTCATATTTATTAATAATTTTGAGTAAGCTTTTCGCGCTATTTTGTGAGTATACATAAATGATTTTGGGCATATTTTTTTTCAATTCATCAATAAATTTTTGGTCGAATTCAGTAATATGCTCAACATTATAATTTATAATTCTTTCAACTTGATAATCCTCGTCGGTCAATTGTTTATGGAGATTTGAAGTTATTATTTCACCACTTACATAAAGTAATTTACCTTTTTTTTTATTATAATTTTGAAGTATGATTTCTTTAAGATTTTCTACATTTCCATCAGCCGCATAAACATTTTGAAAACCTTTTTTTAAGGCCTCTTTTTCTGTTACCGATCCTACACAAAAACAATAAATAGATTTATTAATTTTTTTTGTATCAAGATGTTTAACTGAATTTGCGCTGGTAAATATTATTCCTGTAAATTCAAAAAAATTTATATCTTTTGTTTCTTTTTTTATTATTTTAATAACAGGTAAATGAGATATATCATGACCCAAAGATTTAAACTTAATTATTAATTCTTTAACATCTTCTAAGGGTCTTGTTAACATTATATGCATTTTTTTTTATAATCCCCTCTAGATTCTTCTTTAAGTTTGATTCCTACTTCTTGACCAGCCAAATTAAAATCAGTTAATTTTTTGCTTGTTTCATAAAAATATCTTCTACTACCATCAACAGAAAACAATTCACCTGATAAAAATATTTCGTTATTAATAATTTTTGATGTAGCGCCGACTGCAGTTTCACAGTCTCCATCCAAAACTTTGAGTACTTCTCTTTCGGCTTTTACACATATACTTGTTTGCTCATGATTAATTTTTTTTAGCAATTCTATTATATCTGCATCGTCATTTCTGCACTGTATTGCAATAGTTCCTTGTCCCGCACTAGGTACTAAGTCCTTAATAGAAAACTCTTGGGTAATTTCATTCTCTAAATTTAAAGAACTTAGGCCTGCCTTAGCAAGAACTATAGCATCATATTCACCTTTTTTTAATTTTTTAATTCTCGAATCAACATTACCTCTAATAAGTTTAAAATTTAAATCTTTTCTTATTCTTTTTAATTGAAATTCTCTTCGAAAAGAGGAAGTACCAACAATAGATCCAGGCACTAAATCAACTAATTTTTTATTAGAATTACTTATCATTACTTCTTTAGAGTCATTTCTTTTTAAAAAACAATTTGTTATTAAACCATCGGTATCAAAAGAGGGAAGGTCTTTAAGGGCGTGTACAGCTATATCAATATTTTTATTTAAAATTTCTTTCTCAATATTTTTTGAAAACAAACCTTTTCCACCTAATTCACTTAGTCTAACATCTAACTTTTTGTCACCTGTAGTATTTATTTCCTTAATAATAATTTCTTTGTTAAAATGCTTTGAGATTTCATTTTTTACTTTATTTGCATAAATTAGTGCTAATTTACTAGCTCTTGATCCAATAAAAAGTTTATTTCTATTCATAAAATTCTTTATATTGCATTGTTATAGTTTAATCGTTGAATATAAAAAAAAAATTATGTCAAAAAAAGCTCTAATTATGGGAATAGAAACAAGTTGCGACGAGACTGCTGCGTCTGTTATTCAAGATGACAGTTCTGGAATACCGAAAATTCTCTCAAATATTGTATCTAGTCAATTTGATGTTCATAAAAAATTCGGTGGAGTTGTACCAGATTTAGCAGCTAGAGCTCATGTAGAAAAAATTGATATAATTGTCAAAGAAGCTTTGTCAGAAAGTAAAAAAAGTTTACATGATATTGATGCAATAGCTGCAACCGCTGGCCCGGGATTAATTGTTTGCTTAACCGTTGGTCTTAATTTTGCTAAAGCTCTTTCTTTATCTTTAAATAAACCGTTTATAGGAGTAAATCACTTAGAAGGACATGCGCTGAGTCCTAAATTACAAACTAGATTAGACTATCCTTATTTATTGTTATTAATTTCTGGAGGTCACTCACAATTTTTATGTGTTAACGGTCTTGGTGATTACAAAAGGCTAGGCACAACAATTGATGATGCTTTGGGAGAAGCATTTGATAAAACCGCTAAACTTTTGGGTATAGAATTTCCTGGAGGTCCAAAAATTGAAATTCTTGCTAAAAATGGAAACCCAAATAAGTTTAAATTACCAATGCCTATAATTAACAAAGGGGGATGTAATTTTTCATTTGCAGGCTTAAAAACAGCAGTTCTAAAAATATCAAGTACAATTAAAACTGAACAAGATAAGTTTGACTTAGCTGCTTCTTTTCAAAATACAATTGAAAGAATAATTTTTATGAAGACACAAGTGGCCTTCAATGAATATTTAAAAGTTAATAATAATTATAATAAAAATTTTGTAGTAGCTGGAGGCGTTGCTGCTAACAAAAATATTAGAAAAAAAATTAAAGAAATAAGTAATGAAAATAACTTTAATGTATTTTTTCCAAGTTTAGATTTGTGTGGCGATAATGCAGCTATGATTGCAATGGTGGGTCTAGAAAAATTTAAATCTAAAAGCTTTGATCATCACGATTTAGAAGCTAGACCAAGATGGCAGTTAGATGAAAATGCCAAATTTTTGAAAGGTGCAGGTGTTAAATTATAATGAATTACTGGTTATTAAAATCTGAACCAGACGTTTGGTCAATTGAGCAGCAGAAGAAAGCGGGCCCGAAAGGTGCGATGTGGGATGGTGTTCGAAATTATCAAGCAGCCAATAACTTAAAGGATATGAAAAAAGGTGATTTATGTTTTTTCTATCACTCTAATATAGGCAAAGAAATTGTTGGAATTGTAAAAGTGATAAAAGAGGCATTTATTGATCCCACAGACAAAAAAAGAGATTTGTTGCTGTGCAAGTTGCTTTTGTGAAAAAACTTGAAGATTGCGTAACTCTTGAAAAAATTAAGAAAATTAAGGATCTAAAAGATCTACAGTTAGTAAAACAAAGCAGATTATCTGTTATGCCAGTAGATACTAAAAGCTGGAAAATTATTTTGAAGATGGGTAAGATTGAGTAAAAAAAATTACTATGGCAAAAAAGAAGAAAAAAAGATCTAGCAAAAAAATAAAAATTAAAAAAAAAACAAAATTAAAAAAAAGAAACAATACTTTAAAGCTGAAAAGAAAAAAAATTAAATTAAAAAAAATAAAAGATCCTGAAGGGCCAAAAGAAGTTGTTTATAAAGTAAAGAATGATTGGATAAAAAAGGGTACAGTTAATAAATCTGGTTACGAGAAAAAATATAAACAATCCTTGAAAGATAATGATGGGTTTTGGAAAAAGGAAGGCAAACGTATAACTTGGATCAAACCGTATTCAAAAATAAAAGATGTAAAGTACAGCAAGTCAGATGTTCATATAAAATGGTTTTATGATGGAACTTTAAATGCATCAGCAAACTGTATTGATAGACATCTAAAAAGAAATAAAGATAAAACAGCAATAATTTGGGTTGGTGACGATCCTAAAGTTCAAAAAAAAATAACTTATAAACAATTACATCAAGAAGTTTCAAAAGTAGCAAATGGTTTAAAAGAGTTGGGTGTTCAAAAAGGAGATAGAGTTACAATTTATTTAACTATGATACCAGAACTTGCTTATACTATGCTCGCGTGTGCAAGAATAGGTGCTATTCATTCGATAATTTTTGGAGGTTTTTCACCAGATAGTATTTCTGGAAGAATTAATGATTGTAAGTCTGATTACGTTATAACTGCCGATGAAGGGATTAGAGGAGGAAAGACTATTCACTTAAAATCAATAACTGATGAAGCATTAGTAGATTGCCCTAAAGTAAAAAAATGTATCGTGATTAAAAGAACTGGTAATAGAATTAATTGGGATAGTAGTAGAGATGTTTGGTATCACGAAATGACTAAAAATGTATCCTCAAACTGTGAACCGGAAGAAATGAGTGCAGAAGATCCATTGTTTATTCTCTATACATCTGGATCTACAGGAAAACCTAAAGGAGTTTTACACACAACGGGTGGATATATGGTTTATGCCTCAATGACTCATCAATATATTTTTAATTACAAACCTAAAGATATTTATTGGTGTAGTGCAGACATTGGTTGGGTTACAGGTCATAGCTATATCATTTACGGTCCACTTTCCAATGGAGCTACAACTATTATGTTCGAAGGAATACCAACATACCCTGATAGTTCAAGGTGGTGGCAAATTATAGATAAGTATAAAGTAAACATATTTTATACTGCTCCAACTGCGATAAGAGCTTTGATGAGGGAGGGAGATGGGCCAGTAAAAAAAACTTCAAGGAAAACATTAAAACTTTTAGGTACTGTTGGAGAGCCAATAAATCCAGAAGCTTGGCAATGGTATTATAAGACAGTTGGTGACTCTAGATGTCCAATTGTTGATACATGGTGGCAAACAGAGACAGGTGGAATTTTGATCAGTCCCCAAACAGGAGCGATAGATTTGAAGCCAGGGTCAGCAACGAAACCTTTTTACGGTATCAAACCTGTAATAGTTGATAAGAATGGCAAGGTTCTTAAAGGCGAGGCTCAAGGAAGATTATGTATTGCCCAATCATGGCCTGGGCAGATGAGAACTGTTTACGGTGATCATAAAAGATTTATTGATACATATTTTTCACAGTTTGATGGAAAATATTTTACTGGTGATGGATGTAGAAGAGATAAAGATGGATATTACTGGATAACAGGTAGGGTTGATGATGTTATAATTGTCTCTGGACATAATTTAGGAACTGCCGAAATAGAAAGTGCCTTTGTCGCTCACCCTAAAGTTGCTGAAGCGGCCGTAGTTGGATACCCCCATGATATTAAAGGAAATGGGTTATACTGCTATGTAACGTTAAATGTCGGCGAGGAACCAAACGGAGAACTTGAAAGAGATTTAAAGCTTTGGGTGAGAAAACAGATAGGTCCAATTGCAACCCCCGATCTAATTCATTTTTCTCCAGGTCTTCCCAAAACTAGATCAGGTAAAATTATGAGAAGGATTCTTAGAAAAATTGCAGCTAACGAACATGATCAACTTGGTGATACGACAACATTAGCAGATCCAAGTGTAGTAAAAAGTTTAGTTAATGATAGGAAAAATATTTAAAAATTAATTAGTTTTTCAAATTCTTCTTTTACATTATCCCATTTTAATATCATAGAGTTTAAAACGATTGTTCTATCCAAAGTTTTAAGCTCATCAGCTATTGGAGCCCAGTCATAGAGAGCTAATGCACTCTTGTTAAATGGTAAGGCAGTACAATATTTTTTCCAATCTAAATTTATTAATCTTTCTTGAAATTCAGTTTTCCCTTTTTCAGATACGTCTTCAGGCATTCCATTCAATTTTTCATTATCTAAAATAGAATTATAAATGTTAGACGCTTGATTTGTATCTTGATAATTTTTTATTAGATTTAAATAAGATATTGAATATAGAGTCATATCTTGTAAGGCGACTGAATATATATTCCACTTCGCGGTATTTATAGATCCTAAAAGCTTTTCGTCATCAAAATGTAAGACATATTTAGTTCCCATTCGAGTTTTTAAATATCCATATAATGTAACTTGAGAAACCCAGGCTGATTTTTTTTGTATATAATCTTTTAAGTCTTCTAAATTTTTAATTTTTTTTTTTGGCAGAACACCCTTAAACAATGCTAGTAAATAAACTTTAAAATCCTTTAAATTTATATCTTTTAAATTGAATCTGTATTTTAGTGCCATTTAACTACTTCTGGTTGTTTTATATGTTAAAAATACATAAATTTGTAGCATTTTTAGGGGTTTCAATAAATTTCATAATGAGTATGGTTATTTTTTTTAACCTATAGGGAGGGAAAAAAATGTCAAAACAACAACAACATTGGGAGAAAACTAGAGGTTTGCTTTTTATTACATTAGCAATTTGGTTTGTCTTCTCAATTGGCATCTTTTTCTTCGCGACTGAAATGAACGCTTCAAGCATTAAACCTTTTGGATATCCTTTAACGTATTGGTTTACTTGCCAAGGTTCTCTTGGGATCTTTGTAATACTAATTTTCTGGTTTGCAGGGAGACAAGAAAAAATCGATGAAGAGTTTGGTTTCACCGAAAGAGAGGATGACTAATGATAAAAGGTAAATTTATCGACAACTTGCCTAAAATTTATGGAATTTATACAGGGGGTTTCCTTGGTTTTATAATTCTTATGGCAATTGCGGAAGGAGCTGGAATGTCTGCAAAGATGATTGGTATATTCTTTGTTGCATTTACAGTTTTTATTTATGCGCTAATTGGCTATTTATCCAGAACACTTCAGGTAGATGCTTATTATGTAGCTGGCAGACAAGTTCCAACAGTGTTTAACGGTATGGCAACTGCAGCAGACTGGATGTCTGGTGCATCATTCGTTGCAATGGCTGGTGGAATTTATTTCAAAGGTTACGGATATATGGCTCTTCTAGTTGGATGGACTGGTGGATATGTATTAGTTGCATCTCTATTAGCACCGTACTTAAGGAAATTTGGATGTTATACAGTTCCAGATTTTATAGGTACAAGATACGGCGGAAACTTAGCAAGGCTATCTGCTGTGATCGTTCTAACAGTTGCATCATTTACTTACGTTACAGCACAAATTAATGCTACAGGAACTATTGCATCAGTTGCATTAGATATTCCATTTAATATTGCTGTTTATGTTGGTCTAGCGAGTATTTTAATGTGTTCGATGCTTGGAGGAATGAGAGCAGTTACATGGACTCAGGTTGCACAATACATAGTATTGATTATTGCATACTTGCTTCCTGTTTTCTGGATTAGTAACAAAATAGGCGCTGGGTTCTTCCCACACTTTATGTTAGCTGATGAGGTAGCAAGAATTGCAGAACTTGAGGGTCAATTTGGTTTTGTTAAAAATTCTGCAAGTGACTTGGCTACCGTACCAAAAGGTATGGCAGGTATAACCAAAGCTCACTCTGATGTTAACACAACACCTTGGAAATTTATTTCATTAGCGGTTTGTATGATGGCTGGAACAGCTTCGTTACCACACGTTATGATGAGATATTTTACAACTCCAAGTGTGAAGGCAGCTAGAAGATCAGTAGGTTGGTCGTTATTCTTTATATTCCTGCTATATTCTTCTGCACCTATGTTAGCTACTTTATCAAAACTTTCTTTGATGGATCCAAATCTACCAACTGGAATTATTGGTAAATCTATTGCAGATGTTCAAGCTATAGACTGGTATCAAAACTGGAACCAAGCAAATCTAATGTTCGTAAGCGACTTCAACGGAAATGGAACTCTTGAATTGAATGAGTTTTTCATGGGTGGTAAAGCCGTTGTTTTAGCTACACCAGAGATTGCTGGATTACCATACGTAATTTCAGGACTAGTTGCTGCCGGAGGTATGGCTGCTGCCATGTCAACCGCAGACGGATTAGTTCTTGCAATTTCAAATGCTTTATCACACGACATTTACTACAAAATAATTAATCCCAAAGCTGAGACTGCTAAAAGACTGATCGTGGCGAGGGTATTATTAGTATTAATTGGTTTTGCTGGAGCAACAATTGCAGCTCTTGAAATTCAAGGTATCCTTGGTTCAGTTATCTGGGCATTTGACTTTGCTATGTCTGGATTGTTCTTCCCACTTGTATTAGGAGTATGGTGGAAGAGAGCAAATGCACCAGGAGCTGTTGCTGGAATGTTGTTAGGACTAGCATCTGGAACTGCTTATCTAGTTTGGGTAAGAAATGGTGGCGAAGGATTCTGGGGTGTAACTCAGCTTACATTCGGAATAGTTGGATCATTAGTCAGCTTAGTTTCAATGGTTGTAGTCAGTTTGTTAACTCAAGCGCCAGATTCTGCTACTCAAAAAATGGTTGATGAGGTACGTGTACCGAGTGGTAAAACAGTACTTGGAAAACAACATTAAACTAAATTAATTGTATTAAGGGGCGATTTAAATCGCCCCTTTTTAAATTAAAATGAGCGCTAACTTTCATCCTCTTATATACATCATTGATTACATTATGGGTGTTATTATGTGGACTCTTATTGGAAGAGTAGCGATGAATATTTTTCAAAAACAAGACTCGGAGTTTTTTTTTATGAGGGTTTTTGTAAAAATGACTGATCCAATTATTAAAATATTTAGATTTATAACACCTTCTTTCATAATTACTGCGTTAGTTCCACTTTATGTTGCTTGGTTTTTCTACATGTTCAGATTTTATCTTATGCCCTACTTGATGGGATATTCAGTCATGGGAATGTTGTCTTTTCCACTTGAAAGTGAGATCGCGACACAAATATATCAAATTTTTGGGAAATAATAATTCAAAATAAAAACAAATATTGATATTAGTGTAATTGAATATCAATGAAAAAAATTAAAATTTCTCCTTCAATATTGTCTGCTAACTTCGGAGAACTAGGAAAAGAGATCGAAAGATTAGATATTGCCGGTGCAGATTTAATTCATATAGATGTCATGGACGGTCATTTTGTTCCTAATTTAACAATTGGACCACCAGTTATTAAGGCTTTGAGAAAATTTACAAATATACCATTTGATGTTCACTTAATGATTTCACCAGTGCACAAATATATAAAAGATTTTGCAGAGGCAGGTTCGGATATAATTACAATACATCCAGAGACTACCGAAAATTTAAATGACTCAATAACACACACAAAAGAAATGAAAAAAAAAGTAGGTTTATCTTTAAATCCAGACAAACCTATTAGTCTAATTAAAGATTATCTTAAGAAAATAGATTTAGTGCTAATTATGAGCGTATACCCAGGATTTGGCGGACAAAAAATTTATCCCTGATGTTTTAAGTAAGATTAAAGAATTAGATGAGATAAAAAAAAATGACAATTTAGACTTCGATATTGAGGTAGACGGTGGAATAGATTTTTCTAATTCTAAAGAAGCTATTATTGCGGGAGCAAATATACTTGTATCAGGAACAACTATTTTTAAAGAGAACAATGGCGACTTGAGGAAAAATATAGAGACTTTGAAAAAGATATAAATGAAATTAAAGAATTCTTTAGGTTTTTTTAAAAATTTTAAAACAATTATTAATTCAGAAATAAAAAAGTTTTATCTTAGCACAAGTTTTTACGATGAAAAAATATCTAGAATTGTATCAAAAAAATTAGTTTATAAATCAAGCCCATCAGTATTTGATTGTATAATCAAATATAACAAAGAAAAAATAAATATAGGAAACTTAAATACAGATTTAATTTGGAAAAATCAGAATATAAATAATATATCTTATAAAAAATTACATAATTTTTTTTGGCTCTTTTCGGTTGATTTAAAATCCTCAAAAAAAATTGTACAATCTATTATTAAAAGCTGGATTGAAAAAAATTCAAAATATAATGATCAAGTCTGGGAATTAGATATTTTATCAAAAAGAATAATTTCTTGGTTAAGTAATACCAGATTAACATATGAAGATGGAGATGAAAGTTTTAAAAACGATTTTAATTTTGTTATAAGAAAACAGATTAATCATTTAATTAATCAAGTAAATAAATCAGACACCTTAGACGATAAGATTATATCTTGTAGCGCAATAATATTAGGTGGATTATCATATCAAGATAAAAATTTTCTTAACTTTGGTTTAAATTTACTTAGAAAAATTATTAATAACAGCCTTGATAAAGATTTATTTCCTAGGTCGAGAAATCTTAGGCAATTAACTTTTTATTTCAAATACCTTGTACTAGTTAGAGAATTACTGAAAGATTCACAAAATGAAATACCAGATTATTTAGATGAGACACTTTATTATTTAGGTCAAGGTTATGATCTTTTCTTCAATAATTTAAAATTTTCATGTTTATTTAATGGCAATATTGAGTCTGATAATTCTGACTTTGATTTTTATTTGAAATCTAAAGGTTATAAATTTAAATGCACTGAAAACGTGATTGGAAATTACGCGTTATTAAAAGGAAAGAAAATTTGTCTTGCAATGGATTTGGGTGAACCTCCCGATCAAAAATTTTCACTAAATTACCAGTCAGGCCCTTTGTCCTTCGAATTAAACTATCTTGGTGAAAAATTGGTCTGCAACTCAGGATATTTTCAAAATGAAAGGCATCAATTAAATAAAATTTCTAGATCTACAGCATCACACTCAACATTGGTACTTGATAATACCTCTGTGTCACAATTCTATTTAGGTAATAATGATAAAAAATATGTCGATAAAAGTTTTAAGATACTTACAAAAAAAATTTTTTCAGAAGATAATAAATGGATTCTAAATGGATCACATAATGGATATCTTAAGAGGTTTGGGATAATTCATGATAGAGTGATTGAGGTTTTGCTTAAGGATTTTATCATTAAAGGATCTGATAGACTATTGTGCAAAAAAGGAAATAATTCAATAAGCTTTGAGATAAGGTTCCATATGTACCCCGGCACTAAGGTGACTAAAACCGTGGATGGAAGTAACATACTAATTGATATGAATAACTCAGGATGGAAATTCACTTGTGAAAATCATTCTATAAACTACGAAACTGGATTATTTTTTGGAAAAAAAAATGGCTACTTAGAAAATCAAAATATTTATATATCTGGAAAAACTTCTGAAAATGATGAAAAAGTTAATTGGAAATTTGAAAAAATATGAAAGTAAAGATTAAAACTGCACTAATATCTGTAAGCGACAAATCAAATCTCAAGTCTTTAATAAAAAATTTATCAAAATATAAAATTAAAATTATAAGCTCAGGAGGCACTTATAAAAAAATTAGAAGTTATGGTTATAATTGTATAGATATATCTGAATTCACAGGTCTACCAGAGTTACTGAGCGGTCGAGTTAAGACACTCCATCCTAAAATTCATTCTGGTATATTAAGTGATAGAAGAAATAAAATTCATATGGGTCAACTAAAAAAACAAAATTTTGAGGAAATAGATTTAGTAGTTTGTAACTTTTATCCATTTGAAAATATTTTAAAAACAGCAAACAAGCATAAAAAAATACTGGAAAATATTGATATAGGTGGACCCACTATGGTTAGAGGAGCTGCAAAAAATTATAAAGATGTTACTGTAATTACATCGTACAAAAATTATGAGGATCTTTTTAAAGAACTTAAATTAAATAATGGATCAACCTCTATGATGTTTAGAAAACATATGTCAGAGAAAGCTTTTATGACAACAGCAAGTTATGACGGTGCGATATTTAATTATTTTAAAAGATTGTCTAAAAATAAATATCCTGAAAAATACATTACAGTATCCAATAAGGTTGAAGAATTAAGATATGGTGAAAATCCACATCAAACTGCTGCAATTTATTCATTAAAAGAGGGTCAAAAAATTGAGCAATTGCACGGAAAAAAATTGAGCTACAATAATTATAATGATATTTTTTCTTCTCTACTAATCTCAAAATCCCTACCAAAAAATCAAGGAACTGTAATAGTTAAACATGCCAATCCCTGTGGGGTTTCTATTAGCAAAGATAGAATTATGAGTTTTAAATTAGCTTTAAATTGTGATCCTAAGAGTGCGTTCGGAGGAATTGTGTCTTGCAATTTTAAAATAAATAACAAAATTGCTAAGGAAATTAATAAAATTTATTTTGAAATCATTATAGCAAATGGATTTGAAACAAAAGCTTTAAAAATTTTAAAAAGAAGGAAAAACTTGCGTATAATAGATTCTACTAAAGTTAAAATTGAAGAGTTTTCGAATATTACCACAAACTTTAATAATTTGCTTATTCAGTCTTCAGATTTAAAAAATATAAATTTGAAAGATTTTCGTGTTGTATCTAAAGCTAAACCTTCAAAAAAAGTTATGAAAAACCTAATATTTGCATTTAATATTTGTAGATTTGTAAAATCAAATGCAATTGTGATTAGCAGAAATTTTTCTACGGTAGGTATAGGTTCTGGACAAGCAAGTAGAGTAGGTAGCTGCGAAATAGCAATAAATAAAATGAAAAGTCAAAAAGCTTTTAAGAGTTTAAAAGATGAATTGTACGCAGCATCTGACGCTTTTTTTCCTTTCACCGATGGCATTGAAAAACTTGTTTTATCTGGTGTTAAAGCGATAGTGCAGCCTTCAGGATCTATAAACGATAAAGATATAATCAAATTCGCGAATAAAATGGGTATAGTTTTAGTATTTTCTAAAACAAGACATTTTAAACATTAGCTAAGTTTGTCGATCTTTGCTGCAAGAACAAAATCACTCTCATGCAAGCCATTTATAGCATGAGTAAATATTTTTATTTTTGCATAACCCCACCCGAACCAAATATCAGGATGATGACCTTCTTCTTCAGATAAATTTCCAACCTTATTTATAAATGATTGACTTTCTAAAAAATTTTTAAATTTAAATTCTTTGGTTAAAAAAAAGGTTTTGTTATCCTCTGATTTAACTTCCCAACCATCAACTTTTTTTAAGTATTTGTGTATTTCGCTTAAATCAAAGCTTGGAATTCCTCCCTCACAAGGTATACATTTTTTTTCAGATAAATCAGTCATTTTTCTCCTTTTTATGGAGCGGGCAATGGGACTTGAACCCACGACCTTCTCGTTGGCAACGAGACGCTCTACCACTGAGCTATGCCCGCATTCAAATTCTTATATATTCTATCATAATTTAAAAAATACATAAATGATCTTTTGGTCACTAGATGAATTAGTAAAAATTTGCTAGGTATAGTCATGAGTTCAAATAAAGTTTTACCAAATATTATACCTGTTTTTCCATTATCAAATTTTATTATTTTTCCAGAGACAACAGTTCCTCTAAATATTTTTGAACCTAGATATTTACAGATGATAGATGATGCAATGAAAAGTGATAGAATTATTGGCATGATACAGCCAAGAAAAACAGGTGAAAAAAATAAACCTGATTTGTATAAAACTGGTTGTGCAGGAAAGATTACAAGTTTCAATGAAACTGATGATGGAAGGTATCTTATAGTCATTAACGGTGTGTCTAGATTTAATATAATCAATGAGGTTGAGCATGAGGGACTTTACAGAAAATGTAAGGTAGATTTTAATTACTTTAGTCAGGACATTAATGAAAAAAAAGAGGAAATAGATTTTTCTAACCTGGATACAATACTTAAAAGCTTAAAAACTTTATTTGAGAGACAGGGATACGCCATTAATTGGAAGGATTTGGAAAATCAAAGTGTAGATCAGACAATAAATACTTTGTCTATGGCTTCACCATTTTCTTTGGAAGAGAAACAGATATTGTTAGAAACTACAAACTTAAATAAAAGGCGTGAAAAACTAGAGGAAATTTTAAAAACTTATATTTTAGATAAATTTAGCAATACAACAATACAGTAATTTAAAAATAGACTCCTTTATTCGCCAATTTAGAAACATACTTTTTAAAAGTATCATTTTTATTTATAATCAAAAAAAGTTTTTTTGATATACTAAGTGGCAATCTTTTTTCAAAGATAAATAACTCATGAATTAAATCAACAGAATTTGCAAATATTGTGTTTTTATATTTATTATTATTTTCAAATTCCTCTAACATTGCACTGTCCAAACCGAGACCGTATTCTGTTTTTTCATCTAATATTTT